>NZ_JBEAIO010000007.1:0-146547 GCF_040065095.1 Klebsiella sp. CN_Kp091 | reverse complement strand
ACTGTAAATCTGCCGTCATCGACTTCGAAGGTTCGAATCCTTCCCCCACCACCATCTCCCCATGTCATACCCAGTTTAATCTACCTACAATACTTAATATTCTGCCCTACGGGGAAGGATGAGAAGCTTCGATTAAGGTTCGACTCGAGCGTCAGCGAGAGAACGTTGCCGCAGGCAACGGCCCGAAGGGCGAGGCGCTTAGCGCCGAGTAATCCTTCCCCCACCACCATCTCTCCATGTCATACCCAGTTTAATCTACCTACGATATTCTATGTTCTGCCCTACGGGGAAGGATGAGAAGCTTCGATTAAGGTTCGACTCGAGCGCCAGCGAGAGAACGCTGCCGCAGGCAACGGCCCGAAGGGCGAGGCGCTTTAGCGCCGAGTAATCCTTCCCCACTCCTGTTGCACTCTCTTCAGCCACCTGTTCTGCTATCTCCTCGCTCGCGCTTCGCTTAGCGAGGCTACAGGTGGTGCCGTTTGGTAGCCAGGACAGGTGCGCAGCACCGCCTCCGGGAAAACTCACAGCGGGGGCAATCGTCTTTTTACCGGTGAACTCTTCACCACCGACGTATTGCACTGCGCATACTCCGCGAGACCATCCAATATCGTATCCAACTGCGCAATATCACGGACCACGAGACGCATAACAAAACAATCCTCTCCGGTGACCTTGTCGCTTTCAATACACTCCGGCATCGCCTGGATATATTTATCCACTTTTTGCAGCAATCCCGGTAGCGGTCTCACTCGAACTAATGCCTGCAGGCTATATCCCAACGCCGCCAGATTAACCCGCGCGCTATAACCCTGAATCACCCCTTTTTCCTCAAGGCGTTTTACCCGCTCGGCGGTACTCGGCGAGGTCAATCCCACCTGCGCACTCAATACCTTAAGCGAAACTCTGGCATCTTGCGTCAGGCAGGCAAGAATCGCCCGGTCTATTTCATCAATTATGTATTCCATTTATTTCACCTAATAAATAAAGGCATTCATTTGTTCTTACCTTAATTCAGATATATCAAGCTGTCAGGCTTTTCACGACAATAATGGAAAACTTCTGGAGGTGATATATGCAGCTTTCTCGTGGTGTCTGGCAAATGAGTCTGGCGATGATAATTTCCGGCTCGATTGGCGCGTTCGTGCTGCTCTCAGGGTTACCGGTGATTGATGTGGTGTTCTGGCGTTGTCTTATTGGCGCGGTCGCATTACTGCTGTTTATTTTGTTAAGTCGACAGCCCTTCAGCCGCCTGACGCGCCTCACTCTGGCGCTGGCAATCCTTGGCGGCGTCGCGCTGGTCATCAACTGGCTTCTGCTTTTTGCCGCCTACTCACGCGTTTCTATCGGGATGGCCACCGTGGTCTACAATACCCAGCCCTTTATGCTGGTATTACTGAGCATGATGCTGGGTGAAAAGGTAAGCGCAGTAAAATGGGGATGGTTACTGCTGGCCTTTGGCGGCGTGGTGATTCTGCTGTCGAGCGAACTGACTCCCTCCCACAACGATAATCTCGTCACTGGTATTATCCTGGCGTTAGGCGCGGCATTTTTCTATGCCCTGACCGCCATTATCGCCCGCAAACTGCAGCCGCTACCGGCGCAGCATATCGCTTTTATTCAGGTTATCGTCGGCACGGTGATGCTTTTACCGCTGGTTCATCACCCCGAATTTAATAGCCATTTTCCCTGGCGCTATTTGTTAATCCTCGGCATCGTCCATACCGGGATTATGTACCAGCTTTTATATAGCGCGATTCAAAAATTGCCGACGCCGGTCACCGGTTCGCTCTCGTTTATCTATCCGCTGGTGGCCATTCTGGTTGACTATCTGGTTTTCCATCATGCGCTGGCGCCGCTGCAGTTGGCTGGAGGGGTACTGATTCTGCTTGCCGCTGCCGGCAACAACCTTGGTTGGGGCGAAAAAAAACCCCGCCATGGCGGGGTGAGTCAGCCGTCGCGAATGAACTAGCGACGCGCGCGCACAATCTGGTATTTGCGCGTCAGGTACTCGACCGGCGCGCTCCAGATGTGAACCAGACGAGAGAACGGGAACAGCAGGAACAGCGTCATCCCCAGCACCAGGTGAACGCGGAAGACAAACGCCACGCCATCGAGATGCTGCGAAGCTCCGCCGTGGAAGGTGACCACCGACTGCGCCCAACCGACCAGTTTCATCATTTCGCTACCGTCCATATGCTGGGCGGAGAATGGAATGGTCAGCAGTCCCAGCGCGCATTGCACCATCAACAACGAGAGGATCAGAATATCCGCTGTGGTGGTGGTAGCGCGAACGCGTGGGCTCAGCAGACGGCGCTTAAGCAGCAGTAAACCGCCCACCAACGTCATCACGCCGCACGCGCCGCCGGCAAACATGGCCATCTTCTGCTTCACGTCGATCGGCAGGAAGGACTCATACATCCAGTGCGGGGTCAGCATGCCGAGGAAGTGACCGGCGAAAATACCCAGGATCCCGATATGGAACAGGTTTGACGCCAGGTTCATCCCTTTACGATCCAGCATCTGACTGGAGGCGGCGCGCCAGGTGTACTGACCGTAGTCGTAGCGCAGCCAGCTGCCAATAAGGAACACCGAACCCGCAATGTACGGATAAATGTCAAAGAAGAACATATTCAGGAAGTGCATTAGTGCTGTCCTCCGTTAGAGATATTCAAATATTGCGGGGCCACGGCTCCGGCAAAACGACGCTGGTGAGCGGAAATCTCCGACTCGCCGCAGCCCTGGTCGGCAAAGAATTTGACCTGCTCTTCTTCCCAAACGGCATCCAACGCCTGCGGTGTATCGTCGCGGGCCTCGTCGGCGATCTTCTCCGCCACTTTCTGGCTATCGACCTGTGTATTGGCAAGCTTCAACAGCAGCTCGAACAGCATCGCATAGCGGCTTTCGCGCTGTTGCAGACGCGCGCTGAGCAGGCCGAGGATCGGCGCAACGTCCCGCAGGCCGCCAAGCGCTTCCTCTTCCGGCAGCTGCGCCAGATACTCCAGATACAGCGGCAGGTGATCCGGCAGCTCATGGCTATCCAGCAGCAGGCCGTGGCGCTCGTACTGCGCCATCAGGTCGACCATCGCCTGCCCGCGATCGCGGGACTCGCCGTGGACATGTTCAAACAGCAGCAGCGAAGTAGCACGGCCGCGGTCAAACAGCTCGCTGTACGCAGACTGGGCGTCCAGCGGATCCTGAGCCACTAAATCGCGCAGGAAAACGCCCAGCGCCTGGGCATCTTCTTTGGCGAGTTTTTCCGATGACGCGAGAGCCTCGAACATCTCCTGCTGATGCTGCCATAAGGCAGCGTCAGGGTATTCGAGCAGACGCGACACAATCACGAGTTCAATCATGAGTGCGGCTCCGTTTTGCTGGTAACGTCAATGGCGTCGATACGACGGCTGTTGAACAGGTTGAATTCGCTATCAGAACCGTGGCAACCATCGCCGAAGGTAAAGCCGCAGCCGCTCTTCTCCGGGAAGGCATCGCGGGCCTGTTCACGATGGCTACTCGGCACCACGAAACGGTCTTCGTAGTTAGCGATGGCCAGATAGCGGTACATCTCCTGCGCCTGCGCTTCGCTCAGCCCCACCTCTTCCAGCGCGCGGGTATCAACGACGCCGTCGACGGTTTCCGCACGTTTGAAGTGGCGCATCGCCAGCATACGTTTCAGCGCCAACAGTACCGGCTGGGTATCGCCCGCGGTCAGCAGATTCGCCAGATACTGGACTGGAATACGCAGGCTTTCTACGTCCGGCAGGATCCCGTTGCTACCCAGTTCGCCCGCATCGGCGGCGGACTGAATCGGCGACAGAGGCGGCACATACCAGACCATTGGCAGGGTGCGATATTCCGGGTGCAGCGGCAGCGCCAGCTTCCAGTCCATCGCCATTTTGTAAACCGGCGACTGCTGCGCGGCTTCAATGACCCCCTGCGGGACGCCATCTTTTAACGCCTGCTCAATCACTTTTGGATCGTTTGGATCGAGGAAGACGTCCAGCTGACGCTGATACAGATCTTTCTCGTTCTCGGTGCTGGCGGCGTTTTCAATCGCGTCCGCGTCGTATAGCAGGACACCGAGATAGCGGATACGGCCCACACAGGTTTCGGAACACACCGTCGGCATGCCTGATTCAATACGCGGGTAGCAGAAGATGCATTTCTCGGATTTCCCGCTCTTCCAGTTGAAGTAGATCTTCTTGTACGGGCAACCGGTGATGCACATACGCCAGCCGCGGCACTTGTCCTGGTCGATCAGGACAATACCGTCCTCTTCACGCTTATAGATGGCGCCGCTCGGGCAGGTCGCGACGCACGCCGGGTTCAGGCAGTGCTCGCACAGGCGCGGCAGATACATCATGAAGGTGTTTTCGAACTGGCCGTACATCGCCTTCTGCATATTTTCGAAGTTCTGGTCTTTGGCGCGTTTTTCAAACTCGCCGCCGAGGATCTCTTCCCAGTTCGGGCCGCTGGTAATTTTGTCCATCCGCTGGCCGGTAATCAGCGAGCGCGGACGGGCGATCGGCTGATGTTTGCTTTCCGGCGCGTTATGCAGATTCTGGTAGTCAAAATCAAACGGCTCGTAGTAATCATCGATTCCCGGCAGATGCGGGTTGGCGAAGATTTTACCCAGCAGCATCGCGCGGTTGCCCATACGCGGCTGCAGTTTTCCGTTGATTTTGCGGATCCAGCCGCCTTTCCATTTTTCCTGGTTTTCCCAGTCGTTCGGGAAACCGACGCCCGGCTTACTTTCTACGTTGTTGAACCAGGCGTACTCCATCCCTTCACGACTAGTCCAGACGTTTTTGCAGGTTACGGAGCAGGTATGGCAGCCGATGCATTTATCGAGATTCAGCACCATGCCGACTTGTGAACGAATTTTCATTTTACGCTCTCCTGTACCTGGTCATTACCTTCGCCGTCTAACCAGTTAATGTTCTTCATCTTACGTACCACAACAAACTCATCGCGGTTGGAACCGACGGTGCCATAGTAGTTAAAGCCGTACGCCAGGTGGCCGTAGCCGCCGATCATATGGGTCGGTTTTGGCGTAATACGGGTAACCGAGTTGTGGATACCGCCGCGCTGACCGGTGACTTCAGAGCCCGGCAGGTTAACGATACGTTCCTGCGCGTGGTACATCATGGTCATTCCGGCCGGTACGCGCTGGCTCACTACCGCACGCGCCGTCAGGGCGCCGTTGGCGTTAAATACTTCGATCCAGTCGTTATCTTCGATACCCAAATCTTTCGCGTCCGCTTCGCTCATCCAGACGATCGGCCCGCCGCGCGACAGGGTCAGCATCAGCAGGTTATCGCTGTAGGTCGAGTGAATCCCCCACTTCTGGTGCGGCGTCAGGAAGTTCAGCGCCTTCTCCTTATTGCCGTTGGACTTCTCGCCCATCACCGCTTTCACCGAACGGGTGTCAATCGGCGGACGATAGACCAGCAGGCTTTCGCCAAAGTCGCGCATCCACTGGTGATCCTGATACAGCGACTGACGGCCGGACAGCGTACGCCACGGGATCAGCTCGTGAACGTTGGTGTAGCCAGCGTTATAGGAGACATGTTCGTCTTCCAGGCCAGACCAGGTCGGGCTGGAGATGATCTTACGCGGCTGCGCCTGAATATCGCGGAAGCGGATCTTCTCGTCTTCTTTATTCAGCGCCAGGTGCGCATGCTCGCGGCCGGTAAATTCGCTCAGCGCTTTCCACGCCTTCACGGCTACCTGACCGTTGGTTTCCGGCGCCAGAGTGAGGATCATCTCGGCGGCGTCGATAGCGGTCTCCAGCTTCGGCTGGCCTTTCGCCGGGCCTTCCGCCTTGGTGTAGTTGAGCTTACGCAGCAGATCCATCTCGCTCTGGGTATTCCAGGCGATACCTTTACCGCCGTTGCCGATGGTTTCCAGCAGCGGGCCGATAGAGGTGAAGCGCTCGTAGGTCGCCGGGTAATCGCGCTCGACCGGAATAATATGCGGAGCGGTTTTACCTGGGATCAGGTCACATTCGCCTTTTTTCCAGTCTTTAACGTCAAACGGCTGCGCCATTTCTGCGGCGGAATCGTGCTGAATCGGCAGCGTCACGACGTCGGTTTCTTTGCCGAGGTGGCCTACGCAGACTTCAGAGAATTTCTTAGCGATACCTTTATAGATGTCCCAGTCGCTTTTGGATTCCCAGGCCGGGTCAACGGCGGCAGACAGCGGGTGAATAAACGGATGCATATCCGAAGTATTCATGTCGTCTTTTTCGTACCAGGTTGCGGTCGGCAGCACGATGTCAGAGTACAGACAGGTGCTCGACAGACGGAAGTCGAGCGTAACGACCAGATCCAGTTTGCCGTCGAGACCGTTATCCCGCCATTCAACTTCTTCCGGCTTCACGCCGCCCTGCTTGCCAAGGTCTTTGCCCTGAATACCATTCTCGGTACCCAGCAGGTACTTGAGCATGTATTCATGGCCTTTACCGGAGGAACCCAGCAGGTTGGAACGCCAGATAAACAGGTTACGCGGATGGTTTTTACCGTTCTCCGGCTGTTCGGCCGCAAAGCGAATAGACCCCTCTTTCAGCGATTTCACGGTGTAATCGACCGGCGTCATGCCGGCTTTCTTCGCTTCGTCAGCAATACGCAGCGGGTTCACGCCCAGCTGCGGCGCCGACGGCAGCCAGCCCATACGCTCAGCGCGCACGTTGAAGTCGATCAGATGTCCGCTGTAGCGGGATTTATCCGCCATCGGCGACAGCAGTTCCTGCGCGGTGACCGTTTCATAACGCCACTGGCTGGAGTGGTTATAGAAGTACGATGTACTGTTCATGTGGCGTGCCGGACGCTGCCAGTCGAGGGCGAACGCCAGCGGCTGCCAGCCGGTCTGCGGACGCAGTTTTTCCTGACCAACGTAATGCGCCCAGCCACCGCCGCTCTGGCCAACGCAGCCGCAGAAGATCAGCATGTTGATCAGCCCGCGGTAGTTCATGTCCAAGTGGAACCAGTGGTTCAGGCCCGCACCGACGATAATCATCGAGCGGCCATGGGTCTTATCGGCGTTATCGGCAAATTCACGAGCAGTACGGATGATATGCGCGCGGGGTACGCCGGTGATTTTTTCTGCCCAGGCCGGAGTGTACGCTTTGACGTCATCGTAGCTGGTGGCGCAGTTTTCATCGTTCAGACCGCGCTCCAGGCCGTAGTTCGCCATGGTCAGGTCATAAACGGTGGTCACCAGCGCGGTGGAGCCGTCGGCCATCTGCAGGCGTTTTACCGGCAGTTTGTGCAGCAGAATGTTTTCGAGGTCGACTTTGTTGAAATGCTCGGAACCTTCGCCGCCAAAGTATGGGAAGCCGACGTTGGCGATATCGTCGTGGCTGCCAAGCAGGCTCAGACGCAGTTCAATCTCTTCGCCGGTTTTACCATCGCGCTGCTCGAGGTTCCACTTGCCTTTGTCACCCCAGCGGAAGCCCAGAGAACCGTTAGGTACGGTCATTTCGCCCTTCTCGTCAAAGGCGACGGTTTTCCATTCCGGATTCTGCTCCTGGCCCAGGGAGTCAACCAGGTCGGCAGCGCGCAGCATACGGCCAGCGGCATAGTAGCCGTCGCGCTCTTCGAGCATAACCAGCATCGGCATGTCGGTGTAGCGACGTACGTAATCGGTGAAGTACTGGCTCGGTTTATCGAGGTGGAACTCACGCAGCATGACGTGGCCCATCGCCAGCGCCATCGCGGCATCGGTACCCTGCTTCGGCGCCAGCCACAGATCGCACAGCTTGGCGATTTCGGCATAGTCCGGAGTAATCGCCACGGTTTTGGTCCCTTTGTAGCGAACTTCGGTAAAGAAGTGCGCGTCCGGGGTACGGGTCTGCGGGACGTTGGAACCCCAGGCGATGATATAGCTGGAGTTGTACCAGTCGGCGGATTCTGGCACGTCGGTCTGTTCGCCCCAGGTCATCGGCGAGGCCGGCGGCAGGTCGCAGTACCAGTCGTAGAAGCTCAGGCAGGTACCGCCAATCAACGACAGGTAACGGGCGCCGGACGCGTAGGAAACCATAGACATCGCCGGGATTGGCGAGAAGCCTGCCACGCGGTCTGGACCGTAAGTTTTGACGGTGTAGACGTTTGAGGCGGCAATCAGTTCGTTCACTTCTTTCCATGAAGAACGAACAAAACCGCCGCGGCCGCGGGCCTGTTTAAAGCTTTTCGCTTTATCGGCATCTTCAATAATAGAAGCCCATGCCTCAACCGGATCGCTATGCTGAACTTTCGCTTCACGCCACATCTTCATCAGACGCTTACGCATCAGCGGATATTTCAGGCGGTTAGCGCTATACAGATACCAGGAGTAGCTGGCGCCGCGCGGGCAGCCGCGTGGCTCATGGTTCGGCAGATCGGGGCGGGTGCGCGGATAATCGGTCTGCTGGGTTTCCCAGGTGACCAGGCCATTTTTGACATAAATTTTCCAGCTGCATGAGCCGGTGCAGTTCACACCGTGAGTGGAACGCACGATTTTGTCATGCTGCCAACGCTGGCGGTATCCATCCTCCCAATCCCGGTTGGTTTTAAGAAGCTGGCCGTGCCCATCGGCAAAGGTTTCACCCTTCTGTTTGAAGTAGCGAAACCGGTCCAGAAATTTACTCATCGGGTTTCTCCTGATATGGAGCCTGACGGCTCTCTGATAAATCGACATTGCTGGATTTGCAGCGAAAATAGCGCCATGTCGGAGGAGGAGAATTGATGGCGATCAATGCGAAATAGCTTATAAATCCGCACCCAACCCGCAGATACCACCAAAGTAGTAACGATATTTATTAAATATCCAATTGTTTTATAAGGATTATTTTAAATATGACAGAATGTTAACCGGGATTTATGCCACGCTTAGGTATTAAGTGGTAGATAGCATATCGATAGTTATCTCCCTGAATTCAACAACCTTGCGCAGATTAAAAGTATGTTGTAACTAACAACAAATAATAAAAAGGGCGCACCCTGTGGCGCGCCCTGTCACTTACCGTTAAGAAAAGACTTATTTCTGTTTACGGCCGTATACCGCCCATGTGATCACTACGCAGGCAATATAGAACACGAGGAAGACTTTCATTGCCCCGGCCGGCGAGCCGGTCAGATCCAGCGAAATACCAAATGCTTTCGGAATAAAGAAACCACCGATCGCGCCAATCGCCGAAATAAAGCCCAGCGCCGCGGCGGTATCCGTTGCCGCTTCACGCATCGCCTGCGCTTCGCTACCACCCTGCGCTTTCACGCGATCCATCGTAAGCTTACGGAAAATAACGGAAATCATCTGGAAGGTAGAGGCGCTGCCCAGCCCGGCGGTCAGGAACAGCACCATAAATACCGCGAAGAAGGCGATGAAGTTGCCGCCCTGACCATTTGTCGGCAAAGTCAGGAACAGTAACGCGCAGAAAATAGCCATCACCACGAAGTTCACCAGCGTCACGCGGGTCCCGCCGAGACGGTCGGAAATCGCGCCGCCCATCGAGCGCGCCAGCGCGCCAATAAACGGACCGAAGAAGGCATAGTGTAGGATCTGCACGTCCGGGAACTGGGTTTTAGACAGCATCGCAAACCCGGCGGAGAAACCGATGAAGGATCCGAAGGTCGCCAGATACAGCAGCGCCATAATCCACAGATGCAGGCGTTTAAGTACCGGCAACTGTTCGCTCAGTGACGCTTTCGAGGCCGACAGGTCGTTCATAAAGAACCACGCTGCCAGGGTAAAGATAATCAGGAAAGGCACCCAGATCCACGCGGCGTTTTCCAGATACAGCATTGAGCCATCCGGTTGCTCGCTACCGCTTCCGCCAAATACGGCAAAGATAGAGAGCGAGACCACCAGCGGCGCAACCAGCTGCATCACGCTGACGCCCATGTTGCCAAGCCCACCGTTAACACCCAGCGCGCCGCCCTGCTTCTCTTTCGGGAAGAAGAAGCTGATGTTCGCCATGCTGGATGCAAAGTTAGCGCCGGCAAAGCCGCACAGCAGAGAGATAATCACGAACACGCTAAACGGCGTAGAGGTATCCTGTACCGCGAAGCCCAGCCATACGCACGGAATAATCATGATGCCGGTACTAAAGGCCGTCCAGCGGCGGCCGCCGAACAGCGGGACCATAAAGGCATAAGGTACGCGCAGCAATGCGCCGGAAAGGGCCGGGAGCGCGGTCAGCATAAACAGCTGATCGGTAGTAAACTGAAAGCCAACTTTATTAAGATTCACGGCGACGGCGCTGAACAACATCCAGACGCAGAACGCTAGTAAAAGGCAGGGAACGGAGATCCACAAATTACGGCTCGCCACACGGTGGCCGCGCTGTTGCCAAAACTCAGGATCTTCAGGACGCCAGTCGGTGATGACTGAGCTGTTAGCCTTCTCCGGGATTGAAGAGTGACTCATAGATACCTCTGATTATTCATATTTCCTGATGCTACCTTAGGGGTTGCTCAAGGCTGTAAGTTGATATAAATCAAAGGAAAAGCGCGGGCCATTTTGTGCAAAAATAAATCATGCTCCGAAGTGAGTAGATAATTATGAGAAAAAAAGTGTGGTTTTTCACGCGGCTGCCGGGTTTCTGGTTATCCCTCCCACCACGGCGTCTACCACCGACAATTAAGGAGTAATACCTTAGGGGTATGGGTATACTCCAGGGGATAGCTGAGAATAAGCGCCACTCCCGGAGAGATGACCCATCAGGAGCCACCCATTCCATGTTAAAACGTCTTTTTACGCCGCTCACGTTGGTTAATCAGCTGGCGTTAATCGTGCTGCTCGCCACCATCATCGGCGTGGCCGGCATGGCGATATCCGCCCGCCTGGTGCATGGGGTGCAGGGCAGCGCCCACGCCATTAACAAGGCCGGCTCGTTGCGTATGCAGAGCTACCGCCTGCTGGCGGCTATTCCGCTAACGGACAACGATCAAAAACTGTTTAACGATATGACCGCTACCGTTTTCAGCCCGGAGTTGCAATACTCCGCGCGTCGTGACGGCCAGGAAGTCCAGCTGAAAGCGCTACAGCAATATTGGCAGTTGTCGCTGGGACCAGGCATGAAACAGGCCGTCAGGCAAAGCGACGTGGCACAGGATGTCGCCGACTTTGTCGACCGTATTGACCAGTTGGTGACCGCTTTCGACCACACCACCGAACAGCGTATCGAGCGCGTGGTCTGGATCCACCGGATCCTCGCCGTTGGCATGGCGCTGCTGCTGATCTTTACCATCATCTGGCTACGCGCCCGTCTGCTGCGACCGTGGAAACAGTTACTGGGTATGGCGCGGGCGGTCAGCCAGCGCGACTTTACCCAGCGCGCGCACATTAGCGGGCGCAACGAAATGGCGACCCTCGGCATGGCGTTGAATAACATGTCGGAAGAGCTGGCGGAAAGCTACGCCGTGCTTGAACGACGGGTACAGGAAAAGACCGCCGGCCTCGAGCAGAAAAACGAGATCCTGGCCTTTTTATGGCAGGCCAACCGTCGGTTACACTCCAGCGCCCCGCTGTGCGAGCGCATCTCACCGGTGCTGAACGGTCTGCAAGGGCTGACGTTGCTACGTGATATTGAAGTGCGGGTGTATGACCTCGAGGATGAAGACAATCATCAGGAGTTTGCCTGCCACTCCGATATCGAATGCGATGATAAAGGCTGCTATCTGTGTCCGCGCGATCTTCCCCCGCTGCCGGATGGCGGCACGACGTTGAAATGGCGACTTTCAGACGCGCATAATCAATATGGCATTCTGCTGGCAACGCTGCCGGTTGGCCGCCATCTCAGCCATGACCAACAGCAACTGGTGGATACGCTGGTGGAGCAGTTGACCAGCACCCTGGCGCTGGATCGCCATCAGGAAAAACAGCAGCAGCTCATCGTGATGGAAGAGCGTGCGACCATCGCCCGCGAGCTTCACGACTCTATCGCCCAGTCACTCTCGTGCATGAAGATGCAGGTCAGCTGTCTGCAGATGCAGGGCGATAGCCTGCCGGATGAAAGCCGGCTGCTGTTGGGGCAGATCCGCAACGAACTCAATACCTCATGGGCGCAGCTAAGGGAGCTGTTAACCACCTTCCGCCTGCAGCTTACCGAGGCGGGTCTGCGCCCGGCGCTGGAGGCCAGCTGTCAGGAGTACAGCGCGCACTTTGGTTTCACGGTACAACTGGATTATCAGTTGCCGCCGCGTTTTGTCCCGTCGCATCAGGCGATTCACCTGCTGCAGATCGCCCGCGAGGCGTTAAGCAATGCGTTGAAGCATGCCAACGCGACGGAAGTCACCGTGACCGTGTCACAACGCGATAATCAGGTACGTTTAGTCGTTGCCGATAACGGCCGCGGGGTACCGGAAAACGCGGAGCGAAGTAACCATTACGGTTTAATTATTATGCGGGATCGCGCGCAAAGCTTGCGCGGCGACTGTCAGGTGCGCCGCCGGGAGACCGGCGGTACCGAAGTCGTGGTGACGTTTATCCCGGAAAAATCGTTTTCAATCCAATAAGGAGACCCCTATGAGTCAACAGGAACGGGCAACCATCCTTCTCATTGATGATCATCCCATGCTGCGCACTGGCGTAAAGCAACTGGTTAGCATGGCGCCGGACATTCAGGTTATCGGCGAAGCCAGTAATGGCGAACAAGGTATCGAACTGGCGGAATCGCTGGATCCGGACCTGATTCTACTGGACCTTAATATGCCGGGCATGAACGGCCTCGAAACGCTCGACAAGCTGCGGGAAAAATCGCTCTCCGGCCGCGTAGTGGTATTCAGCGTCTCCAATCATGAAGAGGACGTAGTGACCGCCCTGAAACGCGGCGCCGACGGCTACCTGTTGAAAGATATGGAACCAGAAGATCTGCTGAAAGCGCTGCAGCAGGCCGCTGCAGGCGAAATGGTATTAAGCGAAGCGTTAACCCCGGTACTGGCCGCCAGCCTGCGCGCTAATCGCGCCACGTCCGACCGCGACATCAGCCAGCTGACCCCGCGCGAGCGCGATATCCTGAAGCTGATTGCCCAGGGCCTGCCGAACAAAATGATTGCCCGCCGCCTGGATATCACCGAAAGCACCGTTAAAGTGCACGTGAAACATATGCTGAAGAAAATGAAGCTGAAATCACGGGTTGAAGCCGCCGTCTGGGTTCACCAGGAACGGATCTTCTAAGGCGATTCCGTCCAGGAAACGTCGGGAGCCGTAAACGTCACCAGCGGCTCGGTCAGCGCCAGTGCGATCTCATTGGAAGAGACGCGCTGACCCGATTTATCTTCAACCACCACCGACAGACGCCAGCGATTCACCGCGCCCGGCTCGCTGTTCCACACTGGCATAATGATGCTCCAGCCATCCGCACTGTTGGCATTAACCGGCGGCGTCAGGCTTAGCGCCTGAGTGTCCCCCTGCCAATGCAGTGATTTAATGCCGTGCAGGCTATTAATTTGCAGCTTCAGCTGTACCGTTTCGCCTGAGTGCAAATCCCACGGCGGCGTCGCCAGATAGACCGTCAGATTCTTACGCTGTCGATATTCCACTACCGGCAGATTATCGCGTTCCGGGCTATCGTAGCGGCTGCCGCGCAGCGAGTTGCTGATAGCCACTTCATCCGCCGCCAGTTGCTGTTTCAGCGGTACCCCAAAACGATAATTCAGCTTCAGGCCGACATTATTCTGGCTGACGCCATTTTCACCCTGTTTGTGTTTAGCGGTAACCGTCACCAGCGGTACCGGGGTGTAATTCAGTCCCACCGAAACCGCCACCGGATTGTGATATCCGGTACCGGAATGAAACAGATCGACACTATCGCCGAAATACTGTTCAACGCTGACGCTGGTATTGATGTGCTGATAAAACGGCAATCGTGCCTGGGCAGTCACGTCATAACCGACGGCCATCCGCTGCTCCTGGGTCTGATTTTCCCGCAACTGCCAGTCGCCAAGTGGGTGGTAATAGTTGGCCGATAAGCGCAAGTACTCGCCCCAGGCTTCCGCGCCGATACTGCCGCGCGCCAGACTCTCGCTGAGCACTTTGTCGTAAAAGGAGTTATAGCCCAGCAGCCAGCCACCGACACGCCAGCGCTGGCCGAGCCCAACATTGCCCACCAGATCGTTCTCGCGCCGGGTAACCGAATATTGATTCCAGGTGAGGTAACGTTCATTGTCCTGCAGCGGCACAAACCAACTCCCCTTGCTGCCGGTGAAGTTACCCTCTTTATCCACCAACAGGTCGATATTGGCATTCCCCCACGGCGACAGCCAGTTTTCCAGATGATGGCTGAACTCATTGCCGATTTTGCCGATGGCGAACATTCGCGCCTGCTCGCCGGTGGTGAGTCCGTTATCGCTCATGCTGGCTTCGCCGAATTTCTTGGCCATCTCGGCGAAATGTTTGGCATCGTCGTCGACCTGCGGCGCTATCCCTAAATCGGGCAGCGTAGTTTGCGGCGGCATACTGCTATCGTTGGCAATCAGCGCCCAGGCGGGAGCGCCTGTCAGCAGCAGGAGAAGCGTCAGTGATGGGGTTAAGCGGTACGGCAAAGGCATCAAACGGATTAACGTAAGCTCACGGGGAATAACAACATCACGTTAGTTTATCGTTTTTTGCCCTTCCCCGCAGCCCTGTGGGCCATTCCAGGAATAAACTGAAACCGGTTGGCGTTTGCTTTCCCCTATCATCAAACCGGCGTTCGAGTTTGATTTGCCGCCAGCAGCGCTTTGAGTTCCGGAATACAGGAACCACAGTTGGTGCCGCACTTGAGCTTCGCGCCAAGCGCCTCTACGCTGACGCAACCGCCGGCAATAGCCTCGCCTATCTGCCGCTCACCGATACTAAAGCAACTGCAGATAGTCTGCCCACGCGGCGCGCTGTCGCCGCCCTTACGGCCGCTGAGCAACGCATGGCGTAGCCCGGCGGTCTGCGGCGGCGTCCGAAACGCCGTATACAGCCATTCAGCATCGATTTGCGGCGGCTTAATATCGCTCCAGCAGCCGAGCATCAATTGCCCGTCGTGCCAGGCCAGTAGGTTCCACAGCCCGCCGCCCTCGGCAATTTGCAACTGCCATCCCTGCTTGCGACACCACTCGGTCAGCCAGCTTTGCGGGCCGGTGTCCGCGGCCAGCGACAAATGGCTGAGCCCTACCGCCGCCCGCCGCCGCCAGTGCAGCGAGGATGGCAACGGCAAGGGCTCGCGAGATAATAGCTCCCCTTGCCACAGCGGCCGCCACGGCGCTATTGCTACCGCCGACTGCTTGCTCTCCGGCTGGCCGGAATGCGGATCGGTGACCGCCGCCAGTAAATTATTGACCCGTCCCTGGCGGGCAAACTGATTATTCCAGTGCATCGGCACAAAGAGCGAACCGGCGCGCTGCCCTTCGCTAACTATCACCTTTGCAATCATCACGCCGTGGCGCGACCAGAGGCGAGCCAGTTCTCCCTCACGTAATTCAAATCGACGAGCATCGGCAGGCGCCACCTCGACGACCGGTTCGGCAATATGCTGCATCAACCGCGGTATGTCGCCGGTGCGGGTCATGGTATGCCACTGATCGCGAATACGTCCGCTATTGAGGATCAATGGATAAAATGCCTCGGTCCGCGCCCGGGTCGGCTGCGGCGACACCGGCACCATCCGCAACCTGCCGTCGCCGTGCCAGCCCTCCGTTAACCGCCAGGGCGCGGCGCTGCGGCTCACCGGCCAGCGCACCGGCGCCAGGGCATCCCACGCCTCCCGGCTGAGGTCCGCCAGCCCTCCAATATCAAACGCCCGCTGACCGTCATTTTCAAACCCTGAGAGCGCCGCATGTTCACAAAACACCTCATGCGGATGTTGCCATGAAAAAGCCCGGGCATAACCTAATTCGGCGGCGAGACGGGAAATGATCCACCAGTCGGCTTTCGCCTCCCCCGGCGGCGGCAAAAAAGCCCGCTGACGCGAAATTCGCCGCTCCGAGTTAGTCACGGTACCGTTTTTTTCGCCCCATGCCAGCGCCGGAAAGCGGATATGGGCAAAGCGACCGGTATCAGTATTGGCGGCGACATCGGAGACCATCACCAGCGGACACCTGGACAGCGCCTGACTCACCGCGTGGCTATCGGGCAGTGAGACCACCGGATTGGTCCCCATAATCCACACCGCTTTGACCTCGCCGCGTCCAATCGCGGCGAAGAGTTCGACGGCGGTTAGCCCCGGCGTCTGCGCCAGTCGCTCGCTGCCCCAAAAGCGCGCTAATCGCTGCAGATCCTGCGGCTCAAAATTCATATGCGCCGCCATCATCGTCGCCAATCCCCCCACTTCACGCCCACCCATGGCGTTGGGTTGACCGGTCAGCGAAAACGGCCCGCAGCCGCGGCGGGCAAACTTCCCGCTGGCAAGATGGACATTGATAATCGCGTTGCACTTATCGCTGCCGCTGGCGGACTGATTAATTCCCATGGTGTACAGCGTGATGGCGCGCGGCGCAGCGATAAAATCACGATAAAAGCGAGCCACCTGCTCCGGCGCCAGGCCGCAGAAAGCGGCCGCTTTTTCCACGCTCCATTGCGCGGCGATGGTCAGCGCCTGCCGCTGGTCGCGAAAACCCGCCGCCATTTCACCGCTGGCGGCAATGGCATTAAGCAGGCCGACAAATAGCCCGCCATCGCTACCAGGCGCCAAGGCCAGATGATCGTCGGCAATATCGCAGGTCGCGGTGCGTCGCGGATCCACCACCACGATCCGCAACCGCGGATTATCGCGTTTCGCCTGCGCCAACCGCTGATAGAGAACCGGATGCGTCCAGGCGGCGTTGGAGCCCACCAGCACAACCAGATCGCTTTGCTCGACATCTTCATAGCTGCACGGCACGACGTCCGCGCCGAGCGCCCGCTTATAGCCGGTGACCGCCGATGACATACATAACCGCGAATTCGTATCGATATTGGCGGCGCCGATAAAGCCCTTCATCAGCTTGTTGGCGGCGTAATAATCCTCAGTTAACAGCTGGCCTGAGGCGTAAAACGCGACCGCCTGCGGGCCGTAGCGCTCAATAATGTCGCGCAGACGTGAACCCGCCTCCGCCAGCGCCTGCGGCCAGCCGACCGCCCGGCCATCGACTTCAGGATGTAATAATCGCCCGGTAAGCGAGGTCGTTTCCCCAAGCGCCGCCCCTTTTACGCACAAGCGGCCAAAGTTGGCAGGATGGTTTTCATCGCCGCGAACCGTGACGGTTCCACTGGGTTCAACGCGGGCGATAACTCCGCAGCCGACGCCGCAGTATGGGCAGGTGGTTCGGGTTTCGCTCATCAGCTCGCCTCCGCGCGCAGCAGCAATGCCTGGTTGCCGACCCACACTTTGCCCTGTTCGATCTTCACCGGCCACGCGCGCACCGACGGCTCGCAGCTGTCGTACAAGCGACCGTCTCGCAAGCGAATCCGCTGTTTATAGAGCGGCGAAATGACGATCGGCTCGCCGCCCGCGTCGCCTAAAATACCGCGCGATAACACGTTGGCCTCGCTGCCGGGTTCCTGGTTATCCAGCGCATAAACTTGCTCGCCGAAGCGGAACAGCGCAATCTGCCGTTCGCCGAGGCGCGCGCCGATCCCCGCCTGCGGTGGGATCGCGTCCAGGTCGCAGATCGCCTGCCACGGTCGCGACGGCAGGACCGGTTGCCCAAGCCCTTGCGGCGCCACCAACTGCGGCTGACCGCGCAGGATTTGCCGCTGCACCGCCTCATCGGCCTCATCGCTGTTAACGTAGGAACGAAATAGCGCCAGCCGCTGTGGATCGTTCAGGGTGGTCTGCCATTCGCACTGGTAGCTATCCACCACCCGCGCCATCTCCTGCTCCAGCTCATCGCCGATACCGAGACTATCGTGCAAGATCACCTCGCGTAGATACGCCACGCCGCCTTCAAGGTTATCCATCCAGCTACTGGTGCGCTGCAGGCGGTCAGCGGTGCGAATATAAAACATCAACAACCGATCGACGGTACGGATTAGGCTGGCGTCGTCAAGGTCGCTCGCAAAGAGGTCCGCATGGCGCGGTTTCATCCCGCCGTTGCCGCAGACGTATAGATTCCAGCCCTTTTCAGTCGCAATAACCCCGATGTCTTTACCTTGCGCTTCGGCACATTCGCGGGTACAGCCCGAGACCGCCATTTTGATTTTGTGCGGCGCGCGCAGCCCCTTGTAACGATGTTCAAGCCTTACCGCCAGCCCCGTTGAATCCTGAACCCCATAGCGGCACCAGGTCGAGCCGACGCAGGATTTTACCGTGCGTAATGATTTGCCGTAGGCGTGTCCGGTTTCAAATCCCGCCGCCGCCAGTTCGCGCCAGATGTCCGGCAGTTGCTCCAGCCGCGCGCCAAACAGGTCGATACGCTGTCCTCCTGTCACTTTACTGTACAGCTGGTAACGTTTGGCGATCTGACCAATAGCGATAAGCCCATCCGGTGTCACTTCGCCTGCGGCCATCCGCGGCACCACCGAGTAAGTGCCGTCTTTCTGAATATTGGCGAAGTAGCGATCGTTGGTGTCCTGCAGCGGCAGATGCGCTGGTTTCAGCAGATACTCATTCCAGCAGGAGGCCAGTACCGACGCCACCAGCGGTTTACACACTTCACAGCCGTGGCCCTGCCCGTAACGGCTAATGAGCTGATCGAAGGTATGGATGTGGTTGACTCGTACCAGATGATAGATCTCCTGCCGCGACCACGGAAAATGCTCGCAGATATCTTTTTTTACCTCGATGCCCTGTCCGGTAAGCTGGTGTTCCATCACCTGTTTGACCAGCGCGCTACAGCCCCCGCAGCCGGTCGCCGCTTTAGTGCAGCTTTTTATCGCCGCCATATCGCCCGCTCCGGCGCTGACCGCCTGGCAAATGTCCCCCTTACTGACGTTATGGCAAGAGCAAATCTGCGCGCTATCCGGCAGCGCCGCCACGCCCAGCGCTTTCGTCGTGGCCCCATCCATCGCGGGGAGGATCAGACTTTCCGGACGAGACGGTAGCGCCATGCCGTTCAGCATCATCTGCAACAGCGTCGCGTAGTCACCGGCATCGCCCACCAGTACGCCGCCCAGCAGCGTTTTGCCATCAGCGCTAACAACGATCTTTTTGTAGATCTGCCGCGGACCATCGGTCCATTGATAGCTCTGGCAACCAGCTGTACGTCCGTGAGCATCGCCAAACGACGCCACATCCACGCCGAGCAGTTTGAGTTTGGTGCTCATATCGGCGCCGCTAAAGCGGGCCGCTTCGCCAGCCAACTGCGCCGCTGCGGTGCGCGCCATGTGATAGCCCGGCGCCACCAGGCCATAAATTTTGTTGTCCCACAGCGCGCATTCGCCAATCGCCAATATATCTGCGTCCGAGGTCCGGCAGTGGTCATCGATACCGATACCGCCGCGTTCGCCGATTGCCAGGCCTGCGCCGCGCGCCAGCGCATCCTGCGGGCGGATCCCGGCGGAAAAGACCACCATATCGGTCTGCAGCGTATCGCCATCGGCAAAGTTAAGCTGCAGCCCCTCGGCGGTGCGCACTATCGCGGTCGTCGCTTTGCTGGTGTGCACGCCAACCTCCAGATCGAGAATTTTCTCCCGCAGCATCGCCGCGCCGCCGTTATCCAACTGCACCGCCATCAGGTTGGCGGCGAACTCCACCACATGGGTCTTAAGCCCCAACTGTTTTAACGCGTTAGCGGCTTCCAGCCCCAACAGCCCGCCTCCGATGACCACCCCGCTCTGCGCAGTGGCGGCGCGGGCGGCAATGCGGTCAAGATCGTCAAGCGTACGATAGACGAAGCAGCCTTCTTCATCGTTACCGGGGATTGGCGGCACGAAGGGATAGGAGCCGGTCGCCAGCACCAGCTTATCCCAATGGGTTTCATGGCCGTGGGCATCGCGCACGATTCGCGCCGGACGATCGATTTCCGCGATCGTCTCCCCTAGCCGCAGCTCAATCCCGTACTGGCTAAAAAAGTCTCCCTCTACCAGCGATAGCGACTCTGCACTGCGCCCGGCGAAATATTCCGAGAGATGAACCCGGTCATAGGCGGCATAGCGCTCTTCGCCAAAGACCACGATACGGTACTGCTGGTGCAGGTTCCGGCTCACGCATTGCTCAAGAAAATGGTGGCCGACCATGCCGTGTCCGACCAGCACTAATACAGGTTTAGTCATCGTCATTTTTCCTGCAGCCCGCGGCTGCGTTATAGAAGGGTCAAAAAGCCACTCCGCTGAAGGAGACCTATCGCTGCCGAGCAGCGCGGTAAGCGGCGCCGCCTGCTGGCAGTCGCCCAGCAGCAGCACGCCGTGCAGCCGGCCATCGCGGATCAGCAGGCGACGGTAGTGGCGATCGATGGGGTCCCAACTGCTGTAGATCTGGTCCTGCTCGCCGGCCTGCTGTTCGCCAGCGCTAAAAAACTCGATACCGGTGACCTTCAACCGGGTACCGCCGTCCTGCCAGCTGAACTCTTCGCCGGGAGCCCCGCACAGGCGTTCAACTAACACATCGGCCTGGCGCAAACAGGGAGCCACCAGTCCCCAGGTTTGGCCGTCAATCTCACAACACTCGCCGATAGCGCTGATCCCCGGCAGCGAGGTCGCCATCCGGCGGTCGACGATAATCCCCCGCTGGCAGGCTACGCCGCTGCGCGTCGCCAGACGGATATCCGGCCGCACGCCGGTGGCTAACACCACCCGGCTTGCGGCAAAAGTGCGCCCGTCTTCCAGCCGCACATGCTGTTCGTCAATAGCGGCAATTCGGCTCTCCAGCACGCAGCGGATGCCGCGTGCCTCAAGCTGTTGTTTTAACTGTTCCGCAGCGAAAGCATCGGTAAGTGGATCCATCAAACCGCTACCGCGATGGAGTAGCGTCACTTCCCCACCGTGACGGCGCAGCGCCGCCGCGGCCTCCACGCCCAGTACGCCGCCGCCGATTACCACCGCCGGGCCGGGGATTGCAAGGATGTCTTTAACATCCGCCAGGGTGCGAAAGGCGAATACCTGAGGGCGCTCAATACCCGGCAGCGACGGGATAAACGGCTGCGACCCGGTGGCGAACACCAGTTCATCCCATTCCAGCCAGTCGCCGCCGACCCGCAGCCTCCGCCCCGCGACATCCACTTCGCTTACCGCCTCGCCAAGCCGCACGCGGACACCATGCTGTGCGTACCACTCCGTCGGCAGCAGTCGTATTTGCGCCGCCGTTTTTTCCCCGCCGAGTACCGGCGAGAGCTGAATGCGGTTGTAGGCCGGCTGCGGTTCATCGCCGATTAGCGTGATGATGAAACGCCCCTGCGCGCGCGCCGCCAGCTTCTCAGCCAGCCGGGTTGCCGCCATACCGTTGCCGATAATCACCAGTCGCCGCATCATTCCGCCTTACGCCGCTTTCGGCTGCTTTTCGTAGAGGAAATGGAGGATCTGCTGACGCAGGTGGTGGTAGTGTTTATCATCCGCCAGTTGGACCCGGTTACGTGGACGCGGCAGATTAACGTCAAGGATCTCGCCAATCGTCGCGGCCGGGCCATTGGTCATCATTAACACCCGGTCGGAAAGCAGTACCGCCTCATCGACGTCGTGGGTGATCACGACAATGGTGGTGTTTAGTTCCTGCTGGATGTGCATTACCGCATCCTGCAGATGGGCTCGGGTGAGCGCGTCCAGCGCGCCAAAAGGCTCATCAAGCAGTAACACTTTTGGCTTCATCGCCAGCGCGCGCGCGATGCCAACGCGCTGCTTCATACCGCCGGAGATCTCCCCCGGCCGTTTGTGCAGCGCGTGCCCCATCTGTACTCGCTGTAAATTGTGCTCAATCCACTCCCGGCGCTCTGCCTTGCTCATGGTACGGCGAAACACCTGATCCACCGCCAGCGCCACGTTGTCAAAACAGCTCAGCCATGGCAGCAGCGAATGGTTCTGGAACACCACCGCCCGTTCAGGCCCCGGCCCGGAAATTTCACGGTTATCGCATAGCAGCCCGCCCTCAGTGGGCTGGGTAATCCCGGCAATCAGATTCAACAGCGTGGATTTGCCGCATCCGGAGTGGCCAATCAGGCTGATGGTTTCCCCTTCGTGAATATCAAATGAGACGTTTTGCAGCGCCAGGAACTCGCCGCTGGCGGTGTTAAAGCGTTGACTGACGGCCTGCACCTGAATTAATGGTTTCATAGCGACTCCTTATTTTTCCTGCCAACTGAAGCGGCGAGCGAGCAATATGAGCCCCTGTTCGAGCAGCAGGCCGACAACGCCGATAATGACGATAGCGATGATGATGTTTTCCACATTGAGGTTGTTCCATTCATTCCAGATCCAAAACCCAATACCCAACCCACCGGTCAGCATCTCGGCGGCGACGATCACCAGCCAGGCAATGCCTATCGACAGCCGCACGCCGGTTAATACCGCGGGCAGCACTGCCGGAAAGAGGATTTTGCGCATCACCGTCCATTCCGACAGCTGCAGCACGCGAGCCACATTGAGATAGTCCTGCGGGATGCGCCTGACGCCTTCCGCGGTGTTAATGACCATCGGCCAGATAGAGCAGATAAAAATGGTCCAGCTGGAAGCCGGCTCCGCCTTCTGAAACAGCAGCAGGCCAATCGGTAACCACGCCAACGGACTCACCGGGCGCAGCAGCGCGATAAGCGGATTAAACATTCGCGCAAAGAACAGCGAGCGGCCGATAAGAAAGCCCAGCGGAATACCGGCCAGCGCCGCCAAACCAAAGCCCACCGCGACCCGTTGCAGCGAAGCCAGCACGTTCCAGCCGATGCCCATGTCGTTCGGTCCGTCGCGGTAGAACGGGTAGGAAAACAGCGTCAGCGCCGAATCCAGAGTGCTCAGCGGCGTCGGGAAGCCTTTCGTACCAAGCGCCGCCAGCTGCCAGCCGAGCAGCAGCAGACCCAGGCCCAGTAGCGGCGGCAGCAGACGTTGCAGCGCGGCGTTCAGCCAGCGACTGGCGGACGGCGTAGCTTTGCGCACCTGCAGCGGCGGCAGGACAATGATTTCGCCCGGCGCGGGTGAGGTCTGCGTGCGCGGCTGCGTGTTAATGGCTGGTTTCATCTCATGCCCCCTTATGTTGAATGGCGAAACTGGCGGCGTACCCTTCCGGGTCGACGCCGTTCCACACTTTGCCGTCCAGCAGCGTGCTGCTGCGTAGCGTTTGCGTTGGCGCAGTGATACCGCCCACGGCCTGCGCCGCCTCTTTCCACAGGTCGATGCGGTTGATACGCTGCGCTACCGCCTGGTAATCCGGCGCGTTTTTCAGCAGGCCCCAGCGGCGGAATTGGGTTAAGAACCACATGCCGTCGGAGAGCCACGGATAGCTGGCTTCGCCCTGCTGGAAGAAGCGCATGGGATGAGCGTCGCGCCAGCGTTTGCCGATGCCATTGTCGTATTCGCCAAGCATGCGCCCGCTAAGGTACTGTTCTTTGGTGTTGAGCCACGCCCGTCTGGAGAGGATCCGCGCGGTTTCGCGGGTGTTGTCGGCAGACGCTTCAATCCAGCGCTGGGCCTCCAGCAGCGCCGCCACCAGCGCCCTTGCGGTATTTGGATAGCGCGCCACCCAATCGCTGCGCGCGCCGAGGATTTTTTCCGGATGATCCGCCCAGATTTGCTGGCTGGTTGCCGCCGTAAAACCAATGCGATCGTTGATCGCACGCGCGTTCCACGGTTCGCCGACGCAGAAGCCGACCATATTGCCGATGCGCATGTTCATCACCATTTGCGGCGGCGGCACGACCACCATGCGCACATCGGCGAAGGGGTCGATACCGGTGTTCGCCAGCCAGTAATAGAGCCACATCGCATGGGTGCCGGTAGGAAAGGTGTGGGCGAAGGTGTAGCTGCCCGGCGCTTTTTGGTCGATCAGCCGCTTGAGCCCATGACTATCGCTCACGCCTTGCGCCTGCAGGTCACTAGAGAGGGTGATCGCCTGACCGTTGCGGTTCAGGGTCATCAGGTTGGCCATCGACTGCGGCTTGCCGGCGATACCAAGCTCAAGACCATACAGCATGCCGTAGAGGATATGCGCCGCATCGAGTTCGCCGGCAACCAGCTTATCGCGCACCGCCGCCCAGTTGGCCTCCTTACTTGGCTGCAGGCTGATGCCATACTTTTTATCGAATCCTTTCAGTGCCGCGATCGCCAGCGGCGCGCAGTCGGTTAGCGGGATGAATCCAACCCGCACGGTGGCCAACTCCGGTTTATCGGAACCCGCCGCCCACGCCGCCTGCATCACGCCGGGCAGCAGCATAGCGCCGCCCAGCGCCGCCCCGGCCTGCAAAAAACGCCGTCGTGAAATAAAAACTTTATCGCCCATAGCCGCTCCAGAACGCGCAAAAAAAAGCGCCCGGCAGTGCTTTCGCACCGCAGGACGCCTTTATCCAGAGACCCTCAGACCGCCGTTGGTCCGTTATCTCAAATTGTTGATTCACTCAAATTCAGTAATGCAAAGCGGATGCCAATTTATCATTGCCCGCCAGACGTTGTTTTACCGCTCCCCGCGTAAACTATTGCACCATCGTCAGGCAATGCCTGCCCGCTGATTGTGCATTCAATTTGACGATGAGTCCGGCAGCAGGGCTTTCACCGTTAGCAACGCGCGGGCGATTTCAACCATCCGCTGGTTCTTATCCATCGCCATTTTACGCAGCGCCTGCCAGGCTTGTTCTTCTTGCATCCCTTGATGGCTTATCAGCAGCGCTTTCGCCTTATCAATAATCTTGCGCTCTTCAAGCGTCGCTTTCAGTGAAGCCAGTTGGCCGGAAAGTTGCTCAAGTTCCCACGCCTGCTGGCGGACCAGCGGCAGCAGCTGCTTATCCAGGCGCAAAGTCAGGCTATCGCCGCCTTCTTCTTCAGGCCATTGCAGCGGAGGCATATCGTCTTCTCCACGTTCGAGCAACTGCCGGGTCGCGCTGAGCAGGTCGGCAATCAACGCCTCCTCCAGACCGCGCATCTGCTCAAGCCGTTCAGTTTGCAGGCTAAACCAGCGCTGCGCCGCGGCCCCTTCGTCCGCCGAGGGCTGGCGGGTACAGGCGATGCGCCGCAGTTGCTCTATCTCGCGCCCGGCTTCGCAACCCTGCAGCAGCTCAAGCGCCCGTGGCAGACCGGAAAGTGCCTGAAAGCTGTCAAAACAGGGCTGCTGACCGTCAATGCGGTCAACCAGCTGCTGACGGAGCTCGCCGTTAAATTGGCCGCGCGCAAAGCCCAACGCCCCCAGCGCGCGCTCCTGGCCGGCCAGCTCTTTACCCTGCATAAAGCTGTACAGGGCGACCATACGCCTGGCGATCTGCGGATCGTCTATGCTGTCATTCAACTGCGGCACGATATTCAATAAATGGCGAATAATACGGCTAAAGCGCTGAGTGGCCTCCTGAGCGTCCACCGTGCGGCCTTGCACCGCCGCTCGCAGCGCCGGAAGTTGCGCCAGATACCACACCGCGCTGGCTATTCGCCAACAGAGCGCGCTACTGGCGGATTCCCGCGCCGGTTGCAGCGCAGCATAAAAAGCGCTTAAGCGCGCGTCCACCAGCGCCCCGCCAGCCCGGCGTTCGGCGTCATACAAGCGGCCATCGGAAGAGAGCCACATATTGGAGACGCCGCGCTCGCACTGCAGCATATGAACCAACCCACTTATTTCGCTCGCCAGCGCCCCTTGCTGCGTTAGCTGGCGGAGCTGCTGTTTTTGTAGTTGGCGCGCATAATGAAACCAGCCGATTGCTTCAGGCGTCATGCCGGTCGTATTATTCATACCCTCTCCCGAATTACGTCTTTAGGTAAAGCTAAGCAATAACCGTGCCTGATAAAAGGAGTCTTTATGCAACGTATTGTGATTGTCGCCAACGGCGCCGCCTACGGCAGCGAATCTCTGTTTAATAGCCTGCGCCTGGCTATCGCCCTGCGCGAGCAGGAGTCAGACCTCGATCTGAAGCTGTTTTTAATGTCCGATGCGGTGACCGCCGGGCTTCGCGGACAGAAACCGGCGGAAGGCTATAACATCCAGCAGATGCTTGAGATCCTCACCGCGCAGAATGTGCCGGTAAAACTCTGCAAGACCTGTACGGACGGACGCGGGATCACCCATTTGCCATTAGTAGATGGCGTGGAAGTGGGAACGCTGGTCGAGCTGGCGCAGTGGACGCTGGCGGCGGATAAAGTGCTGACCTTCTGAATTAATCGCCATTAACAGGATTAAATGTCAGGCTGGCGGCTATTGCTGATGCAAAAGTACGCCACCTGAACGCTTTCAGGAAGATTGTCATTTTTGTTTAATCGTTATCCATTTTGTTGATCGAAATCATCATCCACGCGCTCCCCCTTTGGTGTTATGCAACGAGCAAAGTGTGAACAATATCACGCGGGGTTGATGTATTCAGAGACAGAAACGGGGTTATGAAAATGGCAATGGTAAAAGCAAGTTTAACGTTATTCGGCGGTGATACGCTGGTGGTGCGCTGTTCGGAGCGCTGTCATATTCACTTAATGAGCGCCAAGGCCGCCGGCGACAGCCACGCCGATATTTTTAGCGTGCAGGACAGGGATAGCGCTTATCTCACCGTGCCCTACAGCGGCACCTGGAACGTGCTGATCGATAGCCATAGCCAGTCGCTGGAGCACTCCATTAGCTACGTTCCCGCCTGAATCTCCACGCCCGGCGGACCGGGCGTTTTTATGCGAGCCCGGGTTGGCTCGCCTCGCCGACCAGATGTCGCACCTGGATAATCAGATCGTCAAGACTGGCGTCGCGCATGCCAAGCTTGCGTAATTCCTGATCCAACGAAAAGAGATACTGGGCATTGGTGCCAAGCGGCCCGCTGGCGCGGGCAATTAGCGGCGCGATGGTTTGTGCGCTGGTATCGGATTCATACAGCGGGTGGCGCGGATCCATAATAAACACCAGCGCATTCACCGTGCGCCCATCGTCGAGCTCAAGACGGCACCAGGTTGGCAAATAGCAACCGGTGATCATTTCTCGCTTCCACAGTAGCGTCAGCTCTTGCTCCAGCGTCTCATCCGGCAGACGATAGGCCACTCCGGTGGTACGCCCGCCTTCCTTCAACGCCAACATCCTCCCCGGCTGATGCGCGCTGCCGCGACCGGCGGTCAGGCGCAGGCAAAACGCGCGATGCCAACCCGGCAGCGTACCGGTGCAGGATTCGCTGTATTCCAGCGCCGGGTTCCACATCAACGAACCGTAGCCAAAAATCCACACCGAACCGTTGTCCGGACGACAGGCCAGGGTCGCCGCCAACGAGGCCGCCCGTTGCTCAGCCGACCACAGCAGCGATTCCTCAATCGCGCCAAACGCCGTCTTACAATCCGCATTCATCAAGAAATCACGAGTTAACACTTTCTACTACCTCCGCCACTGCCTGCTTCCCGGCGATAATCTGTGCCATCCGTGAATATTGCTGAATTATTATCCAGCTTTATTACTCAATAAGCAATTAACGGAGCGTTGACAAGGGGGCTGACAAAAAATTAGATCGCAAAAGTGATTACTTTTTCTTATGCCATTTGTCGTCATCGCCTTTTTGATAATCATTTTTCACCGCCGCCCAGGCGACTTTATGCGCCGTCTCCTCACGGCTGGCATCATCGCGACGGTCGGCTTTGTCTTTATATTGGTCCCATGCGCTATTGAAAGCTTCTTTATAAATTTCCTGCGCGTGTTCCGGCAAGACGTGCTGAACGCTATCGGGAAGTTCTTGTTTACTACGGTAAGGCATCATGACCTCCAGAATCAGGGTAAAAGCTAAGTCTGGAACACAATTGCCAGGTTGGCAAATGGCAGAAATATTGAGAAATGAATTTTAGTAATCATCTGAAAAATATATATAAAACATACGTAACAGTTTTTTTTAGCAGACCAACGCATTTCTTATGCAAGAGTGGTAAATTTAAGTAAAAATACAAATTAAACCTATCAATGTCTGTTATTTTATCAACTTACGTTATCTATAATTATAACACCTGCATAAATGGAGATGGTTCATGACACATGCACATGAGGCGGTTAAGACCCGCCACAAGGAGACCTCCCTCGTTTTTCCGGTTTTAGCACTGGTGGTGCTGTTTCTCTGGGGAAGCAGTCAATCACTACCAGTGGTCGTTGCGATTAATATTCTGGCGCTAGTCGGGATTCTGAGTAGCGCATTTAGCGTGGTTCGCCATGCCGACGTTCTTGCTCACCGTCTCGGCGAGCCCTATGGTTCATTAATTTTGAGCCTGTCAGTGGTCATTCTTGAAGTGAGCCTGATTTCCGCATTAATGGCGACCGGCGACGCCGCGCCAACGCTAATGCGCGATACGTTATATTCAATCATTATGATCGTCACCGGCGGTTTGGTCGGCTTCTCTTTACTGCTGGGCGGGCGTAAATTCGCCACGCAGTATATGAATTTGTTTGGTATCAAGCAGTACCTGATCGCCCTCTTCCCGCTGGCGATTATCGTACTGGTATTCCCTATGGCGCTGCCGGGCGCCAATTTCAGCACTGGCCAGGCGCTGCTGGTGGCGCTGATT
Organism: Klebsiella sp. CN_Kp091; assembly: GCF_040065095.1. Taxonomy (NCBI): domain Bacteria; kingdom Pseudomonadati; phylum Pseudomonadota; class Gammaproteobacteria; order Enterobacterales; family Enterobacteriaceae; genus Klebsiella; species Klebsiella sp. CN_Kp091. Next base: position 118,065 of record NZ_JBEAIO010000007.1, on the reverse strand, counting down.
TCCGCCGCCATGTACGGCGTATTCCTGCTCATTCAGACCAAAACGCACCAGAGCCTGTTTGTGTACGAGCATGAAGATGACAGCGATGATGACGACCCGCATCACGGTAAGCCATCGGCGCACAGTAGCGGCTGGCACACAGCCTGGTTACTGGTACACCTGGTTGCAGTTATCGCCGTTACCAAAATGAACGCTAATCCGCTGGAAACGCTGTTGACCAGCATGAACGCGCCGGTAGCCTTTACCGGTTTCCTGGTGGCGCTGCTGATCCTCTCCCCGGAAGGACTCGGCGCACTGAAAGCGGTGCTGAATAATCAGGTGCAGCGCGCAATGAATCTCTTCTTTGGTTCGGTGCTGGCGACGATTTCCCTGACGGTGCCTGTCGTCACGCTTATCGCCTTCCTTACCGGCAATGAACTCCGCTTCGGTTTGGGAGCGCCGGAAATGGTGGTGATGGCGGCGTCGCTGGTGCTGTGCCATATCTCGTTCTCAACCGGGCGCACCAATGTCCTCAACGGCGCGGCGCATCTGGCGCTGTTCGCCGCCTACCTGATGACGATATTTGCCTGACCGGGTAATCAGCAATAAAGCCCAAAAAAAAGCCTGTCGGTGGCGAAACCGGCAGGCTTTTTTACTGCTCAACGAAACTTAGTTGCTGGTATCCAGCTCGTCGAAGCTTTTCACCAGATCGTCGATCGCTTTCATTTGCTTCAGGAACGGTTCCAGTTTAGCCAGCGGCAGCGCGGACGGGCCATCACATTTCGCGTGGTCCGGATCCGGGTGCGCTTCAATGAACAGTCCGGCGATACCCACCGCCATCCCGGCGCGAGCCAGTTCCGTCACCTGAGCGCGGCGGCCGCCTGAGGCAGCGCCAAACGGGTCGCGGCACTGCAGGGCGTGGGTCACGTCAAAGATGACCGGCGAGTTGTTGGACGCTTTCTTCATTACGCCGAAGCCGAGCATATCAACGACCAGGTTGTCGTAGCCGAAGTTAGCGCCGCGATCGCACAGGATCACTTTGTCGTTCCCGCCTTCGATGAATTTATCAACGATGTTGCCCATCTGGCCCGGGCTGACGAATTGCGGTTTCTTGACGTTGATGACAGCGCCAGTTTTAGCCATCGCTTCCACCAGGTCAGTCTGACGCGCGAGGAACGCTGGCAGCTGGATCACGTCAACCACGTCGGCCACCGGCTGCGCCTGGCTGGCTTCGTGAACGTCGGTGATGATTTTCACGCCGAAAGTCTGCTTCAGCTCCTGGAAAATCTTCATCCCTTCTTCCAGTCCTGGCCCACGATAGGAGTGGATGGAAGAACGGTTGGCTTTATCAAAAGAGGCTTTGAACACATACGGAATGCCCAGCTTTTGCGTGACGGTCACATAATGTTCGCAGATACGCATCGCAAGATCGCGGGACTCCAGCACGTTCATTCCGCCAAACAGCACGAACGGCAGGTCGTTTGCTACGTTGATATCACCAATGCTAACCACTTTTTGTTTCATAAGATCGCCTTATCAGGGTGTAACCGGAATGGTTCCAGACTAATGCAATGTAATTTGTTTATGTGAAATCGTGTTGATCTGCGCACGGATCATCTCGCTAATCGGATCCTCCGGACACTGCTCAACGAAATAATTGAGATCCAGCAGCGCCACGTGATCGCACTCCAGTTGGGCGTAGATAAGCCCGCGGTCGCGAATTTCATACGGGTCCTCTGGATTAAACTGCAGCAGCGCTTCGCTGGCGCGCAGCGCCAGTTCCATCTGCCGCTCTTCCATCAGCGCCGATTTCAGCGTATCGAGCAGTTTGCGGATCACTTCGGCGTTGTCGGCCTCATCGAGATCTTCATTAAACAGCTCGGCCACCGGGCTGATATTTCCCTTCAGCCACACCTCAAGCGTGTGTTCATCAAGCGTTTCGCCGTTGAATGGGTTAATCAGCCACATCTCTTCGCTGGTGTCCGGGTCGGCGCGCAGCAGCATCTGCGTCGGGAAGATAACCGGCACCACCGGCAGATCCAGACGCTGGGCAATCCATAACAGAATCGCCCCCAGCGACACAGCGCTTCCCTGGCGATTCACCAGCACTTTATCCAGCCATAGCGCATCGGACAGACGATAGATGCCCTGCGATGCGCCGAAGCCCCACTCGTGATAGAACAATTCCAGCAACCGGTCGAGCTGACGCTCCTGATCCCAGGAGGTGGCAATCTCTTCCTGCGCCAGTGTTAACAACCGCTGCAGCTCATCCTGCACAAAGTGCGTCGGAAAGTCGTCGCGGATCAATTCAGAAATGAGGACCATGCCTTCGCATAATGGCGCTTTGTTAAATTCGAAATCAGCTAATGACCTCATGCCTTACCCCAGTAACGGTATTCTTGTGATGGCGAGTTGAACGATAAAGAACAACACCACCAGCGCCAGCAGAAAGGCGATGAACCGGGTCTGCTGGCGGCGCGGGCGACGTCGGCCCAACGCAATAAATCCTAATGCGATGTAAATGATAACGCCAAACAGCTTTTCAGTCAGCCATGCGCCATCTTCGGTAAACGGCAGATAGTGCGTTATCGCCATTAATCCCGCACCGCTGAGGAACAGCAGCGTATCGCTACAATGCGGCGCAATACGTACCCAGCGCTGATTGAGCATCGCGCTACCGCTGTAGGTCCACCAGTAACGCAACACGAAAAGCCCGACGGATGTCACCACGCAGGCAATATGCAAATAGAGTACTGCAGTAAATAAATTCATTCGCCGGCTTGCTCCTTGTGCGGCCAACGCCCGAGAGTCAGACGTTCGTTATCGCCATAATCGCGGCAGGTCTCGACGTCGCGATATCCTGCTTCATTAAACAATGCGCGTACCACCTCGCCCTGTTTCCAGCCATGTTCCAGTAGCATAAAACCATCGGGTAGCAGGTAGTTGCGTCCTTCACGGATGATATGCGCTAAATCGGCCAGCCCCTGGTCGGCGGCGACCAATGCCGTTCTCGGCTCGAAGCGGACATCCCCTTCTGCAAGATGCGGATCGGTTTCATCGATATAGGGGGGATTACTGACAATCATCGCGAACCGCTGCTCCTTGAGCGCGCTAAACCAGTCGCTTTGCAGCACGGTCACGTTGTTGAGAGCGAGATGAGCGGCATTGCGCGCGGCGAGCGCCGCGGCGTCAGGCATAAAATCAACGGCAATAATCTCGCAGTCCGCCCGCTCGCTGGCCAGCGCCAGAGCGATAGCGCCGGTGCCGGTGCCAAGATCCAGGATGCGGCAGGCCGTCTGCGGCAAGCGTACCAGCGCCTGCTCGACCAGGCATTCTGTGTCGGGGCGCGGGATAAGCGTCGCCGGCGAGACAAATAGCGGCAGCGACCAGAACTCGCGCTGACCCACCAGATGCGCCACCGGCTCGCCGTTGGCGCGGCGCGCCAGCAATGCTTCCAGTTCCGCCAACTGTTCCGCCGTCAATAGGGTTTCGTCAAAAGCGAGGATCCAGGTCCGCGCTTTGCTGGTGACGTGCCCCAGTAAGATCTCGGCGTCGCGACGCGGGCTTTCGCTCGCGCCGAGCCGGGCTATCGCCTGAGTGAGCCACTGTCGGAAGGTCATCATTCCTGCTCGGAAAGCGCCGCCAGCTGGTCAGCCTGGAATTCCTGCACAATCGGTTCGATCAGCATATCCAGTTTGCCTTCCATGGTTTCATCCAGACGGTAAAGGGTCAGGTTGATACGGTGGTCGGTCACGCGGCCCTGCGGGAAGTTGTAGGTACGGTTGCGGTCGCTGCGGTCACCGCTGCCCAGCAGATTACGACGGGTAGACGCTTCCGCCTGCTGACGCTTGGCGACTTCGGCGGCGCGAATACGCGCGCCCAGCACCGACAGCGCCTTGGCTTTGTTTTTATGCTGCGAACGTTCGTCCTGACATTCAACGACGATACCGGTCGGCAAGTGGGTAATACGGATAGCGGAGTCGGTGGTGTTGACGTGCTGGCCGCCCGCCCCCGAGGAACGGAAGGTATCGATACGCAGGTCCGCCGGGTTGATATCCGGCATTTCGGCTTCCGGCAGCTCCGGCATCACCGCCACGGTACAGGCGGAGGTGTGGATACGCCCCTGCGATTCGGTCGCTGGAACGCGCTGGACACGATGGCCACCGGATTCAAATTTCAGCCGCCCATAGACGCCATCGCCGCTGATCTTGGCAATCACTTCTTTAAATCCGCCATGTTCGCCTTCGTTGGCGCTCATGATTTCGACCCGCCAGCGGCGGGCTTCAGCGTAGCGGGTGTACATGCGGAAGAGATCGCCGGCGAACAGCGCCGCTTCATCGCCACCGGTGCCGGCGCGAACTTCGACAAAAGCGTTGCGCTCATCGTCTGGATCTTTCGGCAGCAGCAGCACCTGCAGCTGCTGTTCCAGCGCTTCGCTTTTTTCTTTGGCATCGCGCAGCTCTTCCTGCGCCATTTCGCGCATTTCCGGATCGTCGAGCATCATCTGCGCGGTTTCGATATCGTCCTGCACCTGGCGCCAGTCGGTATAGCAGCGGGCGACATCGCCAAGCTGCGCATACTCGCGCGACAGCGCGCGGAAACGGTCCTGGTCGGCAATGGTGGCGGCGTCGCCAAGCAGCGCCTGAACTTCTTCATGGCGTTCGTACAGAGCTTCCAGTTTAGCAACAATAGAAGGCTTCATAGGCGTGAATTCACCCTGTCTTTAAATAGAGAAATGTGCGCTATTCCAGCCCGAGGCTGTTGCGCAGAATATGCAGGCGTTCATCATCCCCGTCACGGGCAGCCTGCTGAAGAGATTTGGTTGGAGCGTGGATCAGGCGGTTGGTCAGCTTACGGGCCAGATCTTGCATAATTTCCTGCGCATCGCCGCCCTGCTCCAGCGCGGCAAGCGCTTTCGCCGTCAGCTCCTCGCGAACCTGCTCGGATTGGGAACGATATTCGCGGATAGTCTCGCTGGCGCTTTGGGCGCGCAGCCAGGCCATAAATTCGCTGGTTTCCTGCTCGACGATCGATTCCGCCTGCACCGCCGCGGCCTTACGCTGCGCCAGATTGTGCTGAATGATATTTTGCAGGTCATCAACGCTGTACAGATAGGCGTTGGCCAGCTTGCCGACTTCCGGCTCGACGTCGCGGGGCACCGCGATATCTACCAGCAGCATCGGCTGATTGCGGCGCGCCTTCAGCGCGCGCTCGACCATCCCTTTGCCGATGATCGGCAGCGGGCTGGCGGTAGAACTGATAATGATATCGGCGTCTTTTAAGCGCTCGTCGATATCGCTGAGGGCGATAACTTCCGCGCCGACTTCATCCGCCAGCGCCTGCGCGCGTTCACGGGTGCGGTTGGCAATCACCATTTTGCGAACGTTATGTTCGCGCAGATGGCGGGCGACCAGTTCGATAGTTTCCCCCGCGCCAACCAGTAACACCGTGACGCTGGAGAGCGATTCAAAAATTTGTCGCGCCAGCGTACAGGCGGCGAAAGCAACGGAAACGGCGCTGGCGCCGATATCGGTTTCGGTCCGTACGCGCTTAGCCACCGAGAACGATTTCTGGAACATGCGCTCCAGTTCGCTGACGTTCAGATGGCCGCGGCTGGAATCCGCAAACGCTTTTTTCACCTGCCCGAGGATTTGCGGCTCGCCAAGCACGAGTGAATCCAGGCCGCTGGCGACACGCATCAGATGGCTGACGGCGTCGTTATCCTGATGCCAATAAAGACTTTTACGTAGGTCTTCTTCATTCAGGCCGTGGAAATCGCATAGCCAGCGGATCAGCGCTTCCTGCAGGTTGTCCTGCTCTTCAACGCTGAGATACAGCTCCGTGCGATTACAGGTTGATAGCACCACCCCGCCCTGCACCATTGGCTGAGCCAATAAGCTCTCCAGCGCCTTGTCGAGCGTATCCGGCGAAAACGTTACGCGTTCTCGCAGCGCTACCGGAGCTGTTTTGTGGTTGATGCCAAGAGCTAAAAGGGTCATGGTGAGGGAATAGTACCAGCGTTGCTAAGGTTAGTCTGAGCGCATCATACAGGATGCGCGTACTCAATAAAAGAGACGCCCCCCTTTTGGAGTAATAGTCAGGGCTTAATAGCCACTAACGGTAATTTTTTGATTTCAGACAACTTGAACGTAGACGCTATCGGCCAGCGACGCTAGCATTAAGGGTTATTATTGCAACCCGCTACACAAATCGGTGTGCGAACCATCAGTCGCCGCATTTCACTGTAGACATCAAGGATTTGTCATCATTATGAATCGACTGTTCCGCCTGCTGCCGTTGGCAAGCCTCGTTCTGACCGCCTGTGCAATCAATACTCCGCCGCAAGGGCCCGGCAAAAGCCCGGATTCCCCGCAGTGGCGCCAGCACCAGCAGGATGTCCGCAACCTTAACCAGTTCCAGACTCGCGGGGCGTTTGCCTATCTGTCCGATGAGCAGAAAGTGTATGCCCGTTTCTTCTGGCAACAAACCGGCCAGGACCGCTATCGCCTGCTGCTGACCAACCCGCTTGGCAGCACCGAACTGTCATTAACCGCGCAGCCGGGCGGCGTCCAATTGATTGACAACAAAGGCCAGACTTACAACGCCACCGATGCCGAAGAGATGATTGGCCGCCTGACCGGCATGCCGATCCCGCTTAACAGCCTGCGTCAGTGGATTATCGGCCTGCCGGGCGATGCCACCGACTATTCGCTGGATGACCAGTACCGCCTGCGCGAACTCAACTACACGCAGAATGGCAAAACCTGGCACGTGACCTACAGCGGCTACACCAGCGACACCAAACCCACCCTGCCGTCTAATATGGAACTCAACAACGGCAGCCAGCGTATCAAGCTGAAAATGGATAACTGGATTGTGAAATGATGAGTCGCTGGCCCGCCCCTGCAAAATTGAATCTGTTTTTGTATATCACCGGTCAACGCGCCGATGGATATCACACGCTGCAGACGCTGTTTCAGTTTCTCGACTATGGCGACACGCTGAAGATTGAACCACGCCGCGACGGGAAACTGCGGCTGTTAACGCCGGTCGCCGGCGTGCCGGATGAAGAGAACCTGATTATTCGCGCCGCCAGGCTACTGATGGCGGCGGCGGAGTCTCACGGTCAACTCCCCACTGGCAGCGGCGCGGATATCAGCATCGACAAACGCCTGCCGATGGGCGGCGGCTTAGGTGGCGGCTCTTCCAATGCCGCGACGGTGCTGGTAGCCCTCAATCATCTGTGGGGCTGCGGGCTTAGCGAAGACCAGCTGGCGACGCTTGGGCTACAGCTCGGCGCCGATGTCCCGGTTTTCGTTCGCGGCCACGCGGCGTTTGCCGAAGGCGTCGGCGAGATTCTCACCCCGGTCGATCCGCCGGAAAAATGGTATCTGGTCGCCCACCCGGGCGTAAGTATCCCGACGCCGATCATTTTTCGCGATCCGGAGTTACCACGAAATACCCCGAGCAGGTCAATTAATACCTTACTAAACTGTGAATTCGGCAACGATTGCGAGGTTATCGCAAGAAAACGTTTTCGTGAGGTTGATGCAACGCTTTCCTGGCTGTTAGAATACGCGCCGTCGCGCCTGACTGGCACAGGAGCCTGTGTCTTTGCTGAATTTGACACCGAATCCGCCGCTCGTCAGGTGCTGGAAAAAGCCCCGGAATGGCTGCAAGGCTTTGTTGCGCGAGGAATTAATGTCTCGCCGCTGAAGCAAGCCCTACTGAAGTAATTCTGCTTTTTGCATGAATAACGGCAAGTTTGCCGGGCAAACAGAGTATCGGTGACAACGTCACCCTGTTCCAGACGTTGCATCGTGCTCTTTAATACACCGCCTGGATGAGATGGCGCCGGCCCGCACAGTTTAATGGCCCGTTTCATCCACCACTGGACGCATGCCTGAGGTTCTTCTCGTGCCTGATATGAAGCTTTTTGCTGGTAACGCCACCCCGGAACTAGCACAACGTATTGCCAACCGCCTGTACACTTCTCTTGGCGACGCCGCTGTAGGTCGTTTTAGCGACGGCGAAGTCAGCGTACAAATCAACGAAAACGTACGCGGTGGTGATATTTTCATCATCCAGTCCACTTGTGCTCCCACCAATGACAACCTGATGGAATTGGTTGTTATGGTTGATGCCCTGCGTCGCGCTTCTGCAGGCCGTATCACCGCTGTTATCCCTTACTTCGGCTATGCCCGCCAGGACCGTCGCGTACGTTCCGCTCGTGTGCCAATCACCGCAAAAGTCGTCGCTGACTTCCTGTCCAGTGTCGGCGTTGACCGCGTTCTGACCGTTGACCTGCACGCTGAACAGATTCAGGGCTTCTTTGATGTTCCTGTTGATAACGTATTCGGTAGCCCAATTCTGCTCGAAGATATGCTGCAGCTGAATCTGGACAACCCGATCGTGGTTTCTCCGGACATCGGCGGCGTGGTTCGCGCTCGCGCTATCGCAAAGCTGCTGAACGATACCGACATGGCGATCATCGATAAACGCCGCCCGCGCGCTAACGTTTCTCAGGTGATGCATATCATCGGCGACGTCGCTGGCCGTGACTGTGTGATGGTTGATGACATGATCGATACCGGCGGCACCCTGTGTAAAGCAGCGGAAGCGCTGAAAGAACGCGGTGCGAAACGTGTTTTCGCCTACGCGACTCACCCGATCTTCTCCGGCAATGCTATCCAGAACATTAAAAACTCTGTGATTGATGAATTCGTCGTCTGCGATACCATTCCGCTGACGCCGGAAATCAAAGCGCTGGACAAAGTCCGTACCCTGACCCTGTCTGGTATGCTGGCCGAAGCGATTCGTCGTATCAGCAACGAAGAATCCATTTCTGCTATGTTCGAGCACTAATCGAGCCCAGCCGAAAAACCCGCTGCGGCGGGTTTTTTTGTCTCTGGTTCATATTTGTATGACTAATGCCTCCTTCACCTGCCATTCAGTTGACAGATGATGCGCTCATGGATGAAACATTATTGTGAATAGATTATTTTCCTCACATGTGATGCCTTTCCGCGCCCTCATCGACGCTTGCTGGAAAGAAAAGTACACCGCATCGCGCTTTACCCGCGATCTCATCGCCGGGATAACCGTCGGGATTATCGCAATCCCGCTGGCGATGGCGTTAGCAATTGGCAGCGGCGTAGCGCCGCAATATGGGCTATATACCTCGGCGGTGGCGGGGATTGTCATCGCCCTGACCGGCGGTTCGCGCTTTAGCGTTTCCGGCCCTACCGCGGCCTTCGTGGTGATCCTCTATCCGGTGTCACAGCAGTTTGGCCTTGCCGGCCTGCTGGTGGCGACGCTAATGTCGGGTATTTTCTTAATCCTTTTCGGCCTCGCCCGCTTTGGCCGCCTGATTGAATATATCCCGCTTTCAGTCACCCTTGGCTTTACCTCCGGTATCGGCATCACCATCGGTACCATGCAAATTAAAGACTTCCTTGGTCTGCAGATGGCGCATGTCCCAGAGCACTATCTGCAGAAAGTCGGCGCGCTGGTGATGGCGCTGCCGACAATTAACGTTGGCGATGCCGCCATCGGTATCGTGACGCTGGGTATTCTGATTTTCTGGCCGCGTTTGGGCATCCGCTTGCCGGGGCACCTGCCGGCGCTGCTGGCGGGCTGCGCGGTGATGGGTATCGTTAATGTGCTTGGCGGGCATGTGGCGACCATCGGCTCGCAGTTCCACTATGTACTCGCCGACGGCAGCCAGGGCAATGGTATCCCGCAGCTGCTGCCGCAACTGGTGTTGCCGTGGGATATGCCGGGCTCGGAGTTTACCCTGAGCTGGTCGTCGCTGCGCGCGCTGCTGCCTGCCGCCTTCTCTATGGCGATGCTGGGCGCCATTGAATCACTGCTCTGCGCGGTGGTGCTCGACGGTATGACCGGCACCAAGCACAAAGCGAACAGCGAGCTTGTCGGCCAGGGCCTTGGCAATATCATCGCGCCGTTCTTTGGCGGTATCACCGCCACCGCGGCGATTGCCCGCTCCGCGGCTAACGTGCGCGCTGGCGCAACTTCGCCGATTTCCGCGGTGATCCATGCCCTGCTGGTGATCCTCGCATTGTTAATCCTCGCCCCGCTGCTCTCATGGCTGCCGCTGTCGGCCATGGCCGCCCTGCTGCTGATGGTAGCGTGGAACATGAGCGAAGCGCATAAGGTGATTAACCTGCTACGCCACGGACCAAAAGATGACATCGTCGTACTGTTGATGTGCATGTCGCTGACCGTGCTGTTCGATATGGTCATCGCCATTAGCGTCGGTATCGTGCTGGCTTCGCTGCTGTTTATGCGCCGCATCGCGCGCATGACGCGACTGGCGCCAGTCAACGTTGAAGTGCCGGACGATGTACTGGTGCTACGGGTGATCGGCCCGCTGTTCTTCGCCGCGGCGGAAGGGTTGTTCACCGATTTGGAAAGCCGGATTGAAGGCAAACGCGTGGTGGTGCTGAAGTGGGATGCGGTACCGGTGCTGGATGCCGGTGGTCTTGACGCGTTCCTGCGCTTTGTGAAACGCCTGCCGGAAGGCTGCGAGCTGCGGGTATCGAACCTTGAATTCCAGCCGCTGCGTACTTTGGCTCGCGCAGGGGTTCAGCCAATTCCGGGACGCCTGAGCTTCTACCCAGACCGTACTGCGGCACTGGCGGATATAGAATTAGGGCAATAAATGAGAGGCTCGCCGGAAAGGCTATCCGGCGAGCTGAATTCCGTTAGCTGTGACGGTGCGGATCGCGGCGGCAGCGTTTATCGTAATGGCGAACCCACCAATAGCGGTCGGTGACTCTTTCATGACCGCCTACGCGAGCGCCCGCCAGCCACAAAACGGCGCCGACGAAAATACTCAACACGGCGCCATGAGCAAAGAATTGCGGCAGGTTAAGCTGTGGAAGCTGGTTTAAAATAGAGTAACCAACGCCGACCACCATCACAACCAACCCTAAACCCATCAGTATGTTACCGAGTAACGAAGCGTTTCTGCGTTTCATATGTCACCTCCGGACCTTGGGCTGCATGGGAATATCCCCAAAATTTATAGGTTAAGTATAGACAATGGAGATATGAGTGATTGCGTTAGTGATCACATTCGGGAACATCTGATCAACAAAAGTTTACAAATAAGCCACTGAACAACATCAAATTCTAATGGTTCAAAGGAGAAATTATCAGTAAGGGTAGCGTTTCGCCGGCAGAATTTTGTCAAGCGCCGACGCAGGCAGTACACTACGCGGCAAAGAACGACCCATGCAGGAATAAAAAGTGACGATAAAACTGATTGTCGGCCTGGCTAACCCCGGCGCGGAATACGCGGCAACGCGCCATAACGCTGGCGCCTGGTACGTAGATTTACTGGCGGAGCGCCACCGCGCGCCGCTGCGAGAAGAGAGCAAATTCTTTGGCTATACCTCGCGCCTCAACCTGGCCGGGGAAGACGTGCGCCTGCTGGTGCCGACTACCTTTATGAATCTCAGCGGCAAGGCCGTGGCAGCGATGGCCACCTTTTACCGCATTAATCCGGACGAAATTCTGGTCGCTCACGACGAGCTCGATTTACCGCCCGGCGTCGCTAAATTTAAACTTGGCGGCGGGCACGGCGGCCATAATGGCCTGAAGGACATAATCAGCAAGTTGGGTAATAACCCTAACTTTCACCGCTTACGCGTCGGAATTGGCCATCCGGGCGACAAAAACAAAGTTGTCGGCTTTGTGCTGGGTAAACCACCGGCCAGCGAACAGAAGTTAATTGACGAAGCGGTTGATGAAGCGGCGCGTTGTACCGAGGTGTGGCTGAAAGACGGTTTAACTAAAGCAACCAACCGTTTACACGCGTTTAAAGCGCAATAAGCGTTCGACGTGCGGAATTTTTGCCGCACACCGTGTATAATAGGCGAAGCTATTTACTTTTCTACAGTCTGTTATTCATAACAGACTGATTATCCAAAGATTAAGGTGATTTAAATCATGGGATTCAAATGCGGTATTGTCGGTTTGCCCAACGTCGGCAAATCCACCCTGTTCAATGCGCTCACCAAAGCAGGTATTGAAGCGGCCAACTTCCCGTTCTGTACCATTGAGCCGAACACCGGTGTCGTACCGATGCCCGATCCGCGTCTGGACAAACTGGCAGAGATCGTCAAGCCGCAGCGTATCCTGCCGACGACCATGGAATTCGTTGATATTGCCGGTCTGGTTAAAGGCGCGTCCAAAGGCGAAGGTCTGGGCAACCAGTTCCTGACCAATATCCGTGAAACCGAAGCCATCGGCCACGTAGTGCGTTGCTTTGAAAATGACAACATTATCCACGTCGCGGGTAAAGTTGACCCGGCGGAAGATATTGACGTTATCAATACCGAGCTGGCGCTGTCCGACCTCGATACCTGCGAACGCGCCATTCACCGCGTTTCCAAGAAAGCCAAAGGCGGCGATAAAGACGCTAAAGTTGAACTGGCCGCGCTGGAAAAATGTCTGCCGCAGCTGGAAAAAGCTGGCATGCTGCGCGCGCTGGATCTGAGCAAAGAAGAGAAAGAAGCGATCCGCTATCTGAGCTTCCTGACCCTGAAGCCAACCATGTACATCGCCAACGTTAACGAAGACGGTTTTGAAAACAACCCGTATCTCGACCAGGTTCGCGCTATCGCTGAGCAAGAAGGTTCTGTGGTAGTTCCGGTTTGCGCCGCCGTTGAATCCGACATTGCCGAGCTGGACGACGAAGAGCGTGATGAGTTCATGGCCGAGCTGGGCCTGGAAGAGCCGGGCCTGAACCGCGTGATCCGCGCAGGCTACGCTCTGCTGAACCTGCAAACCTACTTCACCGCCGGCGTGAAAGAAGTTCGCGCATGGACTATTCCGGTTGGCGCGACCGCGCCGCAGGCTGCCGGTAAAATCCACACCGACTTCGAAAAAGGCTTTATCCGCGCCCAGACCATCGCCTATGAAGACTTCATTGCTTACAAAGGTGAACAAGGCGCGAAAGAAGCCGGTAAAATGCGTGCGGAAGGCAAAGACTATATCGTTAAAGATGGCGACGTGATGAACTTCTTGTTCAACGTCTAATTAGTTTTACCGGTTTCAGGGCATCTCACGATGTCTCATGAATAAAGTAAAAACAGTTAAAATCCATGCAATTGCATGGATTTTTCTTTTCAGGATGTCTCAAGTTTTCTCGTTGCAGCGCAGTCAAAAATGAGTACAGGCGTGAGTACAAAAAACTGTTATCTTCTCTCAGGGTGAGTACAACAACGGTATAATAACTATACATGGACTTGTTATGCTTACAGACACCCAGTGCCATACTGCAAAACCGAAGGAAAAACTTTATCGCCTCAATGACGCTGATGGCCTCTATCTGGAAATTAAACCCAACGGCAAAAAGGCATGGCGCTATCGGTTTAAACTCAACGGTAAATCCAGCATGTTTGCGCTGGGTGAGTACCCGACGGTTAAACTTGCCGAAGCTCGCTAGAAATGCGCGTAAGCAAGTCGCAGATGGAGTTAGCCCGGCACAGGCTCGTCAGTTAGATAAGATCCGCAAGGTCAATGACGCATCTAACACCTTTGAGCTGATCGCCAAAGAGTGGTTGAAGATGAAAGACTGGGCCGAAATCACCAAAACGCGTCGACTGGATATGCTTGAACGTGAGGTTTTTCCCGCAATTGGTAAGCCCCCAGTCAGAGATAATCCGCTAGGTTCAATGACATCTCACTCGCTGCGCCAGCTACTTAAAAGCCTCGGATGGAGTGGCATTTATAGCCCCCATACTACCAGAACTACAGGAAGTACGCGTTTAAATGAAATGAGCTATCGACTTGATGCTATTGAGGCCCAACTTGCGCACGCTGATACCAACAACGTTCGTCGCACATACAACCATGCAACTTATCTCGATGAGCGTAAACTGATGATGCAGGAATGGGCTGATAGACTGGACGAATGGGTAGACATAGACAAAAATTTTGATATTGATAAACAATGAAGGTTACACAATATCGTCCATTTGCAATTTTCTGTAAAAAGAGAGGCACTGACGTTGATTAAAAGTGCCTCTCCGAAAACTTCTTATTTTATATTAAAGTTCAGGGGCATATTCTCTTATGTAATCAATGAATTTTATGGACATTTCATTAATTTCCTTGAAACCCTGTGTATTCTTAAACTGTGCCGAATACCTTTCAATAATAGTGAGCCGGTCCTTAATTATAAGCAGCATTCCTTTTGGCACTTGAAAGTCAGCCTCTGCATACTTAAGCCCTGTTTCAAGATTTCCTCGCCCCGCAATATAACTTTGCAACCGTTGCTTAAAAACACTAACAGTATTAGTTAGCTCCTGCCGAAGAATTTCAAATAACTCATTTTTATCTCCACCAGATGCAAATTCAACATGTAATTTGAACAATGTGTAATCATACCTGTAGGGATTGCGCTCTCTATCTATATTTATGTGGGCAAGATAGCCAGAAGCATACATAGCTTCGGTAAGCTCATCGTCAAGTCCAGGCACGTCTTTATTTTGATATAATGCCCAACTAATATCATTTAGAGTAGTGATAACTACTTCACCGTGGGGAGAACCTACCATTTTAATACCATGGCTTTTGAAAATATCCATTGCCCTGTTAATAAAATTAACAGTATTAGCAGTGTGGGCCGTGTGAGGAGTTAATTCCAGCGCATGCCGGACTTCTGCTTCTGAAGCAAGATTGACTGCCCCCTCGACTACACGCAATAAGTCGTCATTTTTTTCAATATCTGCTGGCGAACAAAAGTTAATATCATCGACAAGATTTATGCCACCTTCTTTATAGCACTGTGCTACTAAGCGAGAGCAAAACTGTTTTCTACTATTTTCAGAGAATTGCTTTAAAAACTGTGGTCCTTTGACAGATAGCGCTTCGGATACGGAGTACTGGCTTCCGACAAGATAACGAGCATGTCCGCATATCTTTTCTATTACTTCAGGTTCAGGTGTTTCTTTAAGCCTCAACACCAAAAAATCATTTATTTCGCGCACTGTTGAACGATTAGGAATTCGGCTAAACACCCCCCCTGCTCGTGTTGCCTCAATGATAGTGCCACCAACGCATATCATTGCGTGAGAATATCGACTACCGGTCTGTTCACAAATCTTTTCTGAATACCATTCATATCCCCTCTCAAGAATGATATCGCCCGACTGCAGATAATCTACATTTAGAATAAAATGTGGCCCTGTATAGTCATTTGAATTATTTACTTTATCCATCATGATGATTCATTCCTTTAATTTAATAAAAACATTAAACATTCCCTACCAAGAGGTAATATTACTATACAATAGTATCTATAAAACATAAACATCAACATTTCTTTTTCAATTCAAGATACGGATGGTTCCAGCCTATCTCACAGTTACTAACCATCCCATCATGCTCAATAGAACAACACACTCCGGGATTAACCAGGATGGCCTCATAAACTACCCTACTCTAAATCCCCTGAATTATATGCGAAAGAACACACTGTAGAGCGTCTGCGGCAGACACAATGGATGGCCTATTTAATAAGAAGTAAAAGCATCGTTAATTAACGAAGGAACCCTAGATGAAAAGAACAATGCTTCTAGTATTAATAACCGCTGGTTTACTGGCTGGTTGTGGCGAGAAAACACCAAAATGCAATAGCGATGATTCTAAAAATCTGGTTGTGAACATTGCCAGAAAGACAATCGAGAAGGGCATGACACTGGATAAGGATGTGCGAATTACAGTAGAAAATGTCAGAACAATAAGTCATGAATCAGGGCTTGATATTTATCAGTTTGCGGCTGATTTAACGTTCACAAAAACTGATCTGCAAAACTCTTTACCAATCACATACCGGATTCAAAAACTGATGAAGGTAAATGTCAGTTCTATATAAACGTATCTGGCCTATAATCATCTTAGCCGACATCAGGGTTCCTTTTGGGTAAAGTAATTAATATTTTATTCCAAAAGGACACCTCATGAAAAGGATCATCACATTCATCATTGTGGCTGCTGCCGTATTTAGTGGTTCGTTACACACAATACAACTAATCCAGAAAAAGACCTTCCTGCTTATGCTCCTTTCATTATTAAATCCAGCCTGCCGGGAACATGCAAAGTCAGTACAATGGCGACTACAGCAGATACCAGACAGAATATACCCATTGTAGTATGTAAGGCGCTTGCTCGTTCTCATTGAATGCAGTGCTTAACAAAATGGCGAAAGCGTTTTTTATTTGCTTGATGCCCAGAATTCGTTCACTTGCAAGATGCGGCGATTTTGCATCCAAACTGATTTAAGTTAAGTCGCTTTTTGGATATTGTGCCTTCAATATCAATATAATTCATGAGGGATTATGACCAGAGCACTGGTGAGGCTTGGAGACAAGACCACGAGCGGTGGGGAGGTAATTTCAGCTTCCTCGACGATTATTGAAGACCGGAATATTGCTCTGAATAGCGATATGGCATGGTGTCTAAAGGAAACGTGTAATGGGCCATTTCAGATAAATGGTACTGCATACCACTTCACGGAAGACAAACCCTGTGTTGCCACTGGCGATCAGGTGCTTTGTAACTGCAAAAATAATCAGGTGCTGGGCAGCACGACACTTTGGGTGGAAGATAGTCCCGGCGATCCTTTTGAGGAGCACCGCGAGCGGGCAGCGGAATGGCCCATTACCAGAATAGCTGCCACCGCCGCTGTAGCCGCTATCCCTGTGTTCGCAAAGTCTGCCCTGCGTGGTACTGGTAATACCGATGCAGGGGTGTCAGAAGAGCCACAAAGCAACATCGGCGAAATGAGCTTCTATCAGTCACAACCCGCTCAGCCAGCCCCGGAACCTGAACAGCACGCTCAGGCTGCGAAGAAGAAAACTTCACCGCCACCAGAACCGCCAAAGGAAAAATCCCTATTTGATAAAGTGTCTGGCTTCTTCTTTGGTGAAGCGGAAGCTATGCCACTTCCCCCACCGCCAGTAGTTATGGGCGGTACCACGGAGGCCGGAATGGCAGCAGCAACACTCGCGTCCGATATAACTGGATCACCGACGACGATAGCGGGAAGCTGAAAGCAGTTGGTTATCACACCAGTTCCGATAGTGGTCGTGATCAGGTACGAGTCAGGTTGCTGGAGAAGCAGAGCGATGGCAGCTATGAATTCTGGGGAGATGAACGAAGCGATAAGCCGTTAATCACATGGACGCCAGCAAACACACCGGGGTCGCAAACTAGCTGGAATACAGGCAATAACAACCCACAGGCAGGAACCGTCACGATACCTGGACTTGAGCAGCCGGATATTCAGAGCGTAACCATCACCACCACACCGCTGCCAGAGGAAAAGGACTTCCGGGATTACATTCTTGTGTTTCCGGGCAACATCCATCCGCCGATCTACATCTACCTCAGCAAGCCCCCGGTAGAATTCCTTGAGGTCAAGCTATACAGTGATTTTGATGGCAGATCGCGGCAAGGTGAGCTAGAGGTTGACCATATTCCCTCCGCTGCCGCAGTGAAAGCGCACTATAAGCGGTTGCACCCTGAACTCAGCCCTAAGGAGCTGAAAAAGCTCTCTAAAAGAGTAGCTGCTATAGGTATTCCTAAAGGGATACATCGAAATGATAGCGAAACTTATGGGGGCCGAAACACTCCTGAAAAGATAATTGCTCACAGCTATGATCTCCGTACCGCAGCAGATCAAAACTTTGACGCTGAAAAACCAGCACTCAAAGAGTACGGGGCTTCAGATGAACAATTAGAGGAAGCAAGGGCAGAGCTACATCAGATTAATGAAAGCGTGGGGTTATATAAAAAATGACAGTAAACGTAGAAGCATTACTGAAAAGCATCGGTAAAACCTATCAAGATATTTTCGACAATGGCTTGATCCCATACAAAACTAAGCCAACTGGTGATTCTGGGGACCCCGTTCTTGAACTAGATATGGTCAAGGAAGGTGTTTATCTGGCATTCCATCGTTCATCCCGAAAACTATTCTGTGTGACGCTCACGCTTTTGGACGAGGATAAACCGTCAATACGATTCCCAAATGAATTGCCTTCACCGCTACAGAAAGAAATGAGTCTTAGCTGGATGCATGAGCAATTTGACGCCCCAGATAAGTCCATTCCGCCCAAAATAATTGGCGGTCTTCAGTTTGGAATGAAAGAACGCTATACACTTGAGGGTTTCCACATCCCTCTATCTATGCAGGCCGCCTACACCACAAGCAACCAAGTAGAATCGCTTACGTTTATGCCACTCGCTGATTCTACTTGGTAATTCCCGCATATCATCATAACGGCCCCATTCGGGGCCGCTTTTCACTCTCGCTACGTATTCAAAGTATCTAAATAATCCGCCCACGCCTGCAACCACTTACGGCACTCCGCATCATATTTATACAAATTATAAATTCCTTCAACGCCGCCACGTGTATGCACCAATACGGCCTCTGCTATCTCATTTGGACACTGCAAACGAGATAATCCCGTTCGTACTGTACGATGCAGATCGTGCGGCGTCCAATGAGGTATATCAAGCATTTGACCGCTTTCACGTAGACGATAAAATCCGCGCCCCGGCGCGGATTTTTCATTTTAAAGCCTCGCAGGTTTTATAACTCGCGAGGCTTTTTATTTAGTCGCGCCATCCCATTGCTGGTGCAACGTACCGCAGAATAGACTCAATCACGTGAGCGTTATAATCCACGCCCAGCTGATTCGGCACCGTCAGCAATAAAGTATCCGCTTCTGCGATCGCTTCATCCTGTTTCAGTTGTTCGACGAGCTTATCGGGTTCAGCGGCATAGCTGCGGCCGAAAATGGCGCGGGTTTTCTCATCAAGAAAACCAATACTGTCGCTGTTATCCCGGCTGGAGCCGAAATACATTCGGTCGCGATCGTCCATCAGGGCAAAAATACTTCGGCTGACCGATACCCGCGGCGTACGCGTGTGCCCCGCCTCAGTCCAGGCCTGACGATAGGCGCGGATCTGTTTCGCCTGTTGAATATGGAATGGTTCGCCCGTCTCATCATCTTTCAGCGTCGAGCTTTGCAAGTTCATGCCGAGCTTCGCCGCCCACATCGCCGTAGCATTAGAGCCCGCGCCCCACCAGATACGCTCACGTAGTCCGGCGGAGTACGGCTCAAGACGCAGCAATCCCGGCGGGTTGGGAAACATCGGTTGCGGATTAGGTTTAGCGAAACCTTCGCCGCGCAGCACGTCCAGCAGAACCTCAGTATGGCGCCGCGCCATGTCAGCGTCGGACTCGCCATCCTGCGGTTGAAAACCGAAATGACGCCAGCCATCAATCACCTGTTCCGGCGAACCCCGGCTGATGCCAAGCTGTAAACGCCCACCGGCGATCAAATCTGCAGCGCCGGCATCCTCCGCCATATATAGCGGATTTTCATAGCGCATATCGATAACGCCGGTGCCGATCTCAATCTTCTTAGTTTTCGCGCCGATAGCGGCCAGTAGCGGGAACGGTGAACTGAGCTGGCGGGCGAAATGGTGAACCCGAAAATAGGCGCCGTCCGCGCCTAGCTCTTCGGCGGCAACGGCCAGATCGATGGATTGTAAGAGCGTGTCGGCAGCGGAACGGGTCGCCGACTGCGACGATGGCGTCCAGTGGCCAAATGACAAAAATCCAATCTTTTTCATGAGGATAGCCCCTGATTTCGGCAAAACATTCAGCAGACGCGGAGATAACGTTCCGCGTCTGCTTGTGGTTCCCCTACTCTACCCCTTAGCCAAAATGTATAAATGGCGTTTATTTAACAGAATAGTTCAAATAAATTGACCAAATATAACGAGAGTTATTTCTGCATCAGCGCAAAAACGCCCCAACCGAAATATTCCCGGGTATAAGTGACATGGCGAAGCGGTGCGGCATTGAGCTCCGCACGGACCTCAACCGCAAATTCATCATCCGGATGCGCCTGCAGCCAACGGCGCATCGTCAGCCATTTAGCCGCTTCATAACGGTCCCACCCCTCGCGGTCAGCCAGCACCATCTCAACAATGTCATAGCCCAGTTCGCCAAAAGAGGCGACCAGCGCCGGAAGCGGCAACAAATCAGCCACCGCAGAAACACCGCAGGCACGCGCTTCTTCTTCTGTGGCGGGTACCTTACGCCACCAGGGCTCCCCGATAAGTAGCATACCGTCAGGCTTAAGGCTTCGGGCTAACTGCGCCACGGTTCCGGCGACGCCGCCGGCTATCCACGTCGCGCCGATACAGGCCGCCACATCGTATTGCCGTTCGGCAACGTAACCTGCCGCATCGCTATGGAGAAAAGTGACGCGATCGCTAACGCCAAGTGCTGCGGCGCGTTGTTTTGCCTGCGCGGTAAACAATGGGCTCATGTCAATGCCCAGACCGCCGATAGCATGGTCCCGCGCCCAGGTGCAGAGCATTTCACCAGAACCGCTGCCAAGGTCGAGGATCTGCGCCCCTGCCTGCAGGCGAAGTACGCGGCCAAGCGTGGCATATTTTTCCGCTGTGAAGGGGTTATGGATACGATGTTCACTTTCGCTGATGGTAAAGATACGTGGGATATCGATAGTTGTGGTCATGTCACTCTCCTTAGCGGTTATCCGGCTGGGCGCGAACGTTATTCAGCCCGCTGGTGTTGATGCGGTACGGCTGGCCGTTAACGGATTTAATCAGTTTTTTAGTGCGGAGTTTTTTGAAGACGGCGAGCGTACAGTCGCTGAGCAGTAGGCCTTCGCGGCTATAGCACTCCACGGCGATGACGCGGCCTGAGGTATCGCGAATGTGCGCAATACGTCCGCCTTTCGCGAGAACGTGTAAGGTACGTTGTTCCTGACGGGATAAATTCATACTGGAAAACCTGTTTAATCATCATGTGCAAAACGTGCAAACACGCAGCGGTGTCCGCATTCGATTTCAGCGCAGTGATAACCAGCCCGGCCTGAAAGGTCGGCAAACTGATTATCAGATGATTACATTCTCCAGCATCAAAGCCTCGGTAGAGTTGAAAGGTATTTACCGGCTGGATGATAACATCCAGTGACAGAAAGGATATTTATAAACGGGAAAATTGTGATCGGTATCTGAAATTGCGCCCCCGCCCCATGACGAAAGGCGCACAATGAATGGCAGCAACGCATTGCTCCTGATTACCACATCAAATCATCAGGTACTTTAAAGTCAGCGTACGGATCGTCTTCGTCCTCTGCTTCCTGGCTCAGGGCGCTGTTCAACACAATACTCTCGGCGTCGCGCTGGGCGATTTTATCCGCCACGCTGGCGGGAATAATCGCGTATTCGTATTTTCCGTTATTATCAACAGCAAGGCGGGCAATCGCCAGACGGCCGCTAATGAGCTGCGCCTGGGTGGTTTTATCCACATCAATGTTTTTGATGAGATTATTATCCGTAAAGTTAAAAGCGATCTGACCTTTCGCAATCGTGATTCGGTTCATTTCAATCAGCTGCTTAACCTGCGCTTTGTACTCTTTTGCTAAAGCCGCTTGCTTTTGCTGCTCGCTGAGCTGCTTGTCGCGCTCAAGCTGGGCTTTTTTGTTTTCTTCAACGGCCTCGCGGGCTTCACGCGCCTGAACGCGTGACTTTTTCGCCGTTCTCTGAACCTTAGCCATCTTTTTACTGGTGACCAGACCCGCTTTCAGCATCTGTTCTTGTAAGGTAAGTTTTGTCATCGTCGTTTCTACAATCGTTTGAATTCTGCTTCGGATACGGTAAATCAGGATTAGACTTTAAGGAGCTTCACCGTGGCGTCGATGTCGATTTCATCTTCAGAGAAGATGAGCGTTGTGCCCTGAAAGGTAGTGATCGCCAACTTTTTCAGCGTACGCATTTCGCCCGGCTTCACGCTCTCTTTCGGCTTGATGCTGTTCATCAGTAGTCCCACGGAGAGCACCGCATTTTCCTTGTCGATACGCGTATCGGCCGGCACTTCCTCACTGTATACCAGGTAAGACTTAATCGATGTCAGCTTCACACGCTCACCGGCAATATACAGATGTTTGCTTTCCGGGATGACTTTAACCGCGTAAGCCGAGAGACCTTTATTATTAGTCGTGGGCTCAAACGTGACCGCCGCGTCTTTCTTAATCAGATCCGGATTGGCGACCTTAATCACGTGAAAATAGCGGTTATCACCATTTTCATCTTTGATAAATCCGAAACCTTTATCTTTAAACCACGTTGTGATCGTACCGTTCATCGCCATTACCGCCTGATTAATCGTTTATCTACTCAATTTTGCAGCGCGCAGTTTAAAGCACAATGCCAGCATAGACCATGCCTTTGCTCTAAGTGTTGCCCGATATCGGCAATTGATCCTGGCTTTTGCCGAAAATTTGTATCATTAATGGGTAGGCTTCAATCAGGAGAATGCATGATGTCTAACTTTTCCTCCGTCGCGTTGCTAGGTCCTGGCGCTATTGGCACAACCATTGCCGCCGTGCTGCATGAAGCGGGCCGTAAACCGCTGCTCTGCGGACGCACCGCACATCAGCGATTGATTTTACGCCGGGATGACGGCGAAACGATCCTTCCAGGGCCCGTATTGACCGATCCGCATACGCTGGAACGCCCGGTTGAGTTGCTGTTTGTGGCGGTGAAAACCACCCAGGTAGCGGATTGCGCGGGCTGGCTTAACGCGCTGTGTGATGAAAACACGATGGTCTGCGCGCTACAGAACGGCGTTGAACAGGAAAGCCTGCTTGACCCCTATGTTAACGGCGCAAAGGTGTTGCCTTCGGTTGTCTGGTTTCCGGCACAACGAGAGGCGGATGCTTCGGTATGGTTACGTGCCAAACCGCGCCTGACGCTACCCGATACGCCGCAGGTGAAGAGGATAGTCGAGGTTCTCAACGGTACCCGCTGCGCGGTTGAGTTGACGGCAGATTTCACCTCGGTCGCGTGGCGGAAACTGCTGCAAAATGCCGTCGCTGGCCTGATGGTACTGGCGAATCGCCGCGCCGGGATGTTTTCGCGCCAGGACATCACCGGGTTGGCGCTGGCCTATCTTCACGAGTGTCTGGCGGTGGCGCGCGCCGCAGGGGCGGTACTCGCCGATAGCGTGCCGCAGGAAATTGTTGATGGGTTTCATCAGGCGCCGGCGGATTTAAGCACCTCGATACTCGCCGACCGTCAGGCCAATCGTCCGCTGGAATGGGACATCCGTAACGGAGTCATACAACGCTATGGCCGAAGGTTGGGCGTTGCCACACCCATCAGCGATGTCGTCGTGCCGCTGCTGGCGGCCGCAAGCGAGGGACCTGGCTAAGATTGCTTCAAAAAAATTACCGTATTTGTTATAGTGTTACTCACTGATTATTTACCTCTGCGGTGCCAAAAAGAACAAGATTCACCGCAATCCAGGATAAGAAAATGTTAGATTACCGCTTCCCGACAGCTTTGCAGATGGTTCTCAGCGTAGCGATGGCGGAGCAATTGGGTGAACGTTCGACGAGCGCGATTCTGGCCTACGGCCTGGAAGCCAACCCGAGCTTTATCCGTAAACTCATGGTTCCGCTCACTCGCGACGGTATCATCGTTTCCACGCTTGGCCGCAACGGCTCTATTCATCTTGGCCGCCCTGCCGACCAAATCACGCTGCGTGATATCTATCTTTCCGTTATTGAAGATAAAAAACTGTGGGCGTCTCGCCCTGACGTCCCGGCTCGCTGCGTGGTCAGCGCCAATGCTTGCTGGTACTTTAAGTCCGTAGCCGATGAAGCCGAGCAGGCGTCGCTCGCGGTGTTAGCTCGCCACACCGTGGCAAGCGCCCTGGAAGAGGTCAAAAAAGCCGATACCAGCGGCTGCGATCCGCTGCCTGAGCTGACTGCCCGCTATAAAGAAGCGCATTAACTTTTCTTGTTGCGAAAAAAAACCGCCTTAAACGAAAAGGCGGTTTTTTGTTATTAGCAGCGACCTACGCGGGCAAGACGTCCCTTGCCTGTTTGCCACGCGTCACCAGTTTTCGCAGCGTCACGTAAAACACCGGCGTCAGGAACAAACCAAACAGCGTCACGCCGAGCATACCGGAGAATACCGTGATCCCGGTGACGCCGCGCACTTCCGCCCCCGCGCCGTGGCCAAGAATCAGCGGGATCGTCCCGGCAATAAAGGCAATCGAGGTCATGATAATCGGGCGTAAACGCAGGCGACAGGCTTCCAGCGCCGCTTCCATGATCCCTTTACCCTGAATTTCCAGTTCGCGGGCAAACTCGACAATCAGAATCGCGTTTTTACACGCCAGCCCCATCAGCACCACCAGCCCCACCTGCACAAATACGTTATTGTCGCCGCCGGTCAGCCAGACGCCGAACAGCGCGGAGAGCATGGTCATCGGGACGATAAGGATAACCGCCAGCGGTAGCGTCCAGCTTTCATACAGCGCCGCCAGCACCAGGAACGCCAGCAGGACCGCGACCGGGAAGACGATCAGCGCCGTATTGCCCTGCGTGGCCTGCTGGAAGCTGAGATCCGTCCACTCAATATTCATCCCGTTCGGCAGTATCTGCTTAGACATGCCCGCCAGCTGCGTCATCGCCTGCGTGGACGAGAGCACGCGGGGATCGGCATCGCCAATCAAATCCGCCGCCGGATAGCCATTGTAGCGAATCACCGGATCCGGCCCGTAGGTGGTATTAATATTCACCATACTGCCAATTGGCACCATTTCGCCCTGATTATTGCGGGTGCGTAAATTAGCGATATCTTCCACGCTGTCGCGGAACGGCCCATCGGCCTGCGCCATCACGCGCCAGGTACGCCCAAACTGGTTAAAATCATTCACATACGATGACCCCAGATAGGTTTGCAGCGTACCGAAAAGGTCGGTCAACGACACGCCCTGCGCTTTCGCTTTATCACGATCGACCTGCACATCCAGCTGCGGCACGTTCGCCTGGTAGGTCGATATCGGGAAATGCATTCCCGGCGTCTGCATAATTGAACCCGACATCGCGTTCACCGCGTTTTGCAACGCGCCATAACCCAGACCGGCGCGATCCTGAATATACAACGAATAGCCGGAACCCTGACCCAGTCCTAAAATCGGCGGCGGCAGAATCGAGAAACCAAAGCCCTGCTGAATTTGCGCGATTTTGGCGTTAATCTCGGCGTTAATTTCCGCAGCGGTATGTTTTCGCTGGTCGAACGGTTTCAGACCAAAAAAGACCGTCCCGGTATTCGGCGTATTGGTGAACTGCAGGGCATTAAGCCCCGGAAAGGCCACCGCATAATCCACGCCTTCGGTATTCATACCGATTTCGCTCATTTTGCGGATCACGGCGTCGGTGCGCGCCAGTGAAGAGCCTTCCGGCATTTTCACGCCGCCAATTAAATACAGCTTGTCCTGCGTCGGAATAAATCCGCCGGGTACGACTTTAAACATCACGCCAGCCGCGCAGAGCAGCAGGACGTAGACCACAAACACCGCGCCGCGTCGCCCGAGCGTTTTGCCCACCAGCCCCTGATAGCCGTTTGAGCTACGATGGAAAAAACGGTTAAACGGACGGAAAATCCAGCCGAACAAGCGATCGATAAGCCGGGTCGGGAAATCTTTCGCCGCACCGTGCGGTTTTAACAGCAGCGCAGCCAGCGCCGGCGAGAGCGTCAGCGAGTTGATGGCGGAGATCACCGTCGATATCGCAATCGTCACCGCAAACTGCTTGTAAAACTGCCCCGTTACCCCGGAGAGGAACGCCATCGGCACGAACACCGCGCACAACACCAGCGCGATAGCGATAATCGGCCCGGAGACTTCGCGCATCGCCTGATGCGCCGCCGCTAGCGGAGCCAGCCCCTCTTCAATGTTTCGTTCGACGTTTTCCACCACCACGATGGCATCATCCACGACGATACCGATCGCCAGTACCAACCCGAACAGACTCAGGGTATTCAGCGAAAAGCCCAGCAGATAAAGAATGCTGAAGGTGCCCACCACCGATACCGGCACCGCAATCAGCGGAATAATCGACGCTCGCCACGTCTGCAGGAACAAAATCACCACCAGCACCACCAACACCACCGCTTCCAGCAGCGTTTGCACCACCGCGCGAATCGAATCACGCACAAACACCGTCGGATCGTACGGCGCCGCCCATTTCATATCTTCCGGGAAACGGGTGGAGAGTTCGTTCATTTTAGCGCGAACGGCGTTAGACAAATCGATAGCATTCGCCCCTGGCGACTGGAAAATACCAATCCCGACTGCGTCTTTATTGTTAAGCTGGGAACGTAACGCATAGCTACCCGAGCCCATTTCGATACGCGCCACGTCGCGCAGGCGCACCAGCGAACCGTCTTGCGCCGTTTTCAGAATAATATTGCCAAACTCTTCTTCCGTGTGCAGACGCCCCTGAGCGTTAATAGAGATCAAAAAATCGCTCTCTTTCGGCAGCGGCTCGGCGCCCAGCTGTCCGGCGGAAACCTGAACGTTTTGCTCCTGCATCGCCGTCACCACATCCGATGCGATTAACCCGCGCGCCGCAACCTTATTGGGATCCAGCCAGATGCGCATCGCATATTCACCCGAGCCGAAAATCTGGATCTGCCCGACGCCGGGCAGACGCGCGAGTTCATCTTTGACTTTCAACGTGGCGTAGTTACGCATATACAGTGAATCGTACTTACCGCCGGGTGAAAACAGATGCACAACCAGCGTCAGGGTTGGCGATTGCTTCTGGGTAGTGATACCTAAACGCCGCACATCTTCCGGAAGACGCGCCTCGGCCTGTGATACCCGGTTTTGCACCTGAACCTGCGCCTGATCGGGGTCGGTTCCCGGACGGAAAGTGACGGTAGTTACCAGCACGCCGTCAGAGCCTGCGACGGATTTCATGTACATCATATTTTCGACGCCGTTGATGGCTTCTTCCAATGGCGTCGCCACGGTCTCCGCAATCACTTTCGGGTTGGCGCCGGGATATTCCGCCCGCACCTGCACGCTGGGCGGTACGACGTCAGGATATTCGCTGACCGGCAACAGCGGAATGGCGATCAAGCCGGTGATAAAAATCAAAATCGACAGCACGGCGGCAAAAATCGGCCTATCGATAAAAAAGCGGGAAAAGTCCATAGATCGGATTCTCAGATAAGGGATCAGTTGAGGGCGGCGCTGGTAGTCATGGCAACGTTCTTCGCGTTAACCGGCATCCCCGGCATAAACACTTTTTGTAAGCCATCGACGATAACTTTGTCGCCTGGGTTCAGCCCCTGCTTGACGATACGTAAACCGGCAGCCAGCCGCCCCGGCGCGATATCGCGACGCTGAGCTTTACCTTCTTTATCAACGATATAGACATATTTACGGTCCTGATCGGTCAGTACCGCTTTGTCGTCGATAAGCGTGGCTTTGAATTCAGCGCTGCCCGGCAAGCGGACGCGGGCAAAGAGTCCCGGCGTGAACAGACGCTGCGAATTGTCCAGCAGCGCGCGCATGCGGATCGTACCGGTGCTCGGCGTTAACTGATTATCCAGAAAATCCACTTTGCCCTGATGAGGGTAGCCCTCTTCGCCCACAAGGCCGATCTCAACCGGTAATGCCTGGTGACTGCTGGAGGCCCCTTGCCCGCTACGGGCAAGATTTTGGTAGTGAAGATAGGTCGACTCATCCACGTCAAAGTAGACGTAAACCGTTTTCTGCGACACCAGCGTGGTAAGAACGCTGGCGGTATCGCCGGCGGTGACCAGATTACCGCTGGTGATTAACGCGCGGCTGGCGCGGCCGTCGATAGGCGCGGTCACTTTGGTGAAGTCCAGATTAAGCTGCGCGGCATCAACCGCCGCCTGCGCGGCGCGAATATCCGCTTGCGCCTGGACCGCGGCGGAGCGGCGCTGCTCCCACTCTTCCCGGGATACCAAGTTAGTATTGATTAATTTATCGGTGCGGTTTGCTTCACTGCGCGCCAGGCTGGCTTGCGTTTTCGCTCTTGCCAGGCTTGCCTGCGCCTGTTCCAGCGCGGCGCGATAGGTTCGATCGTCAATGGTGAATAACACCTCCCCCTTCTTCACCTCCTGACCGTCGGTGTAATTCACTTTATCAATGTAGCCAGAGACGCGGGGACGTAGCTGCACGCTTTCCACCGCCTCAATCCGGCCATTAAAGCTATCCCACTGACTAATGGATTTCACCACCACCTCAGCGGCGCTGACGGCAGGCGCTTGCGGCGCGGCGTTTTGCGCGACGCCTTCATCGCAGCCGGCGAGCAGCGCCGAGAGTAGCACCATACCTACCGCAGTCAGATGACGTTTTCCCCAGGTTTTTTGCAGGCTCATTATTTTTATTCCGGTAATTGTCGCCGCCGGGCAAGACGCTGCGGGAGACGCCGCGCCACTTCCTTTGTCCGGGCAGGCTTGAGGCCATTTGTGTCGTTCATCGCCACAAAACTGTAACAGTTGCGAATACACTATCGCGGCGATTGTAGGAAGGCGCTTAACTAAGTGCAAGAATAATTGTTGCACTTTCTGTGCTATTCCTCTGGCTGTAGAAAGGCCTGTTTACGGCAAGGAATTAATTGCAACAATAAAACTTGCAATTAATGCCAAAACGAGCCACCTTTAAATGCAACAATTAAAGGTGCTTTTATAATTACGTGGAGCGCAAGATGAATACTGCTGCGGTAATTCATGATCTACTCGATTGGATCGACAATAATCTCGAGAGCCGTCTGGATATCGAGACCGTTGCCAGGCGCGCGGGCTATTCGAAATGGCACCTGCAGCGGATCTTCAAGGAGCACACCGGTTACCCTCTCGCTGAATATATTCGCATGCATAAGCTGCAAAGATCGGTCGAGCGCTTAGCCAACAGCGACGAGCCCATTTTAAACGTAGCGATAGCGCTGGGTTTCGACTCCCAGCAATCTTTTAACCGCAGCTTCAAACGCCAGTATGGTCAGGCGCCCGGCGCCTGGCGACGAAGCGTCTCCGGCTCTCAAACGCCACCACTGCGCTTACCGTCGTGATAATCGTCTTCAGGGAATCGGTGAGCGAACGGTAGAAGCACCTATGTTTAGCAGCTATCAGGGATTAACGTCTACCGCTAAGATTGGCCCATACCAAATCAACAAGGACGCGTTACTATGCCAGGCAAATCACCGTTGGTGTTGTTATTGTTCCCTTTACTGCTGGCAGGTTGTCATCATCCTCAGCCCACGCCGCGCGCGGCGGCGAGCGCCACCGAAGTAGACGATCTATTCGCCAGCCTCCCTTCGTCGAAACCATCAAGTCGGGCTACCTACGCGTATCAGATAATGACCGCCGTCAAAGCCAAAATGCCTGATTCCGTGGAGTATCCCGGGCAAACCTGTCGTATTCGTTTGTCGCTGCAGCGTGATGGCACCGTAAATTCCGCTACCGTGGAAAAGGGTGATGAAGAACTATGCAACACTGTTGTAGCCGCATTTATGCAAGCAGACATTCCCGCCGCGCCGGATGATGACGCTTATCAGACGTTTAAAAATACGAGTATCGATTTTAAAGCATAAGACTAGCGCTTTATTACCAGCGCCACGGCATTCAACCGGCCGTCATCCGTAGTATATTAGAAGCAATCTCGGTTATCAGGTAATTGCAATGTCTTACTCCATCGGCGAATTTTCCCGTCTTTGCGGCATCAACGCAACCACGCTGCGGGCCTGGCAACGCCGGTACGGCCTGCTTAAACCCGAGCGCACCGATGGAGGCCACCGCCTCTATAACGATAACGATGTCCAGCTGGCGCTGAAAATTCTCGACTGGGTAAAAAAAGGTGTTCCCGTAAGCCAGGTCAAACCGCTGTTGACCCGCCCTGATAGCGGCCCAGGCAATAACTGGCTTGTCCTGCAGGACAACATGCTGCAGCGGCTGAAAGAGGGAAAAATCGAATCCCTGCGCCAGCTGATTTACGACGCCGGTCGGGAATATCCCCGCCCTGAGCTGGTTACCAACGTATTGCGCCCGTTACGCAGTAAGGTATCGGCTAATGTGCCGGCGATGCAGACCCTGCGTGAGATCCTCGACGGCATTATCATCTCCTACACCTCCTTTTGTCTTGAAGGCGATAAACGCGCGCCGGGCGATAACTATCTGATTACCGGCTGGCACCTGAGCGACCCATGTGAAATCTGGCTGGAAGCGCTCATGCGCACCGGACAAGGTCATCGCATTGATGTGCTGCCGATGCCGCCCACCGCGCTGGCCCCGGAAATATTCCCTCAACGCCGCTGGTTACTGGTGACCTCGGGCCAGCTCACCGCTGCACGCCAGAGGCAGATAGACCTCTGGCGCCAGCACGTTGCCTCTCTGGACGTTATCTCGCTGTAAAAAAAGCTTTGCACCTGTGCGCCATGTTCTCCGCTAAAAAAGCACACCAAAAACTTGGACAAAAAATCATGATTGTGTAAGTTTAATATATCGGGTCGAACGCTTTTGCGGGACGGCTCATCCAGTGAGAACAAAGCGAGGAGTACGCCATGAATAAGCAACCTGTCATTGGCATCAGCGGCTGTTTAACCGGCTCGTCCGTGCGCTTTGATGGCGGACATAAACGATCGCCATTTGCGATGGATGAACTGGCGCCGTGGGTAACCTTCAAACCCATTTGTCCGGAAATGGCCATCGGTCTCAGCTCTCCTCGTCCGGCTCTGCGCCTGGTGCGGACCGACGAAGGTGAGATTCAGATGCGTTTTAGCAGCGAGCCGCACGACGATGTCACGGGCAAAATGGCGGACTTTACCGCCGGTTACCTGCCTGGGCTTGGCGAATTAGCAGGCTTTATCGTCTGCGCCAAATCACCGAGCTGCGGCATGGAACGCGTGCGCCTGTATGATGAAAAAGGCAACCGCGGGCGCAAAGAAGGTACCGGCCTGTTTACCCGCGCGTTGATGGAAGCCTATCCGTGGTTGCCGGTAGAAGAGGATGGACGACTGCACGACCCGCAGTTAAGAGAGAATTTCGTCGAGCGTCTTTTCGCCCTACATGAACTGAATACGCTGCGGGCCAATGGCCTGACCCGTCGGGCGTTAATGGATTTTCATAGCCGCTATAAACTGCAGTTGCTGGCGCATCATCAGGCCGGCTATCGCGAAATTGGCCCTTTCGTCGCCTCGATGCATCAATGGCAGGACCTGGATGCCTTTTTCGTCGCCTACCGCGATAAACTGATGGCGATCCTGAAAAATACCGCCTCCAGGAAAAACCACACCAATGTGCTGATGCATATTCAGGGCTATTTCCGCGAACGGTTGAATAGCCGTCAGCGCGGCGAGCTGCGTGACGTGATACTGCATTATCGCGCGGGGCTGCTCCCTATTCTGGCGCCCCTGACGCTGCTTAAGCACTACCTGGCCGAATATCCCGACCGCTATCTGCAGACGCAGAACTATTTTGATCCCTACCCGCAGGATTTAGCCCTGCGTCTGGGCGTCAATTAGCAGCCAGGCTGTGTGCATTACGACGAAGCGTAGCTACTTCTTCTTGTTCATCATGGCTTTTAAATCGGCAAAAGGATTGTAGGTGGCTTCACCGACATCCTTTTGCGCATCTTCACCGGCCACCACTCTTGTACCGTACTGGTCGGCCTCAGTGTACTTGGAATGCTCGTGATCGTGACAATACAGACACAATAGTTCCCAGTTGCTGCCATCTTCCGGGTTATTGGTATGATCGTGATCGATGTGATGTACCGTCAGTTCACGCAGGTTGGAGTAGACAAACTCGCGCGAGCAGCGTCCGCAGACCCATGGATAAATTTTAAGCGCCTTCTCGCGATAGCCACTTTCCAGGCGGGCATAGTTTTTAGGGATCAAAGCCATGGCAGATGTTACCTGTGATAAAGAGATAATTTACGATAATAGCGCCAATATAGCGTAAAACGGAGCAGGAAAGGAAATCGATGCGCAGACGTGAGCAGTAGCTAAATCCCGGCGTGGCGCCGGGAAGAGGATTATTAATGGCTGGTCACTGCCGCCGCCGCGACCGGATGATCCGCTGAAGCGACAACCGTGGTACGCGCAACTGGGTGGCGACCGTTATCGCTGGTTGCCGCCGCCACCGCCACCGGATGGTCAGCCGAAGCGACAGCCGCGGTGCGCGCCACCGGATGGTTACCGTTATCGCCGGTTGCCGCCGCTACCGCCACCGGATGATCGGCTGAGGCTACGGCTGCGGTCCTTGCGACCGGATGGTAACCCGCGAAGGCAGAAATACTCGCTGATGCTAATACCAGGGTCAAAATAATCTTTTTCATAATATCACCTCTAATAATAACCTGGATAACCAGGCAAAATATGGCAATCAATAAAGCCAATGGATGATTTACCGTAGCAAGCGGCAGTGGGCATGAATAGCTCACTGTTATTTAATTATGGATAACCCGGTACAAAGCAAATAAAAACGGGAGCCCTTAGGCTCCCGTTTCGCATTAATCCAGAAAACCGGATTACATGTTTTTAATGATCGCGTCGCCAAACTCAGAGCATTTCAGCAGCTTAGCGCCTTCCATCAGACGTTCGAAGTCATAGGTCACGGTCTTAGCGGCGATTGCGCCTTCCATGCCTTTAACAATCAGGTCTGCGGCTTCGAACCACTGCATGTGACGCAGCATCATTTCTGCAGACAGGATGATGGAACCTGGGTTCACTTTGTCCTGGCCGGCATACTTCGGCGCGGTACCGTGGGTGGCTTCGAACAGCGCGCACTCGTCGCCAATGTTGGCGCCCGGCGCGATACCGATACCGCCAACCTGCGCCGCAAGGGCGTCAGAGATATAGTCGCCGTTCAGGTTCATACAGGCGATAACATCGTATTCAGCCGGACGCAGCAGGATTTGCTGCAGGAACGCATCGGCGATCACGTCTTTAACCACGATCTCTTTGCCGGTGTTCGGGTTCTTGATTTTCACCCACGGGCCGCCGTCGATCAGCTCACCGCCGAACTCTTCGCGAGCCAGCTGGTAACCCCAGTCTTTGAACGCGCCTTCGGTGAACTTCATGATGTTGCCTTTGTGCACCAGGGTCACGGAATCACGATCGTTGGTGATCGCGTATTCGATAGCGGCGCGTACCAGGCGTTTGGTCCCTTCTTCAGAGCACGGCTTGATGCCGATACCGCAATGTTCCGGGAAGCGAATTTTCTTCACGCCCATCTCATCGCGCAGGAATTTGATAACTTTGTCAGCTTCGGCAGAATCTGCTTTCCACTCGATACCCGCATAAATATCTTCGGAGTTTTCGCGGAAGATAACCATATCGGTCAGTTCCGGGTGTTTAACCGGGCTCGGGGTACCCTGATAGTAACGTACCGGGCGCAGGCAAACGTAGAGATCCAGCTCCTGACGCAGCGCCACGTTCAGAGAACGGATACCGCCGCCAACTGGCGTCGTCAGAGGACCTTTAATAGCAACACGGTAATCACGAATCAGATCGAGGGTTTCAGCAGGCAGCCAGACATCCTGGCCGTAAACGTGGGTAGATTTTTCACCGGTGTAAACTTCCATCCAGGAAATTTTACGCTCGCCTTTATAGGCTTTCTCAACGGCGGCATCAACCACTTTCAGCATCGCTGGGGTAACGTCAACACCGATACCATCGCCTTCAATGAACGGGATAATCGGGTTATGAGGGACGTTCAGTTTGCCGTTTTGCAGGGTGATTTTCTGACCTTCCGCCGGAACTACTACTTTGCTTTCCATTAACCTCTCCTTCGAGCGCTTCTGGTTCTGCTCTTCCCTCTTCACGCGAGCCTGGTGTTGGCTTAGTCGGCCTACTCCTGAGTACCGGGTCGCCCCGCTAACCGGAGATTCGCGTCCGTGTTGCCTTCCTGCCTGTATTGCGAATCGGTTTGAGCAATTTTTTGTTAATAATTTGTAATGAGCATGTCAATACTACCTGAATGTTTGCGTCCATGAAAGGCATTCGTAATTAGGCTATAATGCGGCAATTGAGAGAGCCTGAAAATACCATGCAGAAAACTTCATTTAGAAAACATCGCGTTGAGCGATTCAGCACACAACAAGTGACCAGACAACGTAAAGAACGCCAGCTTAAAACTGTGATCTTGTTCAATAAACCCTACGATGTGTTGCCGCAATTTACCGACGAGTCCGGGCGCAGCACGCTGAAGGATTTTATTCCGGTCGCCGGCGTTTACGCCGCCGGTCGTCTTGACCGCGACAGCGAAGGTTTGCTGGTGCTGACCAACGATGGCGCGCTACAGGCAAAACTGACCCAGCCCGGTAAGCGCACCGGCAAGATTTATTACGTTCAGGTGGAAGGCGAACCTACAGAAGAAGCGATCCGCGCGCTGCGCGACGGAGTGACGCTAAACGATGGACCCACCCTACCTGCCGGCGTGGAGCTGGTGGATGAACCCGCCTGGCTTTGGCCGCGCAATCCGCCGATTCGCGAGCGTAAATCGATTCCCACTCGCTGGCTAAAAATTACCCTCTATGAGGGGCGCAACCGTCAGGTTCGTCGGATGACCGCCCATGTCGGTTTCCCGACGCTAAGGCTGATTCGCTACGCCATGGGCGGCTATACGCTTGATGGCTTAGCCAACGGCGAATGGCGCCAAACCGAATAACCGCATTCATAAGGAAGCTCGATGTTTAAACCGCACGTCACCGTCGCCTGCGTGGTTCACGCCAAAGGCAAATTCCTGATTGTTGAAGAGACGATTAACGGCAAAGCGCTATGGAACCAGCCAGCCGGTCATCTCGAAGCCAATGAGACTCTGGCGCAGGCCGCCGAGCGTGAACTGTGGGAAGAGACCGGTATTCGCGCCGCGCCGCAGCACTTCATCCGCATGCACCAGTGGCAAGCCCCGGATAATACGCCGTTCCTGCGCTTTCTGTTTGCCATTGAGCTTAACGATACGTGCGCTACTGAACCGCATGATAGCGACATCGACCGCTGTCTGTGGCTCAGTGCTGAGGAAATTCTTAACGCAAAAAACCTGCGCTCGCCGCTGGTGGCGGAAAGCATCCGCAGCTATCAGCAGGATCCGCGGCATCCGCTGTCGCTGATTGCGGAATTTAACTGGCCGTTCACAGGGGGTGCCTGAACGGTTAGCGCGTGCTAGAATACGCCGCCTTGAAGTTCAATGTGGTGAGTATTCCAATGTCAGAAAGTCCAAAAAAAGTGATCGTCGGCATGTCCGGCGGCGTCGATTCCTCTGTTTCCGCCTACCTTCTGCAACAGCAAGGGTATAAGGTGGAAGGCCTGTTCATGAAGAACTGGGAGGAAGACGACGGTGAGGAATACTGCACCGCCGCTGCCGACCTCGCCGACGCGCAAGCCGTCTGCGATAAGCTCGGTATTGAACTGCATACCGTCAACTTTGCCGCAGAATACTGGGATAACGTCTTCGAGCTGTTCCTCGAAGAGTATAAAGCCGGCCGTACGCCGAACCCGGATATCCTGTGCAACAAAGAGATCAAATTCAAAGCCTTCCTTGAGTTCGCCGCAGAAGATCTCGGCGCTGACTACATCGCCACCGGTCACTACGTGCGCCGCGCCGATGTCAACGGCAAAAGCCAACTGCTGCGCGGGCTCGACGGCAATAAAGACCAGAGCTATTTCCTCTACACTCTCAGCCACGAACAAATCGCGCAAAGCTTGTTCCCGGTCGGTGAGCTGGAAAAGCCGCAGGTGCGCAAAATCGCCGAAGAACTGGATCTGATCACTGCGAAGAAAAAAGACTCTACCGGCATCTGCTTTATCGGCGAGCGTAAATTCCGCGACTTCCTGGGCCGCTATCTGCCTGCGCAGCCGGGCAAAATCATCACCGTCGATGGCGATGAGATAGGCGAACACCAGGGGCTGATGTATCACACCCTCGGACAGCGTAAAGGGCTCGGCATCGGCGGCACCAAAGAAGGTAGCGAAGATCCATGGTACGTGGTCGATAAAGACGTGGAAAACAACGTGCTGATTGTCGCCCAGGGTCACGATCACCCGCGTCTGATGTCCGTCGGCCTGATTGCCCAGCAGTTACACTGGGTCGATCGTCAGCCGCTGCAGGGCACCCTTCGCTGTACGGTAAAAACCCGCTACCGCCAGACCGACATCCCCTGCACCGTGAAGGCGCTGGATGACGACCGCATCGAAGTTATCTTTGATGAACCCGTCGCCGCCGTGACGCCGGGACAGTCGGCTGTATTCTATAGCGGCGAAGTGTGCCTCGGCGGCGGAATTATCGAACAGCGCCTGCCGCTGGTATCCTGATCGACCATTTTCCGCCGGACGCCTGATTAACGCCCGGCGGGTTACAAGGAGTAAGCGTGGCGAAGAATTATTATGACATCACTCTGGCGTTGGCGGGCGTATGCCAGGCAGCGCGGCTGGTTCAGCAACTGGCGCATCAGGGGCATTGCGACAGCGACGCCCTGCACGTTTCGCTGAACAGCATCATCGATCTCGACCCGGATTCAACGCTGGCGGTATTCGGTGGTAGTGAAGCCAATCTTCGTCTCGGGCTTGAGACTCTGCTCGGCGTGCTGAATACCAGCAGCCGTCAGGGCCTCAACGCGGAACTCACCCGCTACACATTGAGCCTGATGGTGCTGGAACGTAAACTCGCCGCCAGCAAAGGGGCGATGGATACTCTCGGCAACCGCATCGGCGGCCTGCGCCGTCAGTTAGAACATTTTGATCTACAATCTGAAACGCTGCTCAGCGCGATGGCCGGCATTTACGTTGACGTCATCAGCCCGCTGGGGCCTCGCATTCAGGTCACAGGCTCCCCTGCCGTGCTGCAAAGCCCGCAGGTTCAGGCGAAGGTACGCTCTACCCTACTCGCCGGCATTCGTTCCGCCGTGCTCTGGCATCAGGTTGGCGGCGGACGTCTGCAGCTCATGTTTTCTCGCAATCGTCTGGTTAACCAGGCAAAACAAATTCTTGCTCATTTAACCCCGGAGTTATGATTTATGGAATTATCCTCACTGACCGCCGTTTCCCCCGTAGACGGCCGCTACGGCGATAAAGTCAGCGCGCTGCGCGGTATCTTCAGCGAATTCGGTTTGCTGAAATTCCGTGTACAGGTAGAAGTCCGCTGGCTGCAAAAACTGGCCGCGCACGCAGCGATCAAGGAAGTTCCTGCTTTTGCTGCCGACGCAAACGGTTTCCTTGATAAAATCGTTGCCGACTTCAGCGTAGAGGACGCGGAGCGTATCAAAACCATCGAACGCACCACCAACCACGACGTGAAAGCGGTAGAATATTTCCTCAAGGAAAAAGTCGCCGATATCGCCGAACTGCACGCGGTGTCAGAGTTCATTCACTTCGCCTGTACTTCTGAAGACATCAACAACCTGTCGCACGCGCTGATGCTGAAAACCGCACGTGACGAAGTGGTGCTGCCGTACTGGCGCAAGCTGATTGACGCGATTAAAGATCTGGCGACCCAATACCGTGACGTGCCGCTGCTTTCTCGTACCCACGGTCAACCGGCTACCCCGTCCACCATGGGCAAAGAGATGGCCAACGTCGCCTACCGTATGGAGCGCCAGTACCGTCAGCTGAATCAGGTGGAAATCCTCGGTAAAATCAACGGCGCGGTCGGTAACTACAACGCCCACATCGCTGCCTATCCGGAAGTTGACTGGCACCAGTTCAGCGAAGAGTTCGTTACTTCGCTTGGCATTCAATGGAACCCGTACACCACCCAGATCGAGCCGCACGACTACATTGCCGAACTGTTCGATTGCATGGCGCGCTTCAACACCATCCTGATCGATTTCGATCGCGATGTGTGGGGCTACATTGCGCTCAACCACTTCAAACAGAAAACCATTGCGGGCGAAATCGGCTCTTCAACCATGCCGCATAAAGTGAACCCGATTGACTTCGAAAACTCCGAAGGCAACCTCGGCCTGGCGAACGCCGTCATGCAGCACCTGGCCAGCAAACTCCCGGTTTCCCGCTGGCAGCGCGACCTGACCGACTCCACCGTGCTGCGTAACCTCGGCGTGGGCATCGGCTATGCGCTGATCGCTTACCAATCCACCCTGAAAGGCGTGCGCAAACTGGAGCTGAACCAGGATCGTCTGCTGGACGAACTGGATCACAACTGGGAAGTGCTGGCTGAGCCGATCCAGACCGTCATGCGCCGCTACGGTATCGAAAAACCGTACGAGAAGCTGAAAGAGCTGACCCGCGGTAAGCGCGTCGACGCCGAAGGCATGCAGCAGTTCATCGACGGCCTGCCGCTGCCGGAAGCAGAAAAAATCCGCCTGAAGGCGATGACTCCGGCTAACTACATCGGTCGCGCGACCACCATGGTCGACGA
This sequence comes from Klebsiella sp. CN_Kp091, assembly GCF_040065095.1. NCBI lineage: Bacteria > Pseudomonadati > Pseudomonadota > Gammaproteobacteria > Enterobacterales > Enterobacteriaceae > Klebsiella > Klebsiella sp. CN_Kp091. The sequence goes on along the minus strand of NZ_JBEAIO010000007.1, from coordinate 79,800 downwards.
GCTGAAGTAACCAGTCTGACTCAGGTAGCATGGGCAATCTCTTCGCGCATGCTACCTGTCAATCACGACTTTCCACGCAGAAACACGCTCTCTCCCGCCTGGTTTAAATAATGTTTACCCCCAGCGCCACATAATCGCGTTAAACTATTCAAATCGTAAATGAAATGGAGAATGGGCATGCGCGTACTCGTCGTTGAGGATAATGCTCTGCTGCGCCATCACCTCAAGGTCCAGCTACAGGAACTGGGGCATCAGGTGGATGCCGCGGAAGATGCAAAGGAAGCAGATTATTACCTGGGCGAGCATATCCCGGATGTCGCCATCGTTGACCTTGGCCTGCCGGATGAAGACGGCCTGTCGCTGATCCGCCGCTGGCGTAGTCACGACGTATCGGTACCGGTACTGGTGCTGACTGCCCGTGAAGGCTGGCAGGATAAAGTCGAGGTGCTGAGCGCCGGCGCCGATGACTACGTCACCAAACCCTTCCATATCGAAGAGGTCGCCGCCCGCATGCAGGCGTTGCTGCGTCGCAATAGCGGCCTGGCCTCGCAGGTTATCTCGATCCCGCCGTTCCAGGTAGATTTATCCCGCCGCGAGTTGTCGGTCAATGACCAGCCGATTAAGCTCACCGCCTTTGAGTACACCATCATGGAAACGCTGATCCGTAACCGCGGTAAAGTGGTGAGCAAAGATTCGCTGATGCTACAGCTCTACCCTGATGCCGAACTCCGCGAAAGCCACACCATCGATGTGCTGATGGGGCGGCTGCGCAAAAAAATCCAGGCGCAATATCCGCAGGACGTGATCACCACCGTGCGCGGTCAGGGCTACTTATTCGAACTGCGCGGATGAAAGGCGTGTTGCGACATATTCTTCCGCTTTCTCTGCGCGTCCGCTTTCTGCTGGCAACCGCCGCCGTAGTGCTGATCCTGTCTCTGGCCTACGGCATGGTTGCGCTGGTAGGCTACAGCGTAAGCTTCGATAAAACCACCTTCCGCCTGCTGCGCGGCGAGAGCAACCTGTTCTATATGCTGGCGAAGTGGGAAAATAACCATATCGATGTCGATATCCCCGAACACCTGAACATGCAGAGCCCGACGGTGACGCTGATTTACGATGCCAAAGGCAAACTGCTGTGGGCGCAGCATGACGTCCCCTGGCTAGTGAAGCGAATCCAACCTGAATGGCTGAAGAGCAACGGCTTCCATGAAATCGAAGCCGATGTTGGCAGCAGTAGTCTGCTGCTGCGCAATAATGATGAAATTCGCGAGCAGCTTGACGCCATCCGCGAGGAAGATGACTCCTCGGAGATGACCCACTCGGTGGCGATTAATCTCTATCCGGCCACCGCGAAGATGCCGCAATTAAGCATTGTGGTGGTCGACACCATTCCGGTGGAGCTAAAACGCTCTTACATGGTGTGGAGCTGGTTTATCTACGTGCTGGCGGCCAACCTGTTGCTGGTCATCCCGCTGCTGTGGCTTGCCGCCTGGTGGAGTTTACGCCCTATCGAATCACTGGCGAAAGAGGTCCGCGAGCTGGAAGAACATCATCGTGAGAGGCTCGATTCTCACACCACTCGTGAACTTACCGGCCTGGTCAGTAACCTCAATCGCCTGCTGAAAAGCGAACGTGACCGCTACGACAAATACCGGACCACCCTCACTGACTTAACCCACAGCCTGAAAACACCGCTGGCGGTGCTGCAAAGCACCCTACGTTCGCTGCGCGGCGAGAAAATTAGCGTCAGCGAAGCGGAGCCGGTGATGCTGGAGCAGATTAGCCGCATATCGCAGCAAATCGGCTACTATCTGCACCGCGCCAGCATGCGCAGCGGCAATGCGCTTCTCAGCCGCGAACTACACCCGATCGCCCCACTGCTGGATAGCCTGACCTCTGCTTTAAATAAGGTCTACCAGCGTAAAGGGGTTAATATCACGCTGGATATTTCGCCGGAGATAAGCTTTGTCGGTGAGCAGAACGACTTTATGGAAGTGATGGGCAACGTGCTCGATAACGCCTGCAAGTACTGTCTGGAGTTTGTCGAAGTCTCGGTACGCCAGACCAACGACAACCAGTTGCATATTCTGGTGGAGGACGACGGTCCCGGTATTCCCCGCAACCAGCGCACGGCGGTATTCGATCGCGGCCAGCGCGCCGATACGTTGCGCCCGGGCCAGGGTGTCGGCCTGTCTGTCGCCCGCGATATCGTTGAACAGTACGACGGCGATATCCTGACCGGCGACAGCCTGCTCGGCGGCGCCTGCATGGAAGTTATCTTTGGCCGCCAGCTTCCTGATGATAAAGAGAGCTAACGCAACAGTTTTTTAACGACGCCTGCATCGCCGCGGCGCCGCATCCGTTATAATCCCAGACAGACACCTGCTGTGGAATATAAATATGGACTATCAATTAACGCTAAACTGGCCCGACTTTATCGAACGCTACTGGCAAAAACGCCCGGTAGTGTTAAAGCGCGGCTTCGCCAATTTCATCGACCCAATCAGCCCGGATGAACTGGCCGGCCTGGCCATGGAGAGCGAGGTCGACAGCCGCCTGGTGAGTCATCAGGACGGAAAATGGCAGGTCAGCCATGGTCCATTTGAAAGCTACGATCATCTTAGCGAAAACAACTGGTCGCTGCTGGTGCAAGCGGTGAACAACTGGCACGAGCCGACGGCGGCATTGATGCACCCCTTCCGCGCTCTGCCGGACTGGCGTATCGACGACCTGATGATCTCTTTCTCCGTCCCCGGCGGCGGCGTGGGCCCGCACCTTGATCAATACGACGTGTTTATTATTCAGGGTACCGGTCGCCGGCGCTGGCGCGTGGGCGAAAAGGTGCCGATGAAGCAGCATTGCCCGCATCCGGATCTGCTGCAGGTTGATCCGTTTGAAGCCATCATCGATGAAGAGATGGAACCTGGCGATATTCTCTACATTCCGCCAGGATTCCCGCATGAAGGCTATTCGCTGGAAAATTCGCTTAACTATTCGGTCGGCTATCGTGCGCCGAATGCCCGCGAACTGTTCAGCGGCTTTGCTGATTATATTTTGCAACGTGAACTGGGCAGCCAGCGCTACGCCGACCCGGACGTGCCATCCCGCGACCATCCGGCCGATATTCTGCCGGTTGAGCTGGATCGCCTGCGTGAGATGATGCTGGGGCTGATTAACCAACCTGAGCACTTTAAGCAGTGGTTTGGCGAGTTCATTACCCAATCCCGCCACGAACTTGACGTGGCGCCGCCGGAGCCGCCTTATCAGCCGGACGAAATTTACGATGCGCTGCAGCAGGGCGATAAGCTCGCCCGCCTTGGCGGCCTGCGCGTGCTGCGGATCGATGGCGAAGTGTTCGTCAACGGCGAAAAAATAGACTCTCCGCACCGCCCGGCGCTTGACGCGCTGGCAACGCATCTGTCGCTGCGCGCCGAACATTTCGGCGATGCGCTGGAAGACCCGTCGTTCCTCGCCATGCTGGCGGCGCTGGTCAACAGCGGCTATTGGTTCTTCGAGGACTGAGTCGGCATCCTGCCCGGTGGCGCTACGCTTACCGGGCCTACAAATGGCATCGGTACCGTAGGCCGGATAAGGCGTAGCCGCCATCCGGCATATTACCGCCGCTCTCCGGCATCTATTTCGACCGTATCCCCAACCCAATCCTCAGGATATAACCCTTTCCTCACATCGCGGTGGAACGTTGAATATGGCCAATCCCTCACGCATCCAACAAGCCGATGTTTCACTGGATTGATATAAACGTAATCCATATGGCGCCGATAATCTTCATCATTACGGATGGTATGTTCCCAAAAACGCGGCTGCCAGATCTGGTTTTGCGCTAACGCACGCGTAAAAGACTTTTTAATCTCCCGCCAACGAGCGGAATAATCGGAATCACCCTCCGGTAACGTCCAGATACAGTGCATATGCTCAGGTAAAATAACCCACGCGTTAATCTGGAAGGGCTTTTTGCGTTTAACGAGTGCGATCGCCGTGCGGAGTTGATCGATTCGACGAGTCAGAAGATCGCTTTGACGGTTTTGCAAATTGACGGTAAAAAACCAAGTGCCGCCGGGGATATAACTACGGCGATAATTTGACATCAGAGGTTCCCTCCTCTTCAGCTTAGATGGACTCTTTTTGCCCGGTGGCGGCTCACGCCTTACCGGGCCTACAGGACCGGGCTCTGGATTTAGCGTTTTGCCGTCAGCTCCGCAATCCGCACAATCACCCGCACGGCTTTTTCCATACCCTCCAGAGTAACAAACTCGTGCTTACCGTGATAGTTATAGCCGCCGGTAAACAGATTCGGGCACGGTAACCCCATGAAAGAGAGTTGGGCGCCGTCGGTACCGCCGCGGATTGGCTTTATCTGCGGCTCGATATCGCAGTCCACCATCGCCTGACGCGCGATGTCCACTACGTGCGGATGGGCAATCACCTTCTCATGCATGTTGTAATAACTATCTTCGATCACCAGTTCGATGTAGCAATCCGGATGTAGCCCTTTACCGACCTTTTTGGCGATCTCCATCATTTTGCGTTTGCGCGCTTCAAACTGCTTGCGATCGAAATCACGCAAAATGTAGTGCATCTCCGCCCGGTCAACGCTGCCCTTGATACTGGTCAGGTGATAAAAGCCCTCATAACCGTCGGTGGTTTCCGGTGCCTCACTGGCCGGCACTTCGGCGTGAATACGCGCCGCCAACGATAAAGCGTTAACCATCACCCCTTTCGCGGTGCCGGGATGCACATTATTGCCAACAATTTTAATGGTCACCGAGGCGGCATTGAAATTTTCAAACTCCAGTTCGCCGACCCCGCCGCCATCCACAGTGTACGCCCAGCGGGCATCAAACGCGGCGACGTCAAAGTGCTTCGCGCCTTTGCCGACTTCTTCATCCGGCGTGAAGGCGACGCGAATATCGCCGTGAGGAATCTTTTTCGCCTGCAGCGTCGCCAGCGCCGTCATGATCTCTGCGATGCCCGCTTTATCGTCGGCGCCGAGCAGCGTTTTACCGTCGGTGGTGATAAGCGTCTGGCCTAACAGTTGATGCAGAACCGGGAACATCACCGGCGACAACACTTCATCGCCGATGCCGAGGGCGATATCGCCGCCGCGGTAGTTTTCGACAATTTGCGGATTCACGTTCTTACCGCTGAAATCCGGCGAGGTATCAACGTGGGAAATAAAACCGATGGCCGGGATTTCGCCTGCGACGTTGGCCGGCAGGGTCCCCATCACCGTGCCCTTCTCACTTAACGTCACGTTGACCAGCCCCATCTCTTCCAGCTGGTTCTGCAGCAAGCGCAGCAGCTTCCACTGTCCTTCGGTACTGGGAACCTGACGCACGCCAGGCTTCGATTGCGTATCTAAAGAAACATACTGCAGAAAACGCTCAAGCAATTTATCCATGTGGCCACCCTCTTTTTTTGTGACAACATTATCAATAAGGGCGAAAAGACAAATATTGCGTCAGGTCATTTTTAGCCCGTAAACCAAAATTTAATACATTTACGTGCATTATGTGTAAAGGTGATACACCGCGGTACAACAATGATTGGCGATTACAATCGTTTGCCGTAAAATGCTGGCCCTTATTAATTATGTGCAACCCCAAAGGTGGTTAATCACAAACCCCGCAGCGATCCCTTTTCCGTTGCGTCTACATGGGACAGAGTCAAAAATTGAATATACAACCGCGTTCGCTTTCTCCGCTGGTACAACTGGCGGGAATTCGCAAAAGCTTTGATGGTAAGACCGTTATCTCCGATCTCAACTTAACCATCAATAATGGTGAATTTCTCACCCTGCTTGGCCCCTCTGGCTGCGGTAAAACAACCGTTCTTCGTCTAATCGCTGGTCTGGAAAGCGTCGATATCGGACGTATCCACCTGGAAGACCAGGATATCACCCATGTCCCGGCGGAAAACCGCCACGTCAATACCGTATTCCAAAGCTATGCGCTTTTCCCGCACATGACCGTGTTCGAAAACGTCGCCTTCGGCCTGCGGATGCAGAAAACCCCGGCGGCAGAAATCACCCCGCGGGTGGTGGACGCATTGAAAATGGTACAGCTCGAAGAGTTTGCCCAGCGTAAGCCTCACCAGCTCTCCGGCGGCCAGCAGCAGCGCGTCGCCATCGCCCGGGCGGTGGTCAACAAACCGCGTCTGCTGTTGCTTGATGAATCCCTCTCGGCGCTCGACTACAAGCTGCGTAAGCAGATGCAGAACGAACTCAAAGCGCTACAGCGCAAGCTCGGCATCACTTTTGTTTTCGTCACCCATGACCAGGAAGAAGCCCTGACCATGTCCGACCGCATTGTGGTGATGCGCGATGGCAAAATCGAGCAGGACGGTACCCCGCGTGAAATCTACGAAGAGCCGAAGAATCTGTTCGTCGCCAGTTTTATCGGCGAAATCAACATCTTCAACGCGACCGTTATTGAACGCCTGGATGAACAGCGCGTACGCGCCTGCGTCGAAGGCCGCGAGTGCAATATCTATGTCAACTTCGCCGTTGAAAAAGGGCAACAGTTGAACGTTCTGCTGCGCCCGGAAGATCTCCGCGTTGATGAAATTCATCACGGCAGCGAAGCGGATGGCCTTATCGGCTACGTGCGCGAGCGCAACTACAAGGGGATGACCCTTGAGTCAGTTGTTGAGCTGGAAAACGGCAAGATGGTTATGGTCAGCGAATTCTTCAATGAAGACGATCCGGACTTTGACCACTCCCTCGACCAGAAAATGGCGATTAACTGGGTAGAAAGCTGGGAGGTTGTGCTGGCCGATGAAGAACACCAGTAAATTCCAAAATGTGGTGATCGCCACCATCGTGGGTTGGCTTGTGCTGTTCGTCTTTCTGCCCAACCTGATGATCATCGCCACCAGCTTCCTGACCCGCGACGATGCGAACTTCGTCAAAATGGTCTTCACGCTGGATAACTACTCGCGGCTGCTGGATCCGCTCTATTACGATGTGCTGCTGCACTCGTTGAATATGGCGCTGCTGGCGACCCTCGCCTGCCTGGCGTTGGGCTACCCGTTCGCGTGGTTCCTGGCGCGCTTGCCGCAAAAGGTACGCCCGCTGCTGCTGTTCCTGCTTATCGTCCCGTTCTGGACGAATTCGCTGATCCGCATCTATGGGCTGAAGATTTTCCTCAGTACCAAAGGCTATCTGAACGAGTTCCTGCTGTGGTTGGGGGTTATCGATACGCCGGTACGCATTATGTACACGCCATCGGCGGTAATTATCGGCCTGGTCTATATTTTGCTGCCGTTTATGGTGATGCCGCTCTACTCCAGCATTGAGAAACTGGATCGCCCGCTGCTGGAGGCGGCAAAAGATCTCGGCGCCAGCAAGCTGCAGACTTTTATCCGCATCATTATTCCACTGACCATGCCGGGAATTATCGCCGGCTGTCTGCTGGTGATGCTGCCGGCAATGGGGCTCTTTTACGTCTCAGACCTGATGGGCGGCGCCAAAAATCTGCTGATCGGCAACGTTATCAAGAGTCAGTTCCTTAATATCCGCGACTGGCCATTCGGCGCGGCAACCAGTATTACCTTAACGCTGGTGATGGGGCTGATGTTGTTGATTTACTGGCGCGCGGCGCGCCTGCTGAATAAAAAGGTGGAGCTGGAATGATCGGTCGACTGCTGCGCGGCGGCTTTATGACCGCCATTTACGCGTATCTCTACATCCCTATTATTATTCTGATCGTTAACTCGTTTAACCGTTCACGCTTCGGTATCAACTGGCAAGGCTTCACCACCGACTGGTATAGCCTGTTGATGAATAACGATAGCCTGCTGCAGGCCGCCCAGCACTCGCTGACCATGGCGGTGCTGTCGGCAACCTTCGCCACGCTTATCGGCTCACTCACCGCCGTGGCGCTGTATCGCTACCGTTTTCGCGGTAAACCGTTCGTCAGCGGAATGCTTTTCGTCGTGATGATGTCGCCGGATATCGTGATGGCTATCTCCCTGCTGGTGCTGTTTATGCTGATCGGTATTCAGCTGGGCTTCTGGTCGCTGCTGTTTTCGCATATCACCTTCTGTCTGCCATTCGTGGTAGTGACCGTGTTCTCTCGCCTGAAAGGCTTTGATGTGCGCATGCTGGAAGCGGCGAAAGATCTCGGCGCCAGCGAGATGACCATCCTGCGCAAAATCATCCTGCCGCTGGCACTGCCGGCGGTAGCGGCCGGGTGGCTATTGAGCTTTACCCTGTCGATGGATGACGTGGTGGTCTCTTCGTTCGTTACGGGTCCGGGTTATGAAATCCTGCCGCTGAAGATCTACTCCATGGTGAAGGTCGGCGTTTCACCAGAAGTGAACGCGCTGGCGACGATTCTGTTGGTTCTTTCGCTGGTGATGGTTATCGCCAGTCAGTTAATTGCACGTGATAAAACTCAGGGGACGTTAAAATGAAAAAATGGTCACGCCACCTGCTCGCTGCGGGCGCTCTGGCTTTGGGCATGGGCGCCGCGCAGGCGGACGATAGCAAAACGCTCTACTTCTATAACTGGACCGAATACGTGCCGCCAGGCCTGCTGGAACAGTTCACCAAAGAGACCGGCATCAAGGTGATCTATTCGACCTACGAGTCGAATGAAACCATGTACGCCAAGCTCAAAACCTATAAAGACGGCGCTTACGATCTTGTGGTGCCATCAACCTATTTCGTCGACAAAATGCGCAAAGAAGGCATGCTGCAAAAGATTGACAAGAGCAAGCTGAGTAACTTCAGCAACCTCGATCCGCAGATGCTGAACAAACCTTTCGACCCGAATAACGACTACTCGATTCCCTACATCTGGGGCGCGACGGCAATCGGCGTCAATAGCGATGCTATCGACCCGAAAACCGTAACCAGTTGGGCCGACCTGTGGAAACCGGAATATAAAAGCAGCCTGCTGCTGACCGACGACGCGCGCGAGGTGTTCCAGATGGCGCTGCGCAAACTGGGCTATTCCGGCAACACCACCGATCCAAAAGAGATTGAAGCGGCTTATAACGAGCTGAAAAAGCTGATGCCAAACGTCGCGGCGTTCAACTCCGATAACCCGGCAAACCCGTATATGGAAGGTGAAGTGAACCTTGGCATGGTCTGGAACGGTTCCGCTTATGTCGCGCGTCAGGCTGGCACCCCGCTGGAAGTGATTTGGCCAAAAGAAGGCGGCATTTTCTGGATGGATAGCCTGTCGATTCCGGCGAATGCCAAAAACGTTGACGGCGCGCTTAAGTTGATTAACTTCCTGCTGCGCCCTGATATCGCGAAACAGGTAGCCGAAACTATCGGTTATCCGACGCCAAACCTGGCCGCGCGCAAAATGCTCAGCCCGGAAGTCGCCAACGATAAATCGCTGTATCCGGATACCGCCACTATCGAAAAAGGCGAATGGCAAAATGACGTCGGCAGCGCCAGCGCCATTTATGAAGAGTATTACCAGAAGCTGAAAGCCGGGCGTTAATTGTAATAATATGCTGGATAGCGTCGATGCTATCCAGCATATAAAAAGCTAATATATTCACTCCCATTTATCCGCTAATAAGCATATACAAATAAAGTGCTGCGGGTTATTCATTTCGCCCGAATTTATTCAATAGCTTTATATATTGCTTCTCACTCACGCTGTCGTTATTCTACATCGCTCTTGCTGCTTTACGGGTGGCGCTAATCTGCATAAATAAAACAAGGTAACGCTGAAAGAGATAATCGTCATTATTTAGCACGCCAAACATAACCGAAATGAATATCTAAAGGATTAACCTCGACATTACATAAGGATATGGAATGAAAAACAACATAAAAATTAAAGCCCCGCCACTCTTCGGCGTTACGGAAGTTAATGATATTTACTGTGATATCAGTAGGAATGTACCACGAAGTGAGTGGTTAGGCGTCACCTTACCTTTTGCCTTAGTTTTTGTTTCGCTGTTAGGCCTGTTTATTATCGTGCCTTTGGTTGGTTACCTTCAGGAGCTAATATTTGTTGTCCCAATACTTATCCTGTTGTTATATAGCGCAATACATGCACTACGCCTTTTCATTAGCAAGCCCAAGGATATGATAATTCGGCTAAATCGCCGTCAGCAGAAAATCTATATCCAGAAGCATTGCCATAACCATAATATTTTTGCTAAATGGCCCGTTGAAACGCTAGTTTTCGACTGGAGTGACGTTATTCGCCCCAGTTTCAGAAACGGTTCCGGTTCGGCAGGTTCACGGACGTGGTATGCCTGGCATATTAATCCACCTGACAGCCCAAAGGTCAAAATTATCATCAGCGATGATAATATACCTTTATTTTTTTACGCATCACGTTACTTCATTAGCATTGAGGATACGATTATTAGCTATGCCGAGTCCTGGCAATGGTGTAACGATTATATGAATGGTATAAATTCTCCCGTTACTCTTTTGACACCACCTCGCGCCACCTTTAAATACTGCGTAACGACGCTGAGCAATAGATTGTTATCACGCGTCGATGATAGCGATCGCTGGACCACCATTTTCCCTATCCGTAATCCATTCTTTTGGTTGATATCATTTCTTTTTGTGCCAATTATATTAATCGATGCGCTGGCGCTGCGCAGTATTCTGCGAAGACTTCCCGACACCCCGTGGTCTGACTCCGCGCAGATGGAATCTACGTTGGATAGTTAAAAGTTAGAAGTAGCCAGAGTGGCTTACAGACCTGTTCTTGCGAGCATTAAAATTTGTCCATAATATTCAGGCAGACAGGTATTCAATTTTTTTAAGCAATAACTCATCGCGGTCGGAAACTTCCGACCGTTAAGACGTTTCTAATTTCGCTTTCGCCGCCGGGATTTCCCCCTGGCTTCTCTGCGCTGCAAAAAATCTTCAATGATACCGAAGACCGCATTAAGGGGTTTCCACAGCACCACCAGCAGCAGCAGGGGGCCATATATCCGTACAATACCTGTTGCTACCAGGCCGGTGAGGAGCAGGGCTAAGCCATCGAGCAGCAGGCCCAATGTGCTGCCGATACTGATGAACAAGCACAGTATAAAGAGAATCGGCCGACTATCGGCGTATATAGGTAAAACTCTCTGGCTCCATACGCCGACGACGATGGCCGCGATCAACATGATCGCTTCGATAACCAGCGGATTATGCATAGTCTGACTCCTGTCATGACGTTTCATCCTTGTCAACAGCGCTGCCGGAAGCAATGGGCTGTGCCCATGCTACCTGGCAGGCTGCTTCAGTTTATAGCGAGTTTTCCTGCAGCAGCTTATCAATAAACTCAGGCACCACTTCGCTTGCCAGCCCGTAATGTTTCTCAGCGAATTCGCTGCCGACCTGGCTTGGTTCAAGGTTAAGCTCGACGGTATGCGCGCCGTGCAAACGAGCTTCATGGACGAACCCCGCCGCCGGATAGACGTGACCGGAGGTTCCGATAGCGATAAAGATATCGGCCTCGGCCAGCCCGCTGTAGATCTCATCCATGCCCAGCGGCATCTCGCCAAACCATACCACGTGCGGGCGCAGCGCCGCCGGGAACTGACAGCAGTGGCATTTATCATCCGCCGTCACGTCGCCGGTCCATTCCAGCACCTGCCCGCTCCACGAACAGCGTACTTTCAGCAGCTCGCCGTGCATATGGATAACCCGGCGGTTACCCGCGCGCTCGTGCAGATTATCAATATTCTGCGTCACCAGCAGAAAACGATCGCCAAGCGCCTCTTCCAGCTTCGCCAGCGCCAGATGCGCGGCATTGGGCGCGATTTCCGCACTCTGCAACTGGCGGCGGCGGGCGTTATAAAACGCCTGCACCAGCGCCGGGTCGCGAGCAAAACCTTCCGGTGTCGCCACGTCCTCCACCCGGTGTTCTTCCCACAGGCCGTCGGCGGCGCGGAAGGTTTTAATCCCCGACTCTGCCGAAATACCGGCGCCGGTTAACACCACCACCCGCGGTTTATCTATTGCCTGCGGCGGCGTTTTGTCTTCGCCGAAGAAGACACGTTGCCGTAAGCGATCGCGCAACTGGCGTTTTTTACGGCGGAAACGGCTTAAGCGATGTAAGCGGCGCGACAGCATAGCTACCCCTGTAATTAATGAGTCAAATGAAGGAAGGCCGCACCGCGCATACCTCCGGCGTCGCCATGACGCGCGCGCTCAATGCGCGGCACCCGGGCGACCGGAAGCAAATGACGCGGCAGGCGCTGCGCCAGCCCTTCGGTTATAGCAGTAAAATTAGATAATCCGCCACCTAACACCAGCAGATCCGGATCGACAATGGTGAGGATATTGCCCAGACAAACGGCCAGTAGATCGAGGTAACGTTCGACGTGCTCCCGCGCCTGCGCATCACCCTGCTGCCACAGATCGACGATCTCTGGAGAAGTTAAGGATTGATGATAAAAATGCTGATACAGCCAGGCGAATCCGCGGCCGGAAAGATAGTTCTCGATGCAGCCGAGCTGGCCGCAGCCGCAGCGGGTTAGCGGAAAATCGCGCCCCACTACTTCCAGGGCGTCCACCGGCAGACGAATATGGCCGAACTCGCCGGTGATGTAGCTGTGACCGGTTATCGATTTGCCGTTAAGCACGATCCCGCCGCCGACGCCGGTGCCGAGGATTAACCCCATCACCAGCGGATATTGGGTAAATTCATCATCCCACGCTTCAGATAACGCAAAGCAGTTGGCGTCATTATCAAGACGAACTTCACGCCCCAGGCGTGCGCTGAGATCAACGCGCAGCGGTTGGCCGCTGGCGGCGGGAACGTTAGCGGCATACAGCTTGCCGTCCGCGGTTTCCGGCATACCGGGGATACCGATACCGACCGCGCCCTCTACGCCAAAGCGCCGATCGGCTTCGCGAACCAGCGCTTCAATCGCCTGCAGGAAAGCCCCATAGCTTTCCGTTGGAGTGGCAACGCGTTTTTCCCACTGAAGTTGCCGGGCGTTATCAAACACCCCCAACGCTATCTTGCTGCCGCCAATGTCAAATCCGTAATACATTTAGCCATTCCTCTTATTAGCCCCAACCCCACATCCTTTGGGCGGCCTCTGCTGTCACAGAATTGGCTTAATAGATGCAGCGTTGAAGGGCCACGACGATAAATTACTGGCCACTCAGCACCCTCGCCGGGTCAATACGACTGGCGCGGCGGGCGGGATACCAACTGGCCAGCAAACTCAGCAACAGTGCTGTCACCAGCACATAAACGACATCCAGCCAGTGCAATTCAGACGGCAGGAAGTCAATAAAATAGATGTCGCCGGAAAGGAATTTATGCCCGATCAACGCTTCGATACCGTTGATAATCGATGTCAGCTTCAGCGCGGCTAACACGCCGATAACCACCCCGATCAGGCTCCCGACCGAACCGGCCAATAAACCATACCATACGAAAATCGCGCGGATTAAGCCGTCTTTCGCGCCAAGCGTGCGCAGCACCGCAATATCGCCGCTTTTATCTTTCACCGCCATCACCAACGTCGAGACAATGTTAAAACAGGCGACGCCAATCACCAGTACCATGGCGAGATACATAATGGCGCGGATCATTTGAATATCACGATACATATAGCCGTAGGTGCCGATCCAGCTCTTTATATAGACGTAGCTGTTGGTTACCTCGCCGGCGTCGCGTACCAGCGTATTGGCGTGGAAGACGTCGGTGACTTTAATGGCGATGCCGGTCACGCTGCTGCCCATATCCAGATACTGCTGGGCGTCCGCCATCGGGATCATCGCGAAGCTATGGTCCAGTTGGCCGCTCAGTTGCAGAATGCCGCTCACGTGTAGCCTGACGCGTTTCGGCTGCAACAGCTGGTGCTCGGAATCTGAATTGGGGATCATGATAGACACCCAATCGCCCTGCTTCACGTGCAGCGCATCGGCGACGCCTTTACCCAGAATCACCTGCTGCTCGCCGGCCTTAAAACTAGCCCAGGCATTGTTCTGCACAAAGTTTGGTAATGAACTCAGGCGGCTCTCCTGCTGCGGATCGACGCCCTTGACCTGAATGGCGCGCATATTGCTGCCGCTCTCCACCAACCCGGTAAAGTTGATATAAGGCGCAGCGGCGACGATGCCTTTCACTTTTTCAACCTTCGTCAGCGCTTCGTTCCAGTTATTCCACGGCTGATTAACCGGCTCGATTTCACCGTGCGGCACCACCGCCAGAATGCGGTTGTTGAGCTCGCGCTCGAAACCGTTCATCGCGCTCAGGCCGACGATCAGTACCGCCACGCCTAATGCGATGCCAATAGTAGAGATGACGGAAATCAGCGAGACCATACCGCCGCGGCGTCTGCCGCGGCTAAAACGCAGCGCAATCAGTAAAGATAACGGTGAAGCCATTACTGGGCCCCCATCAGGGTCAGGTCAGCCGTCAGGCGGCCATCGCGCATCTCCAGCTGGCGGTTCATTCGTTTCGCCAGCTGCAAGTCATGGGTCACCACCAGGAAAGCGGTACGCTGCGCCACGTTAAGCTCGCCCAGCAGCTCAAAAATGCTGTCGGCATTGCGGGCGTCGAGGTTGCCGGTCGGTTCATCCGCCAGTACCAGCCGCGGTTTGTTCACCAGCGCGCGAGCAATCGCCACGCGCTGGCGCTCGCCGCCGGAAAGCTCAGACGGACGATGGTGGCTACGGTGTTCCAGGCCGACCGCCTGCAGCATCGCTTTCGCCTGCCGTTCGATATCCGCCGCTTTTTTCTTGCCAATCAGCAGCGGCATCGCCACGTTTTCCAACGCGGTAAAATCCGGCAGCAGATGGTGGAACTGATAGATAAACCCGAGTTCGCGGTTACGCAGATCGGCGCGAGCCGCGGCGGAGAGCGAGCTCATCGGCTGACCGGAGAAAATAACATCGCCGGAGGTCGGCGTATCCAGCCCGCCAAGCAGGTGCAGTAGCGTACTTTTGCCGGAACCTGAAGAGCCGACAATCGCCATCATTTCACCCTCTTGAATGCTGAAGCTGACATCGTGCAGCACATCGGTTTGCACGTTGCCTTCCTGATAGCGTTTGCACAGGTTGTCGCATTGCAGCAGGATCTTATTCATAACGTAAAGCCTCAGCGGGTTGGGTGGCGGCGGCGCGCCAGGAAGGATACAACGTAGACAGCAGGGCCAGCGCCATCGCCACCAGAGCGATAATAATCACCTGCAGCGGCTCAATCGCCACCGGCAGGGCCGCGCCGTCCAAAAACGCGCCGATAATCGGCATTAAATTATTAAGCTGGCTGGCCAGCAGCACGCCGAGCAGCGCGCCAAGCAGGGCGCCCACGATCCCGGCGCTGGCACCCTGTACCATAAAGACGGCCATGATCTGCCGCGGCGTCAGCCCCTGGGTCTGCAGAATAGCCACCTCGCCCTGCTTCTCCATCACCATCATGCCAAGCGAGGTAATAATGTTAAAAGCGGCGACGGCGACGATCAGGCTCAGCAGCAGCCCCATCATATTTTTTTCCATCCGCACGGCCTGGAACAGCTCGCCTTTACGCTCGCGCCAGTCCTGCCATTTGGTACCTTCCGGCAGCGTCTGCTGGCTGAGGGTGTCAACCTGCAGCGGCTGGCTAAGCCACAATCGCCAGCCGGTAATATTGCCCAGCGGATAGCGCATCAGTCGAGAGGCATCATCGATATTGGTCAGCATTTGATAGCCGTCAACTTCGCTGTTGGCGGCGAAGGTGCCGATGACGTTAAACAGACGCTGGCTCGGCACGCGTCCCATCGGCGTAAACTGGCTGGCGGAAGGCACCATGACGCGAATTTGATCGCCGCGGTTAACCCCCAACTGACCCGCCAGCTGTTCGCCGAGAATGACGTTATATTTACCTGCCTGCAGATCGCTCTGTTTGACGTTGACGAGGTAAGGCGTCAGCGGATCTTTTTGCGCCGGGTCGATGCCCAGCATTACGCCGACGGCGACGCTGCGGGCGCTTTGCAGCACCACATCACCGGTGGTGAGCGGCGCGACGCGCGTCACGCCCTGCAGCTTAACGGCGCTTTCCGGCATTTTTTGCGGGTTGATAGAGCCCTGTTGGGCGCTAATGATAGCCTGCGGCATCAGCCCCAGGATGTTGTTTTGCAGCTCGCGCTCAAAACCGTTCATCACCGACAGGACGGTCACCAGCGCCATCACGCCAAGCGTAATGCCGATGGTCGAAAGCCAGGAGACGAAACGGCCGAAGCGGTCGGCTGCGCGCCCGCGCATGTAGCGAAGGCCGATAAATAGTGCGGCAGGTTGGTACATGTAATCCATCTGGTTGCTGATAGCCGATGTTCGAGTATATATGGCATAGCCCAACGCGTAAATCGCTGATACGGTAGATTTTTTCGCCAAAATAACAAAATAATAGTTTTAAATCAGGAAGTTAATTTAGAGTGTATATATTTATCAATCGCCACGCGCTGTAGAAAACCTGGCGCAGAAGGCCATTCGGGTTGGCGAAATCAGACCAATTGCGGATAATCAGAGACATTGAATATCAGCAATTTGCCCCTACATCGTAGAGCGAGTTGGCCGACTGCGGCCAAACAGTACAAACAATCGCCTGATGGGATAGGCGCTAAGGGATCCTGACAACCGTTATGCCTGAACAATACCGCTATACTCTGCCGGTCAAAGCCGGCGATCAGCGCCAGCTTGGCGAACTCACCGGCGCCGCCTGCGCCACGCTGGTAGCCGAAATGGCCGAACGCCATCACGGCCCGGTGGTGCTGGTGGCGCCCGACATGCAAAACGCCCTGCGTCTGAATGATGAAATCAGGCAATTTACCGATAGCATGGTGATAAGCCTCGCTGACTGGGAAACCCTGCCTTACGATAGCTTTTCGCCCCATCAGGATATTATCTCTTCGCGCCTTGCCACTTTATACCAGTTGCCGACCATGCAGCGCGGCGTGCTTATCGTTCCGGTCAGCACTCTGATGCAGAAGGTCTGCCCGCATAATTATCTGCACGGTCACGCGCTGGTAATGAAAAAAGGGCAGCGTCTGTCGCGCGATGCGCTACGCACGCAGTTAGATAGCGCCGGTTACCGCCATGTCGATCAGGTGATGGAACACGGCGAATACGCGACCCGCGGCGCGCTGCTCGACCTTTTCCCGATGGGCAGCGAGCAGCCCTATCGCCTCGATTTCTTTGATGACGAAATAGACAGCCTGCGGTTATTCGATGTTGATAGCCAGCGTACCCTGGAAGAAGTCGAGGCCATCAATCTGCTGCCGGCGCATGAGTTCCCGACCGACCAGGCGGCGATCGAGCTGTTCCGCAGCCAATGGCGCGATCGTTTTGACGTGAAGCGCGATCCGGAACATATCTACCAGCAGGTGAGCAAAGGTACCCTGCCCGCCGGGATCGAATACTGGCAACCGCTGTTCTTCAACGAACCGCTGCCGCCGCTGTTTAGCTATTTCCCGCCCAGTACGCTGATTGTGAATACCGGCGATTTGGAGCACAGCGCCGAGCGTTTCCAGAATGAAACCCGCGCCCGCTTTGAAAACCGCGGCGTCGATCCGATGCGCCCGCTGTTACCGCCGGAACAACTGTGGCTTCGCAGCGACGAACTTTTTAGCGAGCTGAAAAAATGGCCGCGGATCCAGTTAAAAACCGAGCGTCTTGCGGAGAAAGCCGCTAATACTAACCTCGGCTATCAACCCCTGCCCGAGCTGGCGATCCAGGCGCAGAATAAAGCGCCGCTGGACAATCTGCGTCGCTTCCTTGAATCCTTCAGCGGCCCGGTGATTTTCTCAGTTGAAAGCGAAGGCCGCCGCGAGGCGCTGGGCGAAATGCTGGTGCGCATCAAAATTGCGCCAAAACATATATTGCGCCTGCAGGAAGCCACCGGAAATGGCCGCTTCCTGATGATCGGCGCCGCCGAGCACGGATTTATCGACAGTCAGGCCAATCTGGCGCTGATTTGCGAAAGCGATCTGCTGGGCGAACGCGTCGCCCGCCGCCGTCAGGATTCCCGCCGTACCATCAACCCCGATACGCTCATTCGCAACCTGGCGGAACTGCATATCGGCCAGCCGGTGGTGCACCTTGAACACGGCGTGGGTCGTTATGCCGGGATGACCACCCTCGAAGCGGGCGGCATCAAAGGCGAATACCTGATGCTGACCTACGCCAACGACGCCAAACTGTATGTGCCGGTATCATCGCTACATCTGATCAGCCGCTACGCCGGTGGCGCGGAAGAAAATGCGCCGCTGCATAAACTCGGCGGCGACGCCTGGGCGCGGGCAAGGCAAAAAGCGGCGGAGAAAGTGCGCGACGTGGCCGCCGAACTGCTGGATATTTACGCCCAGCGCGCGGCCAAAGAAGGCTTCGCCTTTAAGCATGACCGCGAGCAGTATCAAATATTCTGCGACGGTTTCCCGTTCGAAACCACGCCGGATCAGGCACAGGCGATTAACGCCGTCCTCAGCGACATGTGCCAGCCGCTGGCGATGGACCGTCTGGTCTGCGGCGACGTTGGCTTTGGGAAAACCGAAGTGGCGATGCGCGCCGCTTTCCTCGCCGTCGAAAACCACAAACAGGTGGCCGTGCTGGTGCCGACCACCCTGCTCGCCCAGCAGCATTACGATAACTTCCGCGATCGCTTCGCCAACTGGCCGGTACGCATTGAGATGCTATCGCGTTTCCGCAGCGCTAAAGAGCAGGCGCAGATCCTCGAACAGGCGGCTGAGGGTAAAATCGATATTTTGATCGGTACCCATAAGCTGCTGCAAAATGAAGTCAAGCTGCGCGACCTGGGTCTACTTATCGTCGATGAAGAACACCGCTTCGGGGTGCGTCATAAAGAACGTATCAAGGCGATGCGCGCGGACGTCGATATCCTGACGCTGACCGCCACGCCGATCCCACGTACGCTGAATATGGCGATGAGCGGAATGCGCGATCTGTCCATTATCGCCACCCCGCCAGCTCGCCGTCTGGCGGTAAAAACCTTTGTCCGCGAATACGACGCGCTGGTGGTTCGCGAGGCGATTCTGCGTGAAGTCCTGCGCGGCGGCCAGGTCTACTATCTGTATAACGATGTTGAAAATATTCAGAAAGCGGCGGATCGTCTGGCTGAACTGGTACCGGAGGCGCGAATTGCCATCGGTCACGGCCAGATGCGCGAACGTGAACTGGAACGGGTGATGAACGATTTCCATCACCAGCGTTTTAATGTGCTGGTTTGCACGACAATCATTGAAACCGGCATCGATATCCCGACCGCCAATACCATCATCATTGAGCGCGCCGATCACTTCGGCCTTGCCCAGCTGCACCAGCTGCGCGGCCGCGTGGGTCGTTCGCACCATCAGGCCTACGCCTGGCTGCTCACCCCGCATCCGAAAGCCATGACCACCGACGCGCAGAAACGCCTGGAAGCTATCGCGTCGTTAGAAGACCTTGGCGCCGGCTTTGCCCTCGCGACCCACGATCTTGAAATCCGCGGCGCTGGCGAACTGCTGGGAGAAGGTCAGAGCGGGCAGATGGAAACTATCGGCTTTTCACTGTATATGGAATTGCTGGAGAACGCTGTCGATGCACTGAAAGAGGGTCGCGAGCCGTCGCTGGAAGATCTCACCAGCCAGCAGACGGAAGTGGAGCTGCGCATGCCGGCGCTGCTGCCGGATGACTTTATTCCCGACGTTAACACCCGCCTGTCGTTCTATAAGCGTATCGCCAGCGCCAAAAATGAACACGATCTCGATGAAATCAAAGTCGAGCTGATCGATCGCTTTGGAACATTGCCGGATGCGGCGCGTAATTTGCTGGATATCGCGCGCCTACGCCAGCAGGCGCAAAAGCTGGGGATCCGCAAGCTGGAGTGCAATGAAAAAGGCGGCGTGATCGAGTTTAACGAGAAAAATAACGTTAACCCGGTCTGGCTTATCGGTCTACTGCAGAAGCAGCCGCAGCATTACCGGCTGGATGGGCCGACAAGGCTCAAATTCTTCCAGGAGCTTGATGAGCGTAAAACGCGCATGGAATGGGTTAACCAGTTTATGCGTCAGCTGGAAGAAAACGCCACCGCTTGATAAAAAAGAGATGCGGTTGTCAGAACCGCATCTCTTTACCTGTCACAGTTAGCAAACTTTACAAACATTTTGCAATCCACCTGGATTTCCCAACACTCTCCCGCGCCATAATTGACATTGATTATCTTATAAAAATAACCGTTTGTTTATTGTGGAATTATGGTAATGATAAATATCTCGCGTGTTTCAACCTGGCTTACGGCATTCGCTCTCGCGGCGACGCTGGCCCTTCCCGCCCGCGCCAATACCTGGCCGCTACCGCCGAGCGGTAGCCGGCTGGTCGGGGAGAATCAGTTTCATGTGGTGCAGGATAACGGCGGATCGCTGGAAGCGATTGCTAAAAAATACAACGTCGGTTTTCTCGCGCTGCTGCAGGCTAATCCTGGCGTCGATCCTTATGTGCCGCGCGCCGGGAGCGTGCTGACTATCCCGTTACAGACGCTGCTGCCTGACGCCCCCCGTGAAGGTCTGGTGCTCAATATCGCCGAGCTGCGCCTGTACTACTATCCGCCGGGACAGAATAGCGTGACCGTTTACCCGATCGGTATCGGCCAGCTTGGCGGCGATACTCTGACCCCGACGATGGTCACTACCGTTTCCGATAAGCGCGCCAACCCCACCTGGACACCAACCGCCAACATCCGCGCACGATATAAAGCGATGGGGATCGATTTACCTGCGGTCGTTCCAGCCGGGCCGAATAACCCGATGGGGCATCACGCGATTCGTCTCGCGGCCTACGGCGGCGTCTATCTGCTGCACGGCACCAACGCCGATTTTGGTATCGGGATGCGCGTCAGTTCAGGCTGTATCCGCCTGCGCGATGCCGATATCAAGTCGCTGTATAACAAAATCACGCCGGGCACCAGGGTGAATATCATCAACGAACCAATCAAAGTTTCGGTAGAACCAAACGGTACCCGTCTGGTGGAAGTCCACCAGCCGCTGTCCGAACATATCAATGACGATCCGCAGACGCTGCCAATCGTCCTGAACGCCAGCATGAAGAACTTTAAACAGGCGCCGCAGACCAATCAGCAGGTGATGGAAAGCGCGATGGAGCTGCGTTCAGGAATGCCGATCGATGTGACCCGCCATCAGGTTTCCGCCGAGCAAGCCTTGTAATGCATTTCCGAATTGCAGAAAGTAAAAAACCCGCCAGGCACGGCGGGTTTTTTTGTGGCAATCGTCAGCGTCGCTGACGAGGTTTCGCGGGGCGCGGTCCCATGAAGGGGTGTGGACCGCGTCGCGAGAGTGGCATAACAAAGGGAACGACTTTTACTGCTTACTACACGCGTTCTGCTGAAGGGGGTCAGGAACGCGTTTTGTCAGTGGCATGACAGGGGTTACAACATTTATTTATAGATAACCGCGGTACCGTGCAGGGTGTTAGGACCGGTTACCGAAGTAATACGGTAAGAGGTCGCCCCCATCTCGTCGGCTTTCTGCGCCAGCTGATCTTCAAGCGAACCCAGATTGGTGCCGGCGGATGCGGAAACGGTACCGATTTTATGTTGACCTGCTGGGGTGGATTGCACCTCAACAGCGGCGAAACTTGCGAATGAGAGTGAGCTCAGTACGGCGGCAAGTGCCAGTTTTTGGACGTTTTTCATGATTATTATACCTATGCAGATGATTTTTATAGTAGGGTCGTAAGAATTAACTTAACGATCGATAGGTAAATGATAATGTGATCCACGTCACAGGTCAACTCATTTTTATAACGATCATTTAACTATTTATAAAATGCTTAATTTTCATACATATATGAATTATTTATTTTTGGACTTCTGCCGCTGGCAGCATGACACGTTTATTTTTATAATGGCCGTTCAACAACCCAACATAGGTACAACGGCATCATGACAACTGACGTTCAAAGTTGCACAAAAAAAAGCCGTGGCCGACCTAAAGTGTTCGACAGGGACGCGGCGCTGGACAAGGCCATGACACTTTTCTGGCAGCACGGCTATGAAGCAACTTCGCTGGCCGATCTCGTCGAAGCGACCGGTGCGAAAGCCCCGACGCTGTACGCCGAGTTCGTGAACAAAGAAGGCTTATTCCGCGCGGTGCTGGATCGCTACATTTCCCGCTTCGCCGCCAAACACGAAGCCCTGCTATTCGATGACGCTAAAACCGTCGATCAGGCGCTGCGCGACTATTTCACCGCCGTCGCCACCTGCTTTACCAGCAAAGATACCCCGGCAGGCTGTTTTATGATTAACACCTCCGCGGCGCTGGCCGCCTCGTCAACCGATATCGCCAACACCATTAAGTCGCGCCACGCGGTGCAGGAACAAACGCTGACGCAATTTTTACAGCAACGCCAGCAGCGCGGCGAGCTCCCTGCGCAGGGCAATGTCTTGCAGCTGGCGCAGTTTTTAAACTGCGTGCTGCAAGGAATGTCAATCAGCGCGCGCGAAGGCGCTGATTTCGCTACCCTGAAACAAATAAGCGACACTACGCTGCGCCTGTGGCCGCAAATCCTGCAACCTTAATCCCCTACCGGCGACCATCGCTCGCCGGTTTTTTCCCCTTCTGCTGAATACCCTTACTTTTCTCAATATTTTCATTATGTTGATTTGTTGTAAATGATATTGATAACGATAATCAATATGTGCAAAATTCGCATTTGTCTTTCTATATGTTTCACGCTGTAACAGCCGCGCCTGTGGCTGAAAAAAATAACAACAGTACTGACTAACTCATATCAAGGAATGCGAATGAACAAGCGCCTCTGGCTGCTCAATCCTCTGCTGCTGGCCACCGCTCTGCCAGCGTTTACTGCGCAGGCTGCCGATGAAGACGATATTATCGTCAGCGCCAACCGTAACCACCGTACCGTCGCTGAGATGGCGCAAACCACCTGGGTGATTGAAGGCCAGGAAATCGAGCAACAGGTTCAGGGAGGTAAAGAGTTTAAAGATGTCCTCGCGCAGCTGATCCCCGGGATAGATGTCAGCAGCCAGGGGCGTACCAACTACGGCATGAACATGCGCGGACGCGCCATCGTCGTGCTGATCGACGGCGTGCGCCTCAATTCATCGCGCACCGATAGCCGCCAGCTTGATGCCATCGATCCGTTTAACATCGAGCATATTGAAGTTATTTCCGGCGCGACGTCGTTATACGGCGGCGGTAGTACCGGCGGTCTGATTAATATCGTTACGAAAAAAGGCCAGCAGGAACGCCAGGTGGATCTGGAGCTGGGTGGTAAAACCGGCTTTGCCAATAGCAACGACCATGATGAACGGGTGGCGGCGGCCGTCAGCGGCGGTACCGATCATGCTTCCGGCCGTCTATCGGTGGCCTATCAGCGCTTCGGCGGCTGGTATGACGGCAACAATGACGCGCTGATCCTCGATAATACGCAAACCGGCTTACAGCATTCAGACCGACTCGACGTGATGGGCACCGGTACCATAGAAATCGATGACCAGCGTCAGCTCCAGCTAGTCACGCAGTACTATAAAAGCCAGGGCGATGATTATGGCCTGAATCTGGGCAAAGATATGTCAGCGGTACTTGGCGAAAGTAAAGCCTGGACCTCTAACGGGCTTAACTCTGACCGCGTACCCGGCACCGAACGTCATTTGATCAGCCTGCAATATTCCGACGCCGACTTCTTCGGTCAGAACCTGGTCAGCCAGATTTACTATCGCGACGAATCGCTGACCTTCTACCCCTTCCCGGCCTTGAGCAAAGGTAAAATCAGCAGTTTTTCCGCCTCACAGCAGGATACCGACCAGTACGGCGCTAAAGTTACCTTCAACAGCCAGCCGCTAACGGGATGGGATCTAACCTGGGGCATTGATGCCGACCATGAAACCTTTAATTCCAACCAGATGTTTTTCGATCTGGATAAAGCGATGGCTTCCGGCGGCCTGAACAACCAGTCAGCCTATACCACGGGCCGTTACCCTGGCTACAGCATCACCAATCTCGCGCCGTTCCTGCAAAGCAGTTATGACCTGAACGACATCTTCACCCTTAGCGGCGGCGTCCGTTATCAGTGGACGGAAAATCGGGTTGATGATTTTGTCGGCTATGCGCAACAGCAGGATGTCGCCAAAGGTAAATACCGGTCGGCTGACGCCATTCCTGGCGGCAAGACCGATTATGATAACTTCCTCTTTAACGCCGGGATCGTCGCCCACATTACCGAACGCCAGCAGACCTGGTTTAACTTCTCTCAGGGCGTCGAACTCCCGGATCCGGGTAAATATTACGGTATCGGCAGCTACGGCGCCGCGGTCAACGGCCATCTGCCGCTGGTCTCCAGTGTTAACGTCGGCGACTCGCCGCTGCAGGGGATCAAAGTTAACTCCTGGGAGCTGGGTTGGCGCTACACCGGCGACAACCTGCGCACCCAGCTTGCCGCTTATTACTCGACATCAGACAAAACTATCGTGGTTAACCGCAGCGATATGACCATTGATGTGCAATCGGATAAACGACGCATTTACGGCGTGGAAGGCGCGGTGGACTACTTCGTGCCTGATAGCGACTGGAGTCTGGGTGCTAACTTCAACGTGCTGAAATCGCAAGTAAAAACTGATGGCAGTTGGCAGAAGTGGGACGTCACCCTCGCCTCGCCGTCGAAAGCTACTGCCTGGGTCGGCTGGGCACCGGACCCGTGGTCGCTGCGTGTGCAAAGCCAGCAGGTATTTGATTTAAGCGATGCCAGCGGCAATAAGCTTGATGGGTACAATACCGTCGATTTTATCGGTAGCTATCTGCTCCCGGTGGGTAAACTGACCTTTAGCATCGAGAACTTGCTGAATGAGGATTACGTCACCATCTGGGGACAGCGTGCGCCGCTGTTGTATAGTCCAACCTATGGCAGCGCCGGGCTGTACGAATATAAAGGCCGCGGCCGGACCTTCGGCCTGAACTACGCGTTAACGTTCTGATAAAAAAAAGCCCCTCAGCCTGAGTGATTGAGGGGCTAATAGCTTAAAACTGCTGTTTTACGCTTTGTTATTCAGAATCAGCTGACCGTTGCTGTCCAGCGGGATTTGCGCCCCCGGCTGGTGGTCCATGCGGATTTTGCCCTGCTGGTCGCCGATTTTATAGGTGACGTCATAACCGAGCATTTTTTCCGACTTATCGTAGACCGTCTTACAGCGCTGCTGGGTAGTGGTATAGGTGTCGTTATCCTGCATTGAGCCCTGAATTTGGTTGCCGGCATAGCCGCCGCCCAACGCGCCGACAACGGTCGCTACGCTTCGACCACGACCGCCGCCAAACTGATGGCCAATCACGCCGCCGGCGACCGCGCCGAGAACGGAACCGGCAATACGGTTTTCATCCTGAACCGGGCGACGATGGGTAACGGTCACGTTGCGGCATTCCTGACGCGGCGTTTTTATGCTTTCTTTTATTGGCGTACTGGACACCACTTGCGCATATTGCGGGCCACGATCTAATACATTGAGACCGGCAACGGCGGCGACGCCCAACGCGGCGGCAACGCCAATCCCAATACCCGCCAACATTGATTTATTCACGGGAGTTCCTCCTTCATTGCTGTTACTAGCAATTCTGCGTTCTGCTCAGGGGGTATGCAAATCAGAAAGCGGATGAAAAATGCGGGAACCTACGGCAAATCAAGGGGATTCAGAGGATTCCTAACAGGAATTAGCGATTCTGGCAGAAGGATATGCTGTGTTTTCAGGATAGCGCCGCGATGACGCTATCCTGATTGCTTGCCGCTTAGTGCAGCTTGAGACGCGGACGAATGATGCGGTTAATGCGTCCTACCAACATCATCAGGCCGGTTTTGAAATAGCCGTGTAACGCAATCTGATGCATGCGATACAGCGAGATATACACGAAGCGCGCAATTCGCCCTTCAACCATCATCGAGCCGCGCATCAGGTTGCCCATCAGGCTGCCAACGGTGGAGTAGTTCGACAGCGAGACCAGTGAACCGTGATCTTTATAGACATACGGTTTCAGCGCTTTGCCTTTCATCTGCGCCAGAATGTTATTCAGCGCGCAGGTTGCCATCTGGTGCGCCGCCTGGGCGCGCGGTGGGACAAACCCACCTTCCGGGCGAGCGCAGGAGGCGCAGTCGCCGATGGCGTAAATATCCGGGTCACGGGTGGTCTGCAGCGTCGGCTCCACCACCAGCTGATTAATACGGTTGGTCTCCAGGCCGCCAATCTCTTTCATAAAATCAGGCGCTTTGATACCCGCCGCCCATACCATCAGATCGGCATCAATAAACTGCCCATCTTTAGTGTGCAGGCCGTTAACGTCTGCGCTGGTCACCATGGTCTGCGTCAGGACACGAACGCCGAGTTTGGTCAGTTCATTGTGCGCGGCGCCGGAAATACGCGGCGGCAGCGCCGGAAGAATACGTTCACCGGCTTCGACCAGCGTCACGTTCAGCGCTTCGTTGGTCAACCCTTTATAGCCGTAACTATGCAGCTGTTTCACCGCATTATGTAGCTCAGCCGACAGCTCAACTCCGGTGGCCCCGCCGCCGACGATAGCGATATTGACCTTACCGTTCGCACCGAGATTTGCAGAATACTTGAGGAACAGGTTGAGCATTTCCTGATGGAAACGGCGCGCCTGGTGCGGGTTATCCAGGAAAATACAGTTTTCCTTCACCCCTGGCGTGTTAAAGTCATTGGAGGTACTGCCCAGCGCCATTACCAGCGTGTCGTACGGCAGCTTACGCTCCGCAACCAACAGCTCGCCTTTCTCGTTACGCAGTTCCGCGAGGGTAATGGTTTTCCCTTCGCGATTGATATCCACCACCGAGCCTAACTGGAACTGAAAACCATGGTTGCGCGCATGCGCCAGGTAGCTCAGCGCGTCAACGCCTTCATCCAGAGAACCGGTCGCTACTTCGTGCAGCAACGGCTTCCACAGGTGGCTATGGTTGCGGTCCACCAGCGTAATTTTCGCTTTTTTGCTGCGGCCCAGCTTTCTACCCAACTGAGTAGCCAGTTCCAGTCCGCCGGCACCACCACCTACAATAACGATTCTTTTCAATGGCGTAGTCACAAGACCCCCTAAAATTATTAACCAATTGTTAATTAAAAGTTATTCAAATAGCTCTTAGTTAACAATAGGTTGCAGCGATGAAACCATTCAGCAGCACCGAGAATAGCATGAACGGAACATTGGTCATACCAAAATTGATGTGCATCAAGTTTTACCGCATATTTTTTAAACGAACAACGTCAATTATGGACAAGAAAAAGCCCGCGGCGTTTGCACGCTGCGGGCTGATTATGACAAAACAGGATTAGCCGAGGGTCTTAAAAGCCTTTATTCGCTGCAGGTGCGGTGAAAGACTTTTAAATTTGTGCGTCTGTTCTTCATCCCAGATGATTTCGTAATAATGATGCAACAAGTCAGCCGAACGTTGGCTATCCAGCGCCTCATCATGGCGTGATAGCACTACCAGGCAACGGTCGCGATTTTTTTCACGGAAGTTGTTCACGCACTTGGTGGCGATATCCTGATACTCCTCCGGCCTGTCGATTTTCCCTTCCATGTTCTCGTGAGGGAACAGATTCGGGTTGAACACGGCCTGGCGAATATCGCACAGGAAACCAATCCTTTCCGCCCAGTAGCCACCTAACCCGACACCGCATATCAGCGGCCGATCGTCGGCATTGAGCTGCAGCATTTTGTCGACTTCCTTCAACAAATGCTGCATATCATGTTTTGGATGGAGCGTACTGTAGCTAATCAACCGCACGTCCGGGTCGATAAACTGCAGCTGCAGCACCTTTTCATGGTTACCGGGGCTGTTAGAGTCAAAACCGTGTAAATAGATAATCATCGTATCCTCACCAGACAACAACGCCCTTCAGGTTAATTACGCAGACTTCGCTTCTTGCCAGCGCGCATGGAGCGCCTCCAGCTGTGCGCTGACCGTCTGCCAACGCGCGGAATCTCGCAGTTCCTGACGGGTAAATGAACCTTTATGATACAATTTTGTAACACGCTCTGCTTTGATCGGGGACAGGTTATCCAATACGCTCACCGCGCCTTTACGATTATTGCAGACCAGGATCATATCGCAACCGGCATCGAGCGATGCCTGTCCACGTTCAGCATAGCTGCCCATGATCGCCGCCCCTTCCATCGACAGGTCGTCAGAGAAGATGACGCCGTCAAAGCCCAGCTCGCCGCGCAGCACCGTTTTCAGCCAGTATTCTGAACCACTAGCCGGCCGCGGATCGATGTCAGAGTAAATCACGTGCGCCGGCATAATCGCATCCAGCCGTTGCTCATCGATCAGACTTTTGAACACCGCCATATCTTTGGCGCGAATTTCCGCTGCCGGACGCGGGTCAAACGGCGTCTCTTTGTGTGAATCCGCCGTCACCGCGCCGTGGCCCGGGAAGTGTTTACCGGTGGATTTCATGCCGGCGGCATGCATACCGTCGATGAAATGACGCGCCATCGCCAACGCTTTTTGCGGGTCTTCATGCCAGGAGCGTTCACCGATCGCGGCGCTGATATGGCCGACATCCAGCACCGGCGCAAAGCTGATATCAATATCCATGGCGATCATTTCGCTGGCCATCAGCCAACCGGCCTCAGCGGCGAGTTTACCGCCCTCTTCCACCCCCAGCAGAGCGGCAAAAGACTGCGCAGCCGGCAGGCGAGTAAAACCTTCGCGAAAACGCTGCACGCGTCCGCCTTCCTGATCTACCGCCACCACGAGATGATTACGCGAGGCCTCGCGGATTTGACGTACCAGTTCACGCAATTGCGCCGGATCGTGGTAGTTGCGGGTAAACAAAATTAAGCCGCCGACCAAAGGATGAGCCAGAATCTCACGCTCTTCCGCATCCAGTTCAAAACCTTCGACATCCAACATTACCGGACCCACACAGACCTCTCTTATCCTTTATTTTCTATTTTTAGCTGACGCCATGTCGCATCCGCCAGCGTAATAAATTGCCGGTCGCCGCTCTGCTGCCAGCGCCGTTCATACCATCCCGCCATCAGCATGAGCACCCACGGTCGCCAGCGTTGTATTTGCCGCCGCAGCTGACGCTCATCAAGATGCGCGAGCCGTGAATAGGCTTTAAGCAGCTGACGACGCGTAGGGGCATCGCACCATACCGCCGCCAGTTCCAGTGCGATATCGCCGTCTCCGGCATACTCCCAATCAATCAAGCGCAGCCCGTCGTCGCGGTGAATTATATTGCCGGCGTGGACGTCCATATGCAGAGGCGCCAAACGCAACGGCTGTGGTTCTCGCCGGCGTAATAACCGTTTCTGCCAGCGTAACCAGAAAACCGTACGCCTCGCCGGATCGCACTGCTGCCAGTACAATTCAAGCAACGGCGCCAGCTCGATACGCCAGCCAAAACGCGGCTGTTGATGCAGATGATACAATAACCCGGCAAGCGAGGGGCATTCCGGCAGCCCGCTTTTCACTTCCCCTGTGCAATACTCCACCACCATCCAGCACGGCGAAAAGAACACCGGCGCCGGCGAAAGGGTCGCGGGAAGGCGCTGAAGCACGCGGTACTGGCGTAGAAAATGGCTGAGCGGCGCCAGCGGATCGTGCGGCTGGCGCAACACCAGCCGACGAACGCCATCGCTGATAATGCAGCTGCCGCCGCTAAGACCGTTTTCAGTCAGCGCGGCGACAGGCGAATAGCGGGGAAAAAAGCGCGACAAGAGCTCGTCGCGCGTTAGCTTATTGTTGCTGAACCGCACCTTTGCCTGACCAGATAATCTCGCCGGACTGCACCAGCATCAGTTGCATTTTCAGCTCCGGCGCGTTGACGTTGCCGGTGGCATTCGAATACAGCACATACTGAGCGCCAACTGTGCGCGCAATTCCCATCGCTTTGCTGCGGCTGCCAAGACTGTCCTGCGGCGAAAGACCTAATTGTTGTTTCGCTACGGAGAGCTGCTGCGAGGAGACCAGCGTAAACTTGCCGTTGCCCGCCAACGCATTGCGCAGCGCGGAGGTCGCTTCGGATGCGTTCAGCGATCCGTTGGTACGGTTGTTGACGCTATCCACCAGCAGAATACTACCTGCGTTCACGCCGCCCGCCTGCAGCATCTGACCGATCATCGGTTGCACAGCGGCGTCCCAGTTATAGTGGCGAACGCGCGGCGCGGGCTGGGACGGCTGCGAAGGCTGTTCACTGCCGTGTTCGATTGGACCCGGCTGCGTTGGCACCGTCGGCACGGCAGGTACCGTCGGCTGCGGCTGCGCAGGTTGTTCCGGCTTCGGCTTGGCCTCCTCGACTGGCGCAGGTTCATTTCGTTGCCCCACACAGCCTGCCAGGAATATCGCCAGTGCAGTGATTAACGCATAGCGACACATTTTAATCATTATGATGACCTCTTAGAGATAAAGATAAAGACGGGCTTTGTGCGCCCCGAGAATATTGGCACTGCCGTAGAGCACCACGGACGAGTGGGCTGGAACCGTCACGCTTCGCGCAGGTTCCAGCGGATGCATCTCCAGCCCATGGGCGTCATACCAGAAGAAACGGTAGTGCACGGTTATGGGCTGTTGCCGTTCATTAAATAATCTTGAGGTAGCGGTGGCCTGGATTTCCGAGGCGGTGACCGACGGCGGATCGGCGCTGATACCCGCCGCCAGAACGCTGGATTCCATCACCAAAGTCTGCTGTTCGCCAACCGGAATTTCCGGGCGCGAGCTACATCCGGCCAGTAGCGCCGTCAGAATCAAAACGCCTGAATAAGCAGCGCGCATCGGTTTAGCCTTTATGCGCCAGCATCGGGCCTAACGGACGACCGCCCAGCAGGTGCATATGAATATGGTAGACTTCCTGGCCGCCATGGCGGTTGCAGTTAACGATAAGGCGGTAGCCGTCATCAGCCAGGCCTTCATCACGGGCAATCCTGGCCGCGACGGTCATCATACGGCCCAAAGTCAGTTCGTGCTCGGTAGTGACGTCATTTACGGTCGGAATCAGGATATTCGGGATAATCAGAATATGGGTCGGCGCCTGCGGAGAGATATCGCGAAAAGCGGTGACCAGCTCATCCTGATAAACAATATCCGACGGGATTTCCCGGCGAATGATTTTGCTGAAAATCGTTTCTTCTGCCATGACTGATTCCTTATTAGTTTTATACCGTGCTCCGGCCTGCCTCTGCAGATAAACACGAATGCACAGGATCAGCTAAGAGTATGAGCGACTTCCTCCCTCTCTTTCAACCTGAATGCAGTTTTTCTTATTCAACTATAGACTTAGCTGCTGAGGGAATAAGCATTTCTCCCCATTTTCCGGATATTGCCAAACAATGACCAGAATACCGACGTAAAAAAGGCAGCCATTTGGCTGCCTTAGTCTCCCCACACTACGTCTTAGCTGTTGCGGATGTATTCATCCATTTCGGTTTTCAGGTTATCGGACTTGGTACCGAAAATGGCCTGAACGCCAGAACCTGCAACAACTACGCCAGCAGCACCCAGTTTTTTCAGACCAGCCTGATCAACTTTCGCTACATCAGCCACGCTCACGCGCAGACGAGTAATACATGCGTCGAGGTTAGTGATGTTCTCTTTACCGCCGAAAGCAGCAATCAGAGCCGGGGCCATTTCACTGGTAGCGGCGCCTTTGCTGTCTTCTGTTGCATCTTCACGACCCGGCGTTTTCAGGTCCAGCGCTTTAATCAGCACGCGGAAGACGACGTAGTACACGATCGCGTAGCAAATACCGACAATCGGGAACAGCCACAGTTTGCTGCTGTTGCCGGACAGAACGATAAAGTCGATCAGACCATGAGAGAACGAAGTCCCGTCACGCATACCCAGCAGGATACAGATCGGGAATGCCAGGCCTGCGAGAATCGCGTGAATGATATACAGGATCGGCGCGACGAACATGAAGGAGAACTCGATCGGCTCGGTAATACCGGTCAGGAACGAGGTCAGCGCAGCGGAGATCATGATACCGCCGACTTTGGCGCGGTTCTCTGGTTTAGCAGAGTGCCAAATCGCGATAGCTGCAGCCGGCAGGCCGTACATTTTGAACAGGAAGCCGCCAGACAGTTTACCTGCAGTCGGGTCGCCTGCCATGTAACGCGGGATGTCGCCGTGGAACACCTGGCCTGCAGCGTTGGTGTATTCACCAATTTGCATCTGGAAAGGTACGTTCCAGATATGGTGCAGACCAAACGGTACCAGGCAGCGCTCAATGAAGCCGTAGATACCGAACGCCACAACTGGGTTCTGGTAAGCCGCCCATTGAGAGAAGGTCTGGATGGCGGAACCGATCGGCGGCCAGATAAAGGACAGGATCACGCCGGTGAAGATAGCAGCGAGACCAGAGATAATCGGCACAAAGCGCTTGCCCGCGAAGAAGCCCAGATATTCAGGCAGCTTGATACGGTAGAAGCGGTTGAACATGTAGGCTGCAATCGCACCCGAGATAATACCGCCAAGCACGCCGGTATCAGCCAGGTGTTTCGCTGCGATTTCCTCAGCAGGTAAATGCAGAACCAGCGGCGCGACTACCGCCATGGTTTTCACCATGATGCCGTAAGCTACGACTGCAGCCAGTGCGGATACACCGTCGTTATTGGTGAAGCCAAGCGCAACACCGATTGCGAAGATCAGCGGCATATTGGCGAATACTGAACCGCCTGCTTCTGCCATGACGTGAGAAACCACGGCTGGCAGCCAGCTGAAGTTGGCAGAACCGACGCCCAGCAGGATACCTGCGATAGGCAGTACGGATACTGGCAGCATCAGCGATTTACCGACCTTCTGCAGGTTAGCAAATGCATTCTTAAACATAATTGAGAGTGCTCCTGAGTATTTGGTACTTTTTTACGTTTTCACGCATTGGCTCGGGGGGAGAACCGGGCCGTGGACAGGACATCTAAGCGCCCTTTATTTATTACACAGAGTAAAATAATTAACGCGGAGATTGTTTGACGGCTATCACGTTTCATTCAGTCAACATATAAAAATTTACACTGATTTACATAATGTGTATCTGTATGTTGCAAAAATGCGTTCACCGCCTCTGTCGCGGCGGTGAACTTTACTCGCTTTAAGTATTAATTACGAGCCTTAAAATAATAGAAAGATCAGGCAGGTTGCAGTCTGGCAGGGTCGATGTGGAACAAGCTGGCAAAGTTTTCGGTGGTTTGTTGCGCGAGTTGCTCCAACGGCACGCCTTTCAACACCGCCATGTATTCGGCGACATCACGAACCATTGCCGGCTGGTTCTCTTTGCCGCGGTGCGGCACCGGCGCCAGATACGGCGAATCGGTCTCCACCAGCAGACGATCGAGCGGCACATAACGCGCGGCATCTCGTAGCTGTTCGGCATTACGGAATGTGACGATACCGGAAAACGAAATATAGAATCCCATATCGAGCAGTTTACCCGCGGTCTCTCTATCCTCTGTGAAACAGTGTAGTACGCCACCGCAATCCGTCACGTTTTCTTCCTGCAAAATTGCCAGCGTGTCGGCGCGCGCATCGCGGGTATGCACAATCACCGGTTTATTTAATTCGCGGCCAATGCGAATGTGTTGACGGAAAGACTCCTGCTGGCGCAGTTTGGTTTCCGGGGTATAGAAGTAATCGAGCCCGGTTTCCCCCATCGCCACGACGCCCTCCTCCGCCGCCAGCGTACGCAGTTCCTCAAAGTCATACGCTTCATCCTGGTTCAGGGGATGCACGCCGCAAGAAAACACGACGTCATCGCGCTGGCCGATTAATTCACGCATCCCGCGGTATCCCGGCAGCGTCGTGGCGACCGCCAGGAAAAACCTGACATCACGCGCGGCGGCTTTCGCCAGAACATCATCGACGTCTTTATGCAACGTTTGATAATCCAGGCCATCAAGATGGCAGTGGGAATCGACTAAAAACATATTCTTATTCTCAGAGATGCGAGACGGGCAGAACCGCCCCGGGTTGCAGGTAATGTTCCCAGCGCAGGAGGCGCTCGGTGAGTAGTAGTTCGCGGTTGACGCCGACCACGCTCAGTAACTGTTCGCGACAGGCGCTAACATCGCGCGTGATAGCTTCAAGACGCGGGCCCGAGAGTGTTTGCGCCAGCTGGTTAACCAACGTCCAGGCATCCGGATTACTCAGAAGCGAAATACCCTGTTGCCTTTTTTGCGCATCCAGCAACAGCGATGCCAGCCAGTGCAGACGCACCGGAGCCTGTTCGTGATTCAGAACCGGTAATAATGACAGCCAGTCGCCGCTGGTTAACACGCTGGCTAGCGCCTGGCAGAGCTGTTGTCGCGGCGCCCAGTTGGCCTCTTGCAGTAACTCTAGCGCTGCTGCGGGCGCGTTAGCGCTGAGGCGCAGAGCGGCCAACAAAGCATCTTGTGACATTGTCACTTCGCGCTCTAACCACCCTAATGCCCAGGCTTCAGAGGGCGGGGCAAGATGATATGAGAAGCAACGGCTACGCAAGGTAGCGAGCAGCCGCGCCGGCTCCTGACAGGCCAGGAAAAACCAGGTGTGTTCCGGCGGCTCTTCCAGCGTCTTCAGCAAAGCATTGGCGGCGGCATCGGTTAACAACGTCGCATCGTTGATCCACACCACCTTCGCGCCGCCGAGACGCGCGCGCTCATAGAGTTTTTCAGTGATGCCGCGCACCGCATCGATACCTAGCGCACTCTTGCCTTTCTCCGGGGCAAGCGTGTAGTAATCAGGATGGGTGCCGGCCTGCATAAGCTGGCAGCTATGACAATGGCCGCAGCTTTTATGCCCTTCCGGCTGGCGGCACATCAGGAATCGGCATAACGCGTAGATGAGCGCATCGCCGCCCATCCCCGGCAACGCCTGCAGTAATAACGCATGGTGACCCCGTCCTGCCTGATAACCAGCCACTAGCTGCTCGAAGGACGGGCGTAACCACGGATACCATTTCATGCGCGTTGCTCCGCAACCCATTGTGTGATGACAGAACGGATATCACGTTCAACCGCTTCCAGAGGCTGCGTTGCATCCACCGTACGGATAGTCGGATCCTGCGCCGCCAGTTCAAGGTAGCGCGCGCGGGTACGATTAAAGAAGTTCATCGACTCCTGTTCAATCCGATCCAGATCGCCGCGCGCGCGCGCGCGCTTGAGGCCGACCTCCGGCGTCACGTCAAGATAGAGCGTTAAATCAGGACGGAAATCGCCGAGCACCGCATCGCGTAGCGTCGCCAGCATTCCCTGATCGATACCGCGCCCGCCGCCCTGGTAGGCCTGAGTTGAGAGATCGTGACGGTCGCCAATGACCCACTGACCGCGGGCCAGCGCCGGCTTGATAACGGTTTCAACCAACTGTACGCGGGCGGCGTAAAACATCAGTACTTCCGCCTTGTCGTTAATGACTTCATCGCCGGTAGACTGGATATCCAGCACCAGGCTGCGCAGTTTTTCAGCCAGGATGGTGCCGCCCGGCTCACGGGTAAACACCATATCGCGGATACCCAGCTGTTCGAGTGTCTCAACGACCAGATTGCGTGCGGTCGTTTTCCCCGCCCCTTCCAGGCCTTCGATGACGATATAGTTACTGCGCATTTTTTTCCTTAAGTACTTTTAAATAGTCCTGAACCGAGCGGTTATGGCTGGCCAAATTGGTATTGAACGTATGGCCGCCTTTTCCGTCGGCAACAAAATAGAGATACGGCGTCTTCGCCGGATGCGCGGCCGCATTGAGAGACGCTTCGCCCGGCACGGCGATGGGCCCTGGCGGCATACCGCTAATCACATAGGTGTTATAGGCGGTCGGCGTTTCCAGATCTTTGCGCGTCAGTTTACCATTATAGCGCTCACCCATGCCGTAAATCACGGTAGGGTCGGTCTGTAAACGCATGCCAATACGTAGGCGGTTGATAAAGACCGAAGCCACGCGATCGCGCTCCGCAGGAACCGCGGTCTCTTTCTCAACAATAGAGGCCATGGTCAGTAATTGGTTTTGATCTTTATACGGTAGATTTTCCGCCCGCCCTTCCCAGGCTTTCGCTACCGCAGCGACCATTTTCTGATGCGCGCGTTTAAGAATGGCGATATCGCTGGTATTGGCGGTGTACATCCAGGTATCCGGCCAGAACCAGCCTTCAACCCAATCGGCATGCTCAAGCCCCAGCGCTTTGGCCACCGTTTCGTAACTATCGTCTTCTAAAGTGTGTTTTACATACGGCGCATCGCGCAGCTGATGCAGATAGTCGCTAACGCGCATCCCTTCAACAAAACGTAACGGGAACTGCGCCTCTTTGCCGCTTGCCAGTAGCTGCAGCATTTCGCGCACCGTCATTTGCGGTGTGAAGCGGTAAGTACCCGCTTTAAAATGAGAAAGTTCGGGTTCGACGCGCAGCAACCACTGGAATACGCGCGGACGATTAATAATTTTATCGCCATAAAGCTGCTGGCCAAGCACCACTCGTCCGGTTCCTGGCTCAAGGGTGAAGATGGTCTCTTCTTTAATAAGCAACTTGCTGTCTGCCAGTTGGCGGACTTTCCACATCCCTGCCGCTGCGGCAATACCGAACACCACCACTAACAGCAAGACAAAACGTAACATTTTCTTCATGACTAACCAGGCAGCTCACACAATGGGGCTAAAAAATGGTAAAGATCGCGTTCGGACCAACAGATGTCATCCCAACGACGAACCGGTACTAGCGGCATAAGCGCATTGCAAATCAGCACTTCATCGACATCGCGCAGCACATCGGGGCGCACGGATACTTCGACAACATCAAAAGGCGAACGTGCCAACTTGGCTATACAGTACTGGCGCATAATGCCATTGACGCCCGCCTGATCGAGGCGCGGCGTGAACACATGGCTTCCTTTACGCCAGAACACATTCGCGGCACAGCATTCCGTAAGCCACCCGTCGCTGTCAAGGACCAGCGCCTCATCGGCGTCTGTCTGCTCAAGATGAGAACGAATCAAGACTTGTTCCAGGCGATTAAGATGTTTGAGCCCGGCCAGCGAGGGATTGCGCCCCAGGCGGATCGGACTTAACGCCAGGGTTATTCCCTCTTCTCGCCATCGCGCATAGTGCGAGGGGAAAGAAGAAACGCTCATCATGCGGTTCGGCTGCATGCAGCCTGTCGCGCTATATCCCCGGCCTCCTGAGCCACGCGTTATGACCACTTTGAGGACGCCTTCACTGTGCGGCTTTGCCAGTTCTTGCATCTCTGCGGCCAACGTTCGCCATTCAGTAAAAGGTATAAAGAGTTTTTCGCACGTATCCTGCAAACGGCCCAGATGGGCATTGAAAAAGGCTATCTGGCCGTTGATGATTCGCGAGGTGGTGAAACAGCCATCACCGAATTGAATTGCGCGGTCATTTGCTGCCAGCACATCCTGCTCGACACCATTTATCAAGAACATAGAGGGCTCCTCTCACCGGTGGCACAGTGTCTCAGGATAAAAAGCAGAGAACAAGCGGAGAAAACCGAATAAAAAAAGACCCGCCAGGCGGGTCTTTCGTCAACGCTTAAACCAGCATTAGCGGTTGATCATACTTTTTTGAAGATAATCGAACCGTTAGTACCGCCAAAGCCGAAGGAGTTACACAGGGTGTATTCCATACCGGAAACCTGACGCGCTTCATGAGGAACGAAGTCCAGGTCACAACCTTCATCCGGGTTATCCAGGTTGATGGTCGGCGGAACCGCCTGATCGCGCAGCGCGAGAATAGAGTAGATAGACTCTACTGCGCCAGCCGCGCCTAACAGGTGGCCAGTCATGGATTTGGTGGAGCTCACCATCACACGGCGTGCCGCATCGCCAAAAACGGATTTCACCGCCTGGGCTTCTGCTTTATCGCCCGCTGGCGTAGAAGTTCCGTGGGCGTTGACGTAGCCAATCTGGCCCGGTTCAATTGCCGCATCACGAATGGCGTTAACCATCGCCAGCGCAGCGCCAGCGCCATCTTCCGGTGGAGACGTCATATGGTAGGCATCGCTGCTCATACCAAAGCCGACGATCTCAGCGTAGATTTTCGCGCCGCGTTTTTTCGCATGCTCGTACTCTTCCAGTACGACCATACCGGCGCCGTCGCCCAGCACGAAGCCATCACGCTCTTTATCCCACGGACGGCTTGCCGCCTGCGGATTGTCATTGCGGGTAGACAGCGCGCGCGCAGCGCCAAAGCCGCCTACGCCCAGCGGCGTACTCGCCTTCTCTGCACCACCGGCAACCATCGCATCGGCATCGCCGTAAGCGATAATACGCGCCGCGTGGCCGATATTGTGTACGCCTGAAGTACAAGCGGTCGCGATGGAGATACTCGGTCCACGCAGACCGAACATGATGGTCAGATGACCGGCCACCATGTTAACAATTGTGGACGGTACGAAGAACGGGCTGATCTTCCGCGGTCCGCCATTTACCAGCGAACTGTGGTTTTCTTCGATCAAGCCAAGGCCACCAATACCGGAACCGATAGCGGCGCCGATGCGGGTTGCGTTTTCTTCCGTCACTTCAAGGCCAGAATCCTGCATGGCCTGAACGCCAGCGACAATTCCATATTGAATGAAGGCATCCATCTTGCGCTGTTCTTTGCGCGAGATGATATCATCACAGTTAAAATCCTTTACTAAGCCAGCAAATTTCGTTGCATAGGCGCTAGTATCGAAATGGTCGATCAGGCTGATGCCACTCTGACCGGCAAGGAGAGCTTTCCAGGTAGACTCTACGGTATTGCCGACAGGAGACAACATGCCCAGTCCGGTCACAACTACACGACGCTTAGACACGGTTGTCCTCCAGGGAGGGAAAATAGATTCTTGTGGGACAAAAAAAGATAAAACTCAGGCGGTCGAATGACCGCCTGGAGATGTTCACTTACGCCTGGTGACCGTTGATGTAATCAATGGCAGCCTGAACGGTGGTGATTTTCTCAGCTTCTTCGTCCGGAATCTCAGTATCAAACTCTTCTTCCAGAGCCATTACCAGCTCAACGGTGTCAAGAGAATCAGCGCCCAGGTCTTCAACGAAGGAAGCATTGTTGGTAACTTCTTCCTGCTTAACGCCCAGCTGTTCGCCGATAATTTTCTTAACGCGTTCTTCGATAGTGCTCATACTCTTAAATTTCCTATCAAAACTCGCTTTCGCGATGGTTTTCGTAGTGTATAAAATGTTGAAAAATTTGCAACTAAATCCCGGCAGGTCTTACCACGATTTTACGCTATTTTGCGGCTGTTTGCCCTAATAACGCAAATGATTTCGCACAAAACAGTACCCGCAAGCGTGCAGACTGCGCGCTTCCTGAACATTTTGCGCAAATCTCGGTCAGACCATATACATCCCGCCATTGACGTGCAGGGTTTCACCAGTGATGTAACCCGCTTCGTCAGAGGCTAAGAATGCAACCGCGCTGGCGATTTCATTTGGGGAGCCAAGGCGCCCCGCAGGAACTGCCGCCAGCGTACCCGCACGCTGCTCATCGGTCAGCGCACGCGTCATGTCCGTTTCAATAAAGCCCGGAGCAACAACGTTTACAGTAATACCGCGAGACGCAACTTCACGTGCCAGTGACTTACTGAAACCGATCAGACCCGCTTTCGCCGCAGCGTAGTTAGCCTGACCAGCATTTCCCATGGTACCAACCACAGAACCGATAGTGATAATACGTCCATGACGCTTTTTCATCATAGCGCGCATTACCGCTTTTGACAGACGGAATACCGATGACAGGTTGGTTTCGATAATATCGTTCCACTCATCATCTTTCATTCGCATTAACAGGTTATCACGAGTAATCCCGGCATTATTGACCAGGATGTCAACTTCGCCAAACTCTGCGCGAACATTTTCCAGAACAGATTCAATAGATGCCGGGTCGGTCACATTCAACATCAGACCTTTACCGTTGGCGCCTAAATAGTCGCTGATTGCCTGCGCGCCGCTTTCGCTGGTGGCAGTACCGATAACTTTCGCGCCGCGCGCGGCGAGGGTTTCAGCGATAGCGCGGCCGATACCGCGGCTCGCGCCGGTAACCAGCGCGATTTTTCCTTCAAAACTCATGGTATTCCTCTTTTATTGCTCAAGCGCCGCAGACATCGCAGCCGGCTCGTTGAGCGCAGAAGCAGTCAGGGTGTCAACAATACGTTTGGTCAGGCCGGTGAGGACTTTACCCGGGCCCATTTCATACAGGTGCTCGACGCCCTGAGATGCCATAAACTCAACGGTCTTAGTCCACTGCACCGGGCTGTACAGCTGGCGAATCAGCGCGTCGCGGATAGCGTCCGGCGCGGTTTCGCACTTCACGTCGACGTTGTTCACAACCGCAACGGTCGGCGCGTTAAAAGTGATTTTCTGCAGCTCTACCGCCAGTTTTTCAGCGGCAGGTTTCATCAGCGCGCAGTGCGAAGGTACGCTGACCGGCAGCGGCAGCGCGCGTTTGGCGCCTGCGGCTTTACACGCGGCGCCCGCGCGTTCAACGGCTTCTTTGTGCCCGGCGATAACCACCTGGCCCGGTGAATTGTAGTTCACTGGCGAAACCACCTGCCCTTGCGCAGATTCTTCACAAGCTTTAGCGATGGACGCGTCGTCAAGGCCAATAATTGCAGACATCGCGCCGGTACCTTCCGGTACCGCTTCCTGCATGAATTTACCACGCAGTTCAACCAGACGAACAGCATCAGCGAAATTGATAACGCCTGCGCAGACCAGCGCAGAGTATTCGCCCAGGCTATGACCGGCTAACAGCGCCGGCGCTTTACCGCCCTGCTGCTGCCATACGCGATATAACGCGACGGACGCGGTCAGCAGCGCCGGTTGCGTTTGCCAGGTTTTGTTCAGTTCTTCTGCCGGGCCCTGTTGGGCAAGCGCCCACAGATCGTAACCCAACGCTGCGGAAGCTTCGCCGAAGGTCTCTTCAATAACTGGCCAGGTCGCGGCCATATCTGCCAGCATACCGACAGCCTGAGAGCCCTGTCCCGGGAACACAAAAGCAAATTGCGTCATGTTTAAATCCTTATACTAAAAACGAACCAGCGCGGAACCCCAGGTGAAACCACCACCGAAGGCTTCCAGCAGAATCAACTGACCGCGTTGAATACGGCCATCGCGAACGGCTTCATCGAGCGCGCAAGGAACCGAGGCCGCGGAAGTATTACCGTGACGATCGAGCGTGACCACCACATTATCCATCGACATTCCCAGTTTTTTCGCCGTCGCGCTGATGATACGCAGGTTAGCCTGATGCGGCACCAGCCAATCCAGCGCCGAGCGCTCAAGGTTGTTGGCCGCCAGCGTCTCGTCAACGATATGCGCCAGTTCGGTGACCGCAACTTTAAACACTTCGTTACCGGCCATCGTCAGATAAATCGGGTTTTCCGGCTCAACGCGATCGGCATTTGGCAGCGTTAACAGGTCGCCGTAGCGGCCATCGGCATGCAGATGCGTGGAGATAATCCCCGGCTCTTCAGAAGCGCCGAGCACTACCGCGCCCGCGCCGTCACCGAAGATAATGATCGTACCGCGATCGGTTGGATCGCAGGTGCGCGCCAGCACGTCAGCGCCGATCACCAGCGCATAATCAACGGCGCCGTTTTTCACGTACTGATCGGCGATGCTCAGGGCATAGGTAAAGCCCGCGCAGGCGGCTGCGACGTCGAACGCCGGGCAACCTTTTACGCCCAGCATAGATTGAATCTGGCACGCAGAGCTCGGGAAGGCATGAGTGCCCGAGGTGGTCGCAACAACGATCAGACCAATTTGCTCCGGGTTGACATTCGCCATTTCAAGCGCTTTCTTTGCGGCTTCGAAGCCCATCGTAGCAACTGTTTCGTTCGCTGCGGCAATACGGCGTTCACGAATACCTGTACGCGTGACAATCCACTCGTCAGTCGTTTCAACCATTTTTTCCAGGTCGGCGTTAGTACGCACTTGCTCAGGCAGATAGCTGCCGGTGCCAATAATCTTTGTATACATGTACGCTCAGTCACTCTTGGGTAATATACCCGCGTTGTTCAAACCGCAGGGCGTCAGTCGTATCCGTTGGTCCCGTTGTGCCGTCGGGCATTCCCGTTACCGCTGCTGCTCCCTGGCAGTTCAAAGCCTGCTGGGTATAACGATTCCAGGCGAGCGGCGATCCGCTGTGGAACTTGCCGCTGCACCGCCTGCACTGCCTGCTCTATTGCGACGCAAAATGCGCGCTGGTTGGCAGCGCCATGACTTTTGATCACAGAACCGCGCAATCCTAACAGACAGGCGCCATTATACTGGTCGGGGTTGAGGTGACTGAATCGCCTGCTCAGGCTTTTTTGTAACCAACGCTTTAATAAAATCAGCCACCACGACCGTTTTTTTCCCTCTCCCTGTGATTTCAGCAGCGAAAGGAACATTCTGACAACACCTTCCATCGTCTTTAATGTGACGTTGCCCGTGAATCCATCACAAACCAGAACATCCGTTTTACCCGTCAGCAACTCGTTAGCTTCAAGGTAACCAATATAGTTGAAGGACGGCAGCGTTTTGAGAATCGCCGACGCATCACGGATGCTATTGAGACCTTTCATCTCTTCTTCGCCGATATTCAACAGCGCAATGCGTGGATTTTTAATCCCTACGACTTCTTCAGCTAACACCGCGCCCATCACCGCGAACTGTACCAGCATCGTGCTATCACA
This sequence comes from Klebsiella sp. CN_Kp091, assembly GCF_040065095.1. Classification (NCBI taxonomy): domain Bacteria; kingdom Pseudomonadati; phylum Pseudomonadota; class Gammaproteobacteria; order Enterobacterales; family Enterobacteriaceae; genus Klebsiella; species Klebsiella sp. CN_Kp091. Next base: position 37,186 of record NZ_JBEAIO010000007.1, on the reverse strand, counting down.
ATCGACGTTGGCGCCTAAATCCAGCACCACCGTTTTGCCCTTTTGCTGATGCGGTAGCACCGTCACCAGCGCCGGGCGCTCAATTCCCTCAATGGGTTTGAGCAATAATTTCGCCAGTCCCATCAGCGCGCCGGTATTTCCCGCGCTAACACAGGCCTCGGCCCGGCCTTCTTTTACCAGCTCCAGCGCCAGGCGCATCGAGCTTCCGCGGCTACTGCGGATAGCCTGAGCGGGCCGCGCATCACTGGCAATAACTGACTGTGCAGGAATAATCTGCAATCGCGAACGTTGTTCGAAATCAGCTTTGGCAAGTAATGGCGTGATGGCGTCGGGGTCGCCGACTAAAAGAAGTGTGAGTTGCGAATTAGAGTTCAGTGCCTGCAGTGCTGCAGGCACTGTCACGGATGGGCCAAAATCGCCCCCCATGACATCTAACGCCAGGGTTAGACGTGTCAAGGTATCGTCGCTGCCCGGTTCGGTTATTCCCCAGTTACCTGGGGAGATCCTCACTAAGCTTCACCACGCTTTTACTCTTGTCTTTCACGTTACAAGGACGTTAATTACGTTTTCTTGCAACGTGAAATCCACGGAGTAAGGCGTGATTACTTAGCGATTACCTTGCGACCGCGGTAGAAACCGTCGGCAGTGATGTGGTGACGCAGGTGTTTCTCACCAGAAGTTTTGTCTACAGACAGGCTGGTGACTGCGGTCAGAGCGTCATGGGAACGACGCATGCCACGTTTGGAACGGGTTGGTTTATTCTGTTGTACGGCCATGGACCTTACTCCTCAATTACTTATGCTTTAAGCTGGCTAATACGGCAAATGGGTTTGGTTTTTGTGCCTCTTCAGGCAGTTCGCCAAAGACCATGTCCGCGTCGGACACTTCACAGTGTTCAGAATCATGCACCGGAACTACCGGCAAGGAAAGAATGATTTCATCCTCAACCATCGCCTGCAGATCGATTTCACCGAATTCGTTAACCTCAATCGGCTCATACGCTTCCGGTAGTGCTTCTGCCTGTTCGTCATTTCTGACAGGGCTGAAACAATACGTTGTGTGAACATGATGAGGGAACGGTTTCCCGCAACGCTGACATTCGAGGGTTACCGATACCTTCGCATCACCGGTAATAACGGCGAGACGCTGGTTATCGATAGCGAACGACATGCTGCATTCCACATCACTGTCCACGCTGACGACTGAATCGGCGACACGGCCAACCTGATCACGGGCGTAGATACCCTCGTAATCAAGGCGTTTTTGAGCCGTGCGAACCGGATCGAGAGTCAGGGGTAATTTTACCTTTTGCATAGGGCGCGCATATTAACTTTGTAATGTCATAGAGTCAAAGAAAAAGGCAGCCTCAGGTTGCCTTTTGCCATTTATTCGCACACATTGCGGCGCATAGTTTAAAATGATGCTCTGCGAAGCGCTATATGTGGATGAAAAAATATGTCTAATCTTCTCCTGGCCTCAACCTCGCCGTGGCGGCGGATGCTGCTGGAAAAACTCTCGCTGCCGTTCGAATGCGCAGCGCCTGAGGTTGATGAAACGCCTCTGCCCGGCGAATCCGCCCGCCAGTTGGTTGTGCGTCTGGCGCAAGCCAAAGCCCAGGCGCTGGCATCCCGCTTCCCTCAGCACCTTATTATAGGTTCCGATCAGGTTTGCGTCTTAGACGGCGAAATTACCGGTAAACCACACACTGAAGAAAACGCCCACCGTCAGCTACGCAAAGCCAGCGGCACGATTGTCACTTTTTATACCGGACTGGCGCTCTACAATTCCGCCAACGGACACCTGCAAACGGAATGCGAACCTTTCGACGTCCATTTTCGGCATTTAAGCGATCAGGAGATCGAGGCCTATATCCGTAAAGAGAACCCTCTGCAGTGCGCCGGGAGTTTTAAAAGCGAAGGATTAGGTATTACGCTATTTGAACGACTGGAAGGACGCGACCCTAATTCGCTGGTTGGGTTACCGCTAATAGCGCTATGCCAGATGTTGCGCCGGGAAGGCTACAACCCGTTACTCAGTTAGTCAGAAAAGAAAGCGGCGGAGTATAAATCCGCCGCTTTACCTATTTGCTATTACGTAAAACCTGTAAGCAGTGCTTCAGTTGGTTATCCAACGGCGCTTCAATACGCATCACCTCTCCAGAGCCAGGATGGGTGAATTTCAACGCCGCCGCATGCAAAAACAGGCGGTTTAAGCCAGTCCCTGAAAGCTGCTTGTCAAACTCGCGATCGCCATAGCGATCGTCAAAAGCAATCGGATGTCCCGCATACTGCGTATGAACGCGAATCTGGTGCGTACGCCCGGTAACCGGACTACAGCGCACCAGCGTGGCAAATGCGTAACGCTCTTCTACTTTAAAGCGCGTTTCGGACGGCTTACCTTCCTGGCTCACGCGCACGATACGCTCGCCGCTCTGCAGAATATTTTTCAGCAGAGGCGCTTGTACCACCTTCGTGTGCGACTGCCACTGACCGCGCACCAGCGCCAGATAATCCTTCTGCATCCCTTTCTCACGCAGCTGCTCGTGGAGCGAACGAAGCGCCGAACGTTTTTTCGCCACCAACAGCACGCCGGAAGTATCGCGATCGAGACGGTGAACCAGTTCAAGGAAACGGGCCTCCGGGCGCAGCGCGCGCAGCCCTTCAATCACGCCGAAGCTCAGACCGCTACCGCCGTGCACTGCGGTGCCGGAAGGTTTATTCAGCACCAGGATATGATCGTCTTCATAGAGAATCACATCCGACAGCGCCGCCACTTTTTGCAGGTGCGGCGAAACGGCCTCTTCTTCGCGCTCGGCGACACGCACTGGCGGGATACGCACTTCATCGCCATCTTCCAGTTTATATTCCGGCTTGACGCGTTTTTTGTTTACCCGCACCTCGCCTTTACGCAGGATGCGATAAATCATGCTCTTCGGTACGCCCTTAAGTTGCGTACGCAAAAAGTTGTCGATACGTTGCCCCGCTTCATCGGCGGAAATGGCAACCATTTTTACGGTTGGAGTCTCAGTTTTCATGGTCGGCGATTCTAAATAGCCGAGGGCATTAGCGCCACTCATTTTTATATGCTTATATTTATCAGTATCCGGATTTCATCGCATGCTTCATCGGCGTTTTGTTTGTTATTAGAACAATCTGTAGACGCTGGTGAAAAAACTGTGAGTAACCCGGTGATAAAAGGTAAAAGTGAACTTGCTATAACAAGGTTAGCAATGGAATAATGAGGCTGTTTTCCGTGTTGACACTTGTTAGAACAAGAAATTAGCGGAATGACCAATTTTGTCTGACCGATCATCCACGCAGCAATGGCGTAAGACGTATTGATCTTTCAGACAGTTAGCGGGCTGCGGGTTGCAGTCCTTACCGGCACAGGCTCTATAAGATTTTTGCGTGGCAGGACGGCGACGACTCCGGGACTACCGGGAGTTCATCTGAATCCTCCGATTGAGGTGAACAGGTTAAGCCATTACCCCTGCGACGTGAGAGACGATGAGAATATACGCAACATCGTTTGAGGTGCGTCAAGGCTGCAAAAGAGAGAATCTTCAGTCGGTTGTACAAGCAATCGATTGAAGTGAACAAGCGCGGCCAACGCGAAATCACTTAAAGGATGAAGTGTATAAATGGAATATTCTCTGGTGATACATCCCAGGCTGTTCCCCTGAATAATTGCGCTGTGTTTCCGTTTGAAACACAGGCGACCGACACTCTGCGCCTCTTAAGCGCGCGACAACCGTGAGGTTGGCGACGTGAACCAGACTCGAGGCCATCGGTTTTCACCCGGTAAGGCGTTACTCTGCCCGTAGCTTAGTCGTCAATGTAAGAATAATGAGTAAGTTACGATGAAAAGAATGTTAATCAACGCAACTCAGCAGGAAGAGTTGCGCGTCGCTCTTGTTGATGGGCAGCGCCTGTACGACCTGGATATCGAAAGCCCCGGGCACGAGCAGAAAAAAGCGAACATCTACAAAGGCAAAATCACACGTATTGAACCTAGCCTTGAAGCCGCGTTTGTCGATTACGGCGCTGAGCGTCATGGTTTCCTCCCCCTCAAAGAAATTGCCCGCGAATACTTCCCAGCCAATTACAGCTCTCATGGCCGCCCTAACATTAAGGACGTTCTGCGCGAAGGTCAGGAAGTCATTGTTCAGATTGATAAAGAAGAGCGCGGTAATAAAGGCGCTGCGCTGACCACCTTTATCAGCCTGGCAGGCAGCTACCTGGTACTGATGCCGAATAACCCTCGCGCCGGCGGTATTTCACGCCGTATCGAAGGTGACGATCGTACCGAGCTGAAAGAAGCGCTGGCGAGCCTGCAGTTGCCGGACGGCATGGGTCTTATCGTACGTACCGCGGGCGTCGGCAAATCCGCTGAAGCGCTGCAGTGGGATCTGAGCTTCCGCCTGAAGCACTGGGAAGCGATTCAGAAAGCCGCGGAGAGCCGCCCTGCTCCATTCCTGATCCATCAGGAAAGTAACGTTATCGTACGTGCCTTCCGCGACTACCTGCGCCAGGACATCGGCGAAATCCTGATCGATAACCCGAAAGTGCTTGAGCTGGCGCGCCAGCATATCGCCGCCCTCGGTCGTCCGGATTTCAGCAGCAAAATCAAACTGTACACCGGTGAAATCCCGCTGTTCAGCCACTACCAGATTGAATCCCAGATTGAATCCGCGTTCCAGCGTGAAGTTCGCCTGCCATCCGGTGGTTCTATCGTTATTGATAGTACCGAAGCGCTGACCGCTATCGACATCAACTCCGCTCGCGCGACCCGCGGCGGCGATATCGAAGAAACGGCGTTCAATACTAACCTCGAAGCGGCTGACGAAATCGCGCGCCAGCTGCGTCTGCGCGACCTTGGCGGCCTGATCGTTATCGACTTCATCGATATGACCCCGGTACGCCACCAGCGCGCAGTTGAAAACCGCCTGCGTGAAGCCGTCCGCCAGGACCGCGCGCGTATCCAGATCAGCCATATCTCGCGCTTCGGCCTGCTGGAGATGTCCCGCCAGCGTCTGAGCCCGTCACTGGGTGAATCCAGCCACCACGTGTGCCCACGCTGTAGCGGCACCGGTACCGTGCGTGACAACGAATCGCTGTCGCTCTCTATCCTGCGTCTGATTGAAGAAGAAGCGCTGAAAGAGAACACCAAAGAAGTCCACGCGATCGTTCCGGTCCCCATTGCGTCTTATCTGCTTAACGAAAAACGTGCCGCAGTCAGCGCGATTGAAACCCGTCAGAGCGACATTCGCGTCATCATCGTCCCGAACGACGAGATGCAAACCCCGCACTACTCCGTACTGCGCGTGCGTAAAGGCGAAGAGACCTCAACCCTGAGCTATTTGCTGCCGAAACTGCACGAAGAAGAGATGGCGATGCCGTCTGACGAAGAACCGGCTGAACGTAAACGCCGTGAGGAACCTGCGCTGGCCGCTTTCGTGATGCCGGATGCGCCGCCAGTACCGGTACAGGAAGAAACCTCAGCCGCCCCGGTCGCAGCGAAAGCCGCCGCCGCTCCAGCCGCAAAAGTAGCAACGCCTGCCCAACCTGGCCTGCTGTCCCGCTTCTTTGGCGCATTGAAAAACATTTTTGCTGGCGCAGAGGAAGCCAAACCGGCGGAAGTCAAGACTGAGCAAAAAACAGAAGAGAAACCGGAACGTCAGCAAGAGCGTCGTAAACCGCGTTCTAATAATCGCCGCGATCGCAATGACCGTCGTGATAACCGCGATAGCCGCGATAATCGTGACAATCGCGATAACCGTGGAGAAAACGCTGAAGGTCGCGACTCTCGTGAGTCTCGTGAGGAAAACCGCCGTAATCGCCGTGAGAAACAACCGCAGAACGTTGAACAGCGCGAATCTCGTCAAACCGCAGGCAATGAGGCTGATACCGGCAAATCACGTGATGAGCAGCAGCAACCGCGCCGTGAACGCAACCGTCGTCGTAATGATGACAAGCGCCAGGCACAGCAGGAAGCGAAAGCTCAGACCCGTGAAGAACCGGTAGTCCAGCAGGAAACCGAGCAGGAAGAACGCGTTCAGAGCATGCCGCGTCGTAAGCCGCGTCAGCTGGCGCAGAAAATCCGCTTTGAGTCCGTGGAAACCGAGCAGGTTATCGAAACCGTAGCCGAGCAGCAGCCGGAATCTACTACGCCGCGTACTGAACTGGCAAAAGTCGATCTGCCGGCCGTCGTTGAAACTGCCGCTGAGCAGGATGAAAACGGCGACGCTCGTGAATCTAACGGTATGCCTCGCCGTTCACGTCGCTCTCCGCGTCACCTGCGCGTAAGCGGCCAACGTCGTCGCCGTTACCGCGATGAGCGTTATCCGACCCAGTCGCCGATGCCGTTGGCTATCGCCTGCGCATCGCCTGAGCTGGCATCTGGTAAAGCGTGGATCCGTTATCCGATTGCTCGCGTGCAGGATCAGCAGCAGGAAGAGTTACCGGTACAAGAAACCGCCAGCGTTGAGCCTATCATTACGCCAGTCGTCGCGGAGACTATCGCTCCGGTTGTCGTTGCGGAAACCGTCACGGCTGAAACTGCCGCACCGGCAGTGGCCAACGAACCGACCCCAGAAGCGACTGTAGCTCAAGCGCCGGTCGTCGAAGAAACGGCGGTGGTTGAAGAGACTGCGGCTGTTGCGGAAAACGTTGTGCCGCAGGCAGAGGTCAGTGAACCAACAGAGACGGTAGCCGAAGAAACTGAGACGACTCCTGCTCCGGCTACTGAAGAAACCGTCGCAGAAGAAACCGCTGTTGTCGAAGAAACCACCGTTGCCGCCGTTGAAGAAGCCGCGCCGGTTGTTGAACCGACACCGGTCGTCAACGCCGCGCCAGTGGTGAAAGCGCAACCGACATCCACTGCGACTCGCCACGCGACCGCGCCGATGACCCGCGCCCCGGCTCCGGAATACGTGCCGGAAGCACCGCGCCAAAGCGATTGGGTTCGTCCTCCGTTTGCCTTTGAGGGTAAAGGGTCTGCAGGCGGCCATAGCGCCACTCATCAGGCCACGGCGGAAGCGACTCGGCCGCAACCTGTAGAGTAACGGTGCACGACTAAAAAACCGGCCAACTGGCCGGTTTTTTTATTTCTTCTCGTCCGGACGCTGCATCCCCGCCACCTGCGGCATTACCTCGCGCATCAAATCGAGAAACTTGCGTAGCCGCGTCGGATAATAGCGCGCCCAGGGGTAAACCAGATGCACCGGCAGCGGCGAAGCCCGCCACTGCGCAAACGGTTCAATCAGCCGGCCTGCCGCAATATCCTCCTCCACCGCCCAACTGGAAACAATAGCCGCCCCCAACCCCGCCAGCGCGGTGTTACGCGCAACGTAGACGCTATCGGTACTCAGACAAGGGACAATCGGGAAGCTCATCAACTGCCCGCCCACCTGATGCTGTAGCGTGACTTCATGCTGGTAAAAAGTGCTGATAGCGACCCAGGGCAGCGTGGAGAGCATCTGAGGTTCGCTGAGTTCCGGGTGGCGCGCCAATAGCTCAGGCGCAACCACCAGGCTGCGGGGAACCACAGCCAATAGTACCGATACCGTTGCCGGATCGACCTCCGCACCGACGCGGATCGCGCAATCAATATTATCGCTCAGAAAGTCGACGGTTTTATCATTCAGCATCCACTCAACGGAGAGCTCAGGATATCGCTGCAGAAAACTCACCAGCGGGCCCAGCAATTGCTGTTGGCCAAAAGCGTGCGGCGCCCGCACCCGCAGCACGCCAACCGGTCGGTCTTCCTCGATGCGTAGATCATCTTCCAGCGCCAGCCAACTCTCCACCAGCCGTCGCGCATGTTGATAGCAACGCTCGCCGTCATCGGTCAGTTTCATCGCATGGGTCGTGCGCAGAATAAGCCTTGCGCCAAGTAACGTCTCCAGCGACTGCAAGCGTCGGCTAACGGTCGCCTGTGTCGTACTCATCTGGAGAGCTGCCGCCGAGAGCGAACCCGCTTCGACGATGCGAATAAACGTCCGCATCAGCTCAATCCGATCTATACGCTCTTGTTTCTTCATTTATATTTTGCCTATACGTGCTACGTATAACCGTTTTACCACTACCCTATCTTCCGCGCCAGTCCGCTTCGGGGAACAATAGCGCCAACGCATTTACGAGGGCATTACCATGACACCGCTTCCTTTATCCACCCGCCAGGCCGGATGGGTTATTTTTATTCTCGCGCTCGGCGCAGGCTTTAGCGTCGCATCCATCTACTACGCCCAACCGCTGCTGCCGTTAATCGGCGCCAACCTGCATCTCAGCGTAGAGGGAATGGGGCTGGTGCCCACGTTGACTCAGGCAGGCTATGCATTGGGAATATTATTTCTGCTGCCGCTCGGCGACCGCCACGATCGCAGAACGCTTATCCTGCTGAAAAGCGCCGTGCTGGCGGCGCTGTTGCTACTCTGCAGCGTGACCGGTCAGCTTACCTCGCTGCTGGTCGTCAGCCTGCTGATCGGCATGGCGGCGACCATGGCGCAGGATATTGTCCCGGCGGCGGCGATTCTGGCGCCGGCGGGCAAACAGGGGAAAATGGTCGGTACGGTGATGACCGGCCTGCTGCTCGGGATCCTGCTTTCGCGTACCGTCAGCGGGCTGGTCGGCGCGCTATTTGGCTGGCGGGTCATGTACCAGGCTGCGGCAGTCAGTATCGCTTTCATCGGCCTGTTAATGTGGCGTGTTCTGCCGCGTTTTGAGATCCACTCTACCCTCAGTTATCCGCAGTTGATGAAGTCAATGGCCCATTTGTGGCAGCGCTACCCCGCGCTGCGCCGCGCGGCATTCGCCCAGGGCTTTTTATCTATCGCCTTTAGCGCGTTTTGGTCGACGCTGGCGGTCATGCTCGCCGAACGTTATCAGATGGGTAGCGCGGTCGCCGGCGGCTTCGGTATCGCGGGCGCGGCAGGCGCCCTGGCGGCACCGCTGGCAGGCGGTCTGGCGGATAAAGTTGGCGCGGGGAGAGTCACCCAGCTCGGCGCGGCATTCGTCACCGTCTCCTTTGCCCTGATGTTGCTGCTGCCCGCCCTGCCGGTACACGGCCAACTGGCGCTGATTGCGTTATCGGCTATCGGTTTTGACCTTGGTCTGCAATCAAGCCTGGTAGCGCATCAAAATCTGGTTTACAGCCTGGAGCCCCAGGCCCGCGGCAGGCTTAACGCCTTGCTGTTTACCGTGGTCTTCATCGGTATGGCTCTGGGATCGGTGCTGGGAAGTAAACTGTACGTGCTGGCTGGCTGGAATGGCGTGGTGATTCTGGCGGTGAGCAGCGGCGCGATTGCTCTGATTATCCGCCTGCTGGAAAATGCCCGTCTACAGGCCGCTGAACGCGCCGTGAGATAAAAAAACCCGCTCCGCATAGCGGAACGGGTTAATCAGGCCCGACGTAACGATGAATTTAAATCGTGCGGCGGGCAAACTCTTTCAGGCGGAAGCCGAGCAGCAGCAAGGTCGAGAAATAGGCGACAAAGCCGGCGACTACCACTACCATCAGACGCATCAGGCGGAACGGCATCGTCCCCTGCGACCATTCCGGCATCAGATACATCACGCCGACGAGCGCTGCCGCCATGACCAGCACCGCGATGACCAGACGCAGCAGGAAGACGAACCAGCCCGGCTGCGGGGTGAAGATTTTCTGCTTACGCAGTTGCCAGTAAAGCAGCGCGGCGTTCAGACACGCGGCCAGACCAATAGACAGCGACAAACCAGCATGCTTCAACGGACCAATAAACGCCAGGTTCATTACCTGGGTCATAATCAGGGTAACAATGGCGATTTTAACCGGCGTCTTGATATCCTGGCGCGAGTAGAAGCCCGGCGCCAGCACCTTCACGACGATAAGCCCCATCAGACCAACCGAATAAGCCACCAGCGCGCGCTGGGTCATCGCCGCATCAAAAGCGTTAAACTTACCGTACTGGAATAGCGATACCGTCAGCGGTTTGGCGAGAATGCCTAAGGCAACCGCGCTTGGCAAGGCCAACAGGAAGCACAGGCGCAGCCCCCAATCCATCAGTCGGCAGTACTCATCGTGATTGCCGCTGGCGAAACTTTTTGATAGCGATGGCAACAGAATGGTCCCCAGCGCCACGCCCAACACACCGGAGGGGAACTCCATCAGACGGTCGGCATAATACATCCAGGAGACCGAACCTGAGACCAGGAAGGAGGCGAAAATGGTGTTGATAATCAGCGAAATCTGGCTGACGGAGACGCCGAGGATCGCCGGCCCCATCTGCTTGACCACGCGAATCGCCCCGGCATCTTTCAGATTAACCCGCGGCAGCACCAGCATACCGATTTTTTTCAGATGCGGCAGTTGGTACGCCAGTTGCAGGATACCGCCAACCGTGACCGCCCAGGCCATCGCCAACATTGGCGGATGAAAATAAGGCGCGGCAAACAGGGCAAAACCAATCATGCTGACGTTAAGGAAGGTCGGCGCGAAGGCGGGAACCGAGAAGCGGTTCCAGGTGTTAAGGATAGCCCCCACCAGCGACGCCAGCGAAATCAATAAAATATAGGGGAAGGTGATACGCAGCAGTTGGGTGGTTAAGGCAAATTTATCCGGCGTATCGGCAAAGCCCGGAGCGGTTACGGTAATCACCCATGGCGCAGCCAGCATCCCCGCCACGGTGACCAGCGCCAGAACCAGCGTCAACAGCCCGGAAACATAGGAGACGAACACCCGCGTCGCGTCTTCGCCCTGCTTGCTTTTATATTCAGCGAGGATCGGCACAAAGGCCTGAGAAAAGGCGCCTTCGGCAAAAATACGCCGCAAAAGGTTTGGCAGTTTGAAGGCCACGAAAAAGGCGTCGGTCGCCATCCCGGCGCCAAAAATACGCGCGACGATAGCATCGCGGGCGAACCCCAGCACGCGCGAGAACATGGTCATCGAGCTGACTGCCGCTAATGATTTTAATAGATTCATTACTGTCTTATTCCACAACCCATGGAGTAAAACGCCCGCAAAAGCGGGCGCTGGAAAGTGGCGATAGTCTACCGGGTTCGCAATGAATTACTACTGTCAGTTGTTACAACCAGTTATTCGCTCATCGCTTCACGCCAGAGCTTTTCCACGATCCGCTGGGCTAAAAGCGCCTGCTCGCCGGCGGTTTCCGGAACCGTCTGATTTTGCACGCATTCAATGAAGTGCCGTGCGCAGCCGTCGAATCCGCGCTGCTCAAGCGTTGTCTGCCAGCCGGGTGCCGGGCGCTGCAAGATTCCGCTGCCCCGCTCTTCACGCCACTCGCGCATATCGCTCACCTCATACAGCCCGCCATCGGTTACCGCCTGCACCCACTCACGCTGGCTTCCGGCACGACGATGCATGCTAGTCGTTATCTGCAGTTGCCCCGCGCTGAAGTGATGCTCGGCGTAGAGCATTTCCCCTTGAGAAGTGGTTTGCAGGATCCCGCCATTCACCCGCGCCTTATCTCCTGCCAGCCACAGTGCGGTATCAACAACATGCAGATAATCATCCAGCAGGGTAAAACGCAGTTCTTTGCCGACGCTATCGCTACGGTGCTTATCCATGCGCAATGACGCCGCATCATTGAGATGCGCTTTCAATTCACGATACAGCGGCGCAAAGCGGCGATTGAATCCCACCATTAACGTTAAACGCCGACGCGCTGCCAGTTCAACCAGTGATTCGGCTTCGCTGAGCTTGTCCGCCAGCGGCTTGTCCACACAAACATGAACGCCTGCATTCAGCAGATGATGAACCACTTCATAATGTGAAGCGGTTGATGTATGAACAAATACCGCATCACATTGCGCCGCCAGCGCATCCAGAGACTCGGCATAAGGCAGACGCCAGGTTTCGCAGATGCGTAACGCTTTCTCTTTCCCCGGCGACCAGGCGGCCTGCAGCGTCCAGCCATCAGCGGCGCCAAGCACCGGCAGCCATGCCTTTTGTGCAATGCCGCCAAGCCCCACCACGCCAACACGTAATTTCGCCGTCACGGTTACTCTCCTAAATGAGCCAGCAGGGAATCAAGACGTATTTTGAGCTCAGCGACTTCACTTTCCAGCGCCTCAACGCGCGCCTGCAAATCGTCATTCGGCGGGGACACGGCTTCCACGACGGTAATGAGCGAATCCATGTCATCACAAAACAGGTGCATATAGCGGCTTTCGCGTTTACCCGGCTCGCGCGGAAGGCGCGCGACGTAAGGACCGTCTTCACGACTGGCCAAATTGTCGAGCGTGCTTTCCACCTCGGCCATATCGCGGAATTCATACATCCTCTGCGCGCGGCTACGCAGCTCGCCTGGCGTTTGCGCGCCGCGCAGCAGCAGCGTCGTGACGATGGCGACTTCCGCCGCCGTTAATTTGAGGTCGCCAAATTCGGAATTGCAGAAGCGCTGTTCATATTTGGTTACCCGGTTGCCAAAACCGCTTACCGTACGCAGGTAGTGGCGTTTAACCAGCTCATCCAGCAAATCCTGGACATCGCTTTCCGCCAGCGACATCACCGGCTCGCGGTTGGTTTTCTGGTTACAGGCGGTAACCACCGCATTCACTGATAGCGGATACTGTTCCGGCGTGGTTACCTGCTTCTCCAGCAGACAACCAATGATGCGCGCTTCATGCGCGGTTAGCTGATATTTCATGTTGTCTCCTTAGCGCCCTGGGGTCCAGTCAGTGGCCGTTAACGCCGTCAATACGTGATCTCGCCATTGTCCATCAATGAGGAGGTAGTCCTTTGCGTAACCCTCTTTTTCGAATCCGAGCCGGGCGAGCAGATCGCCGCTGCGTTTGTTATGCGGCATATAGTTGGCCATGATGCGGTGGACATGCTGCGTACGTTGCATATAGCGAATCGCCGCGGTCAGCGCTTCAAACATCAGCCCCTGCCCTTGCCACTTTTCACCAATGGAATAGCCGAGATAGCAGGCATGAAATGAACCACGCACCACGTTTGAGAAATTCGCTACGCCAATAATCTCTTTCTCATCAGGATCGAGTAGCGCGAAATAAAATGCCGAACCCTGTTTGTGAAACTCCGTAATCATCGATAACCGCGCCTGCCAGCCGGAGGGATAACAGTGGCTTTCATCGCGCACCGGCTCCCAGGGTTTCAGGAACCCTTTATTTTCCGCGTAGTAATCGGCCAGACGCCAGGCGTCACGATCGTGAACCAGCCGCACCACCAGCCGGTCCGTCGTCAAACGCACCTTGGGTACGTTACTGCGATAGCCAAACATTCCTCACTCCTGTTCCCTGCCCCAAACTGATATCTTTCACTATACCTTCCCTGAGTGAAGGTGGGAAAACAGCAACATACCATTTTCTGCACCACCTCCGTTTTTCGATGAATAGCCTCAATCGATCTTGCTTTTTGATAAAAAAATATTGTCGCCAGTATGCTGGGAAAATAACCGCCGCCACCGCAGAATATCTAAGCTTATCTTTCTTTTTCCCTGGAGGGGAAATGTCCCGCGTATCGCAGGCAAGGAGCCTGGGTAAATATTTCCTGTTGGTCGATAACATGCTGGTTGTGCTCGGCTTTTTTGTCGTATTCCCCCTGATATCGATCCGTTTTGTCGACCAAATGGGCTGGGCGGCGCTGATGGTCGGTATTGCCCTCGGTCTACGTCAACTGGTGCAACAAGGTTTAGGCATCTTCGGCGGCGCGATTGCCGACCGTTTCGGCGCCAAACCGATGATTGTCACCGGGATGCTGATGCGCGCCGGCGGTTTCGCGGCGATGGCCGTCGCCCATGAGCCCTGGGTGCTCTGGCTTTCATGCATTTTGTCCGGTCTCGGCGGCACCCTGTTCGACCCGCCGCGAGCGGCGCTGGTGGTCAAACTGGTGCGCCCGCATCAACGTGGTCGCTTCTTCTCTATCCTGATGATGCAGGATAGCGCCGGCGCGGTCATCGGCGCTCTGCTGGGCAGTTGGCTCTTACAGTACGATTTCCGTCTGGTGTGCAGCGCAGGGGCAGCGCTCTTTATTGCCTGTGCCGCGTTTAACGCCTGGTATCTGCCGGCATGGAAACTCTCGACGGTCAAAACGCCAATCCGCGAAGGACTGGGGCTGGTGTTACGCGATAAGCGCTTTGTCACTTACGTGCTGACCCTGACCGGTTACTACATGCTGGCCGTGCAGGTGATGCTCATGCTGCCGATTATGGTTAACGATATTGCAGGCTCTCCGGCGGCGGTGAAATGGATGTATGCCATTGAAGCGACAATTTCCTTGACGCTGCTGTACCCCATCGCCCGCTGGAGCGAGAAACGTTTTCGCCTCGAGCATCGTCTGATGGCGGGTTTGCTGGTGATGACGGCGGCGATGCTGCCGATTGGCTTAACCAGCACACTGCAGCAGTTGTTTACCCTAATCTGTATCTTTTATATCGGCTCAATCATTGCCGAACCCGCGCGCGAAACGCTGGGCGCGTCACTGGCCGATGCCCGCGCTCGCGGCAGCTATATGGGTTTCAGCCGCCTTGGACTGGCTTTCGGCGGCGCGCTGGGGTACGCCGGCGGCGGCTGGCTGTTTGACGCCGGTAAAGTGCTCAATCAGCCCGAGCTGCCGTGGCTGATGCTGGGCATTATCGGCTTTGCGACATTCATTGCGCTGTGGTGGCAGTTCAGCCAAAAACGATCGGCTTCCGGCATGCTGGAACCGCGCACCTGACGCTCGGCCAAAGTGGTAATCCTTTTTTTCAGCATTTTCCGCTAGTACAAGCGGGGCTAGCAGACCATGCTGCTTTGTGTCAGGATTAGCTATGGCATGACGTTAAGGAACCCAATGAGAAAGATGTTGATCGCGGCCGCGCTGATTGTCGGCGGCCTTCTGAGCGGATGTAACCAGCTTACGCAATACTCCGTTAGCGAGCAGGAGATTAACCAGGCGCTGCAGAAACGTAATCACTTCGCCAAAGATATCGGCCTGCCTGGCGTAGCGGATGCGCATATTGAACTGCAAAACCTGACCAGCGCCATCGGTCGTGAAGAGCCGAATAAAGTGGCGCTGAGCGGAACCGCTAATCTGGATCTGAATTCGCTGTTTGGCAATCAGAAAGCGACCATCGACCTGAAGCTCAAAGCGCTGCCGGTGTTCAATAAAGAGCAAGGCGCGATTTATCTGCGTGAAATGGAAGTCGTCGATGCGAAAGTTAAGCCGGAAAAGCTCACCTCCGTGGTACAGACGCTGATCCCTTATCTGAATCAGTCGCTGCGCAGCTATTTCAACCAGCAACCGGCCTACGTTCTGCGTGAAGATGCCAGCACCGGCGAAGCCTTAGCGAAGAAATACGCTAAAGGCATCGAAGTGAAACCGGGCGAGATAATCATCCCCTTCACTGACTAAACGATAAGGGCGCTGAATATGGCGCCCTTAATTTTTTACGGAAATGAGTGCAAAGGAAAACGTTTACGCTTATCCTTAGTGCCCGGCAAAAAACAGCCCTGATGACTGAACCAATTAGCCGGAGCCTTCCATGACAGCACAACCCCAGGTATTGAAAATCCGCCGCCCTGACGACTGGCATATTCATTTACGCGATGATGATATGTTGAAAACCGTCGTGCCTTACACCAGTGAGTTTTATGGCCGGGCGATCGTGATGCCGAATCTGGTACCGCCGGTAACGACCGTCGCTGCTGCCATTGCTTACCGCCAGCGCATCATCGATGCAATTCCCGCCGGGCATGATTTCACGCCGCTGATGACCTGCTACCTGACCGACACGCTCGACCCGGACGAACTGGAGCGCGGTTTCCATGAAGGCGTGTTCACCGCAGCCAAGCTCTACCCGGCAAACGCCACTACCAATTCCAGTCACGGCGTAACCAGCACCGACGCCATCATGCCGGTACTGGAACGGATGGAAAAACTGGGCATGCCGCTACTGGTGCACGGCGAAGTTACCCATGCTGATATCGATATCTTCGATCGCGAAGCGCGCTTTATCGAGACGGTGATGGAACCGCTGCGCAAACGGCTGCCGGGGTTAAAAGTGGTCTTCGAACATATCACCACCAAAGATGCTGCTGAATACGTGCGCGACGGCAACGAACTGCTGGCCGCCACCATCACGCCGCAGCATCTGATGTTTAACCGCAATCATATGCTCGTTGGCGGTATTCGTCCGCATCTATACTGCCTGCCAATCCTCAAGCGAAACGTCCACCAGCAGGCGCTGCGTGAACTGGTCGCCAGCGGGTTCAACCGCGTTTTCCTCGGCACAGACTCAGCCCCGCACGCGCGCCACCGTAAAGAGGCCAGCTGCGGCTGTGCGGGCTGTTTCAATGCCCCCACCGCGCTCGGCAGCTACGCCACCGTCTTTGAAGAGATGAATGCGCTGGAGCATTTTGAGGCTTTCAGCTCGCTGAATGGCCCGCGTTTCTACGGCCTGCCGGTGAATGAAAGCTACGTTGAACTGGTACGTGAAGAGAGCACCGTTGCCGAAAGTATCGCTCTTCCAGGCGATACGTTGGTGCCGTTCCTGGCCGGTGAAACCGTGCGTTGGACGATGAAAAAATAAAGTTTTTTGCCCCCTGTTGTAAATGCGCAAGCGTTACTGTATAAATAAACAGTATATTACCCAGGGGGCCATTATGCGCATCGAAGTGTCAATTGCCAAAACCACAGCCTTACCCAGCGGCGCGCTGGAAGCGCTGAATAACGAACTCGCTAAGCGTATCGCTCAACATTATCCGGAACGAGAAAACCAGGTCACGGTACGTTACGCCGCCGGCAATAATTTGTCCGTCATCGGTGGTTTGAAAGAAGACAAAGACCGGATTAGCGAAATCCTGCAGGAAACCTGGGAAAGCGCCGACGACTGGTTTATCCACGACTAAGCCTCCGGGTTTGCTTACGCAAAATCAATTTGCTCCCTCATTGTGCTTTTTTTTTGCCGGGTCGCCCCGGCTTTTTTATCTCCGCTTATAACTAAGACTTTCCTTAATATCCTGATAAATTCCTTAAAAAATAATGAGCCCCAGGATGAAATCCGCGCAAAAAACCACCGATCAGCGTAAAATTTGTCTCTAATTATTTATTTTCTCGAGTTTGCACTTAACTGCTGATATAATTAACCTGCTTCAGAAAACAAGCATTAAACCTCGAGAATTGTTGTCTTTTAACATATGAATAAGGGGTTATGATGGAAAAGAATAATGAAGTCATCCAGACCCATCCCCTCGTCGGATGGGACATCAGCACCGTTGATAGCTACGATGCGCTGATGTTGCGCCTGCACTACCAAAACCCCACCCAAGAAAGCGATAAAGAAGCAGAAATTGGCCAGACGCTATGGCTAACGACGGATGTCGCACGTCAGTTTATTTCTATTCTGGAAGCAGGAATAGCAAAGATAGAATCTGGCGATTACCAGGCAAATGAGTATCGCAGACATTAGCATCACCGATGATGTCTAAATATTCACTGAACAGGCACCTGCGGGTGCCTGAATTATTTTTCGCGCTTGTACATCCGGCTGATGTTAATTACCCTGCTAATAAAACAATAACCCGGAACTCACCATGCAATACGACCTCATCATTATCGGTAGCGGCTCCGTTGGCGCTGCCGCCGGCTATTACGCCCGCCGCGCCGGTCTGAATGTCCTGATGACCGATGCCCACAAACCGCCGCACCTGGAAGGCAGCCACCATGGCAGTACGCGGCTGATTCGTCACGCCTATGGCGAGGGCGAAAGATACGTGCCATTGGTGCTACGCGCCCAGCAGCTATGGGACGAATTTGCGCAAAGTAGCGGCGAGGCCGTATTCGAAAAAACCGGGGTTATTAACCTTGGCCCCGCCGGCTCCGATTTTCTCAATAACGTAGCCCACAGCGCGCGTCAGTTTGAGCTTAACGTGGAAGAGCTGGATGCTGAGGCGGTTATGAAACGTTGGCCGGAGATTCGTATCCCGCAAGATTACCGGGCTATTTTTGAACCGGCTTCCGGCGTGTTACGCAGCGAGCTGGCGGTAGAAACCTGGATTCGCCTGGCGCGCGAAGCGGGCTGCGCCCAACTGTTCAACTGCCCGGTTACCGCAATTCACCATCACACCGACGGCGTGACCATTGATACCGCCGATGGTAGCTACAGCGGCAAAAAACTGCTGATCTGCGCCGGGACCTGGGTAACAAAATTATTGCCGGAACTGCCCATTCAACCGGTACGTAAAGTCTTCGCCTGGTTCCAGGCCGATGGTCGCTATAGCGCGAAAAATAACTTCCCGGCTTTCACCGGCGAGCTGCCTAATGGCGATCAGTATTATGGCTTCCCGGCGGAAGACAACGAATTGAAGATCGGCAAGCATAATGGCGGCCAGCTGATTTCCGAGCCGGGCGAGCGGAAACCGTTTGGCGCTGTCGCCAGCGATGGCTCTGAGTCGTTCAACTTCCTGCGCAACGTGCTACCCGGAATCGGCGGCTGCCTGCACGGCGCCTCCTGTACTTACGATAATACGGCAGATGAAGATTTCATCATTGATACCCTTCCCGGTCACGACAATACATTACTCATTACCGGTTTAAGCGGTCACGGTTTCAAGTTTGCGCCGGTACTTGGCGAAATTGCGACGCAATTTGCGCAAGGTGAAACGACGGAGTTTGATCTGACTCCCTTCTCGCTGGCGCGATTTTCACAATAATAGCCAGCTATAAAACAAAACGGCCTCGATTGAGGCCGTTTCATCTCAGAGAGCGTGTATGCGTCGCCTGTACCACTGGTTAGTCAACAACGTACGCGAGCACTTTATGATTTATCTCGCGCTGTGGCTGCTGCTAGCAGTAATCGACCTCATCTGGTTATGGTTTTACTGACGGGTCGGGATCCGGGATACCTAGTTTGGTATTAAGACGGCCGCGGGATTTATTAAAAATCTTATTGCCATTTTCTCGCCCCGCCCGCAATTTGCGCTGCTCCTCTTCCGGCAGTTTATGCTCTTCCATACAGGCTTCGCTGCAGCAACCGGCAAATTTCTCGGCACAAGCCGGGCACTGAATAAACAGCAAATGGCAGCCGTCGTTGAGGCAATTGGTGTGGCTGTCGCACGGTGCGCCGCATTGATGGCAGTGGGCAATCACATCATCAGAAATACGCTCGCCCATTCTCTCGTCAAAGACAAAGTTCTTACCGATAAAGCGTACCGGCAAGCCCTGTTCACGGGCGCGGCGTGCGTACTCGATAATCCCGCCTTCAATGTGCCACACCTTATTGAAACCGCTATGTTTCATCCAGGCGCTGGCTTTCTCACAGCGAATGCCGCCGGTACAGTACATGACAATCTTCTTGTCTTTGTACTCCTGCATCATCTCAACCGCTTTCGGCAATTGATCGCGGAAGGTATCCGCCGGAATTTCCATCGCGTTCTCGAAGTGACCGACTTCGTATTCATAATGGTTGCGCATATCGATGAATACCGCGTCCGGATCGTCCAGCATCGCGTTCACTTCCGCCGCTTTCAGGTACTCGCCCACGTCAGAGGGATCAAAAGTCGGGTCATCAATACCGTCGGCCACAATACGGTCGCGAACCTTGAGGCGCAGGACCCAGAAGGATTTACCGTCATCATCCAGCGCGATATTCAGACGTAACCCTTTCAGCGCCGGGTCAAAACCATCGAGAAACTCACGTAACGCCGCGACCTTGCTTTCCGGCACGCTGATCTGCGCATTGATACCTTCATGGGCCAGATAGATGCGGCCAAAGACATTCAGCTTAGTCAGCGCCAGCCACAGGGCGTCGCGGGTCGCTTTCGGGTCAACGATAGTGAAATATTTATAGAACGAGATCGTCGTGCGCGGCTCGGTTTCAGCCAGCATCTGCGCCTTTAACGTCTCATTTGAAATGCGGTTGTGTAACACTGGCATGGTGTACCTGCTCGACATAGGAAATGAGTAAAATAAACGGCGGGCATCATATAGCAAACACCGTTAATTTACATCCCTACATTTTACGCTACATTTCAGCCACGCAATTTTCAGCCGTTAACAATCTGCTTCAGCAGGAGACTGCTTTTGGCGGCAGCGCAAAAAAATGCGATAATAGAACGCGTTGTTAAATCAGACAGGTATGAAATGACCCATTTACCGAAATTTTCCGCCGCGCTGCTCCATCCGCGCTACTGGCTGCTTTGGCTGGGCATAGGCCTGTTGTGGTTAGTTGTCCAACTCCCTTATCCGGTTATCTACCGTCTCGGTAATGCCATTGGTCGCCTGGCAATGCGTTTTATGAAACGCCGCGCAAAAATCGCTTATCGCAATCTTGAACTCTGCTTTCCTGAGAAGAGCGAGCAAGAGCGTCATCAGCTGGTAGTACAAAACTTTGAGTCCGTCGGCATGGGCCTGATGGAAACCGGGATGGCATGGTTCTGGCCAACCCGACGCATTGCGCGCTGGACAGACACCATCGGCTTCCAATATGTCCGCGACGTGCAGGCACAACAGCGCGGCATTCTGTTGATTGGTATTCATTTCCTGACGCTGGAAATGGGCGCGCGCATGTTCGGCATGAACGAGCCCGGTATCGGCGTCTATCGCCCGAATGACAATCCGGTAATCGACTGGCTGCAGACCTGGGGCCGCCTGCGTTCCAACAAAGATATGATTGACCGTAAAGATCTCAAAGGCATGATCCGCGCGCTGAAAAAAGGCGAAGTGGTCTGGTACGCCCCGGATCACGACTACGGCCCGACCGCCAGCGTCTTCGCGCCGCTGTTCGCCGTCGACCAGGCCGCCACCACTTCGGGTACCTGGATGCTGGCGAAAATGTCCAAAGCCTGCATTGTGCCATTTGTTCCGCGCCGCAAACCAAACGGCAAAGGCTATGAGCTCATCATGCTGCCGCCGGAGTGCGATCCGCCGTTGGATAACGCGGAGACCACCGCCGCATGGATGAACAAAATCGTCGAACAATGCATCTTGATGGCGCCAGAGCAATATATGTGGCTGCATCGTCGCTTTAAGACGCGTCCGGAAGGCGTGCCTTCGCGCTACTGATTGACTCATTATCCGGGTGGTCCCCTGCCCGGATATATTTTTACCGCCGATCCTTTTTAATACTCCTTTAGCTTTAAAAGCTACGCTCCATTGCGACAACCATTTCTCAGGCGCATAATTAGCAGGCTCATATTTTCCTTTATTTTGACCCGCGCCGCGGGCCAGTGAGACCTTATGTCGTCTGCTGATACGCCTATTAACTGGAAACGAAATCTTACCGTCACCTGGCTTGGCTGCTTTTTAACCGGCGCCGCCTTTAGCCTCGTGATGCCTTTTTTACCACTCTATGTCGAACAGTTGGGTGTGACCGGCCATAGCGCGCTGAATATGTGGTCAGGGTTGGTGTTTAGCATTACCTTCCTGTTTTCCGCCGTTGCCTCGCCGTTCTGGGGCGGATTAGCAGACCGTAAAGGGCGTAAGATTATGCTGCTGCGTTCAGCGCTGGGGATGGCCATCGTCATGATGCTGATGGGCATGGCGCAAAACATTTGGCAATTCCTGATCCTGCGCGCGCTGCTGGGTTTACTGGGCGGTTTTATCCCCAATGCCAATGCGCTGATCGCGACCCAGATCCCGCGTCAGAAAAGCGGCTGGGCGCTAGGAACGCTTTCAACCGGCGCGGTAAGCGGCGCCCTCCTTGGCCCGCTGGCGGGCGGTTTCCTTGCCGACCACTGGGGTTTGCGCACCGTCTTCTTCATGACCGCCACGGTGCTGTTTATCTGCTTCCTGTTCACCCTATTTTTGATTCGCGAAAACTTTGTTCCGGTGAACAAAAAAGAGATGCTCAATGCCAGGGACGTTTTCGGTTCGCTCAAGAACCCTAAACTGGTGCTCAGCTTGTTCGTGACCTCATTGATTATCCAGGTGGCGACGGGTTCCATTGCGCCGATCCTGACGCTCTACGTGCGCGACCTGGCGGGTAACGTCAGCAATATCGCCTTTATTAGCGGTATGATTGCCTCCGTACCCGGCATTGCCGCCCTGCTGAGCGCGCCACGTTTAGGCAAGCTCGGCGATCGTATTGGGCCGGAAAAGATCCTGATCGTTGCCCTGGTTATTTCCGTGCTGCTGCTGGTCCCAATGTCATTCGTTCAGACGCCGCTACAGCTGGGTATTCTGCGCTTTTTGCTCGGCGCCGCCGACGGCGCGCTATTACCCGCCGTACAAACTCTGCTGGTGTACAACTCCACCAGCCAGATATCGGGGCGTATCTTCAGCTATAACCAGTCATTTCGCGATATTGGCAACGTCACCGGGCCGTTAATCGGCGCCTCGGTCTCGGCCAACTACGGCTTCCGCGCCGTGTTCCTCGTCACCGCCTGCGTCGTCCTGTTTAACGCTTTTTACTCGACCATCAGTCTACGTCGCCCACGGCATAACGCTTCAGCGGATGATGGAGACTCGGGTAAACGTTCGGTAAATTAAGCGCTTCAGCGCTTCTCTGCCTTGACGCCAGGCTAACCGCCTTCTATAGATTGAAACGTGTTCCTTTTTCATTCTTCTTAGGGGGTTAGCTATGTCAACGGAATCAGTTTTCTACGCCACGCTCGAAGAGGCAATCGACGCCGCCCGGGAAGAGTTTTTGGCCGATAATCCCGATAGCGATGAAGAAACTGCCGATATCGAACAGTTCAATATGCAGAAGTACGTACTCCAGGACGGTGATATCGCCTGGCGGGCTGAATTCTTCGCCAGCGAAGATGAAGAAGGCGAGTGTCTCCCCATGCTCAGTGGTGAAGCGGCGCAAAGCGTATTTGACGGTGATTATGACGAAATCGAGCTACGCCAGGAGTGGGTGGAAGAAAATACGCTACACGAATGGGATGAAGGCGAGTTTCAGCTGGAGCCTTCCCTGGATACCGAAGAGGGGCAGACGGCAGCCGATGAGTGGGACGAGCGTTAATTACTCATAGGGACCATGGCTGGCGTCTAACGGCAGCAACAGCGTATCAAATACCAGCGAGAATGGCAGATCGAGAATGGTCAGATAGCGCCAGCCTGAATCGCGAACATCCCACTGTACGCCGGGGTAATATTGGTTGCCATGGCCCTGCCCCGGTACCGTACGGCTAATAATGCTGCCACAACCGCTGAGTACCAGCGTCATGGCGATAAGCACAAATATTCTCATTCACTTCCTCTCAGGCAAAAAAATACCGGCACAATTGCCGGTATTTTCCTTAACGTACGGCTTACTTCGTTTTCAACGCCAGCGGGTTCAGCGTGAGTTTCTGATACTCTCCCACCCAGGAAGAGTATTTCTCCGGGGAGTTCCACACGCGGTAGTGCAGACGCGACATCGTTACAGGATCGCTTAACAGCACCAGACGACGATCGCGGTTAAGTTTATCAGGCGTTTCATTCAGCGCCTGCTCAACGTGGCGTTCACGGGCAATATCCAGAATACGACCGTGGCGATGACGCGCCGTTGCCATTGCCGTCGCCAGGGCGTTGAACGATGGGTTAAACACCGCATGCATAAAGCCATCGCCCAGCGAACGCTGACGGTTCAGAGTCAGGTAAGCATCGGTATCTTTCAGTACCTGCGGCGGCGAATACTCTTCCGGGATCAGGAACAATTTCCAGCGTTTAGTACGCAGACCTACCGTCGCGCGGCTGGAAATCGCCGAGACAAATGGAGAGAGGATTAGCGACACGACGATAGGCGCCAGCCAGAACAGGAAACGCAGATCCAGCCACGCCATACCAACCGCCCAAACCAGACCCAGCAGCAGCTGCGAGCCGTGACGCATAAAGGCCTCGCCCCAGGGCGTTGAGTCATCATCGCGCTGCGGTGAATTCCACACCACCTCCCAACCGAGGAACGCGCTGACCACGAACACGGTGTGGAACAGCATGCGCACCGGCGCCAGCAGCACCGAGAACAGCACCTCCAGCAGCAGGGAAAGCGTCACGCGGAAGAAGCCGCCGTACTCTTTCGGCCCCTTGCACCACACCAGAATGATACTCAGCAGTTTCGGCAGGAACAGCAGTACCATGGTCGAGGCAAACAGCGCGATAGCCAGTTCTGGACGCCACTGCGGCCATACCGGGAACAGCTGACGCGGCTGCAGGAAGTATTGCGGCTCGGTCAGGGCGTGCACGACCTGCAACGCCGTCGACAACGCGAGGAACATAAACCACAGCGGCGCCGACAGATAAGACATGACGCCGGTCAGGAACACCGCACGGTGTACCGGGTGCATCCCTTTCACCAGGAACAGGCGGAAGTTCATCAGGTTACCCTGACACCAGCGACGGTCGCGCTTCAGCTCATCCAGCAGGTTCGGCGGCAGCTCTTCATAGGAGCCCGGCAGATCGTAGGCGATCCATACGCCCCAACCCGCACGGCGCATCAGCGCGGCTTCCACGAAGTCATGCGACAGAATCGAACCGGCAAAGTTACCCTCGCCCGGCAGCGGCGCCAGCGCACAGTGTTCGATGAACGGCTTCACGCGGATAATGGCGTTGTGACCCCAGTAGTGCGATTCACCCAACTGCCAGAAGTGCAGCCCGGCGGTAAACAGGGGGCCGTACACGCGGGTGGCGAACTGCTGGCAGCGCGCATAAAGGGTATCCATACCGGAGGCGCGCGGCGAAGACTGGATGATCCCGGCATTCGGATTCGCTTCCATCAGGCGCACCAGCCCGCTCAGGCACTCGCCGGTCATCACTGAGTCAGCGTCGAGCACCACCATGTAACTATACTGGCTACCCCAGCGACGGCAGAAATCATCGATGTTGCCGCTTTTACGTTTCACGCGACGGCGACGGCGACGATAGAAGATCTGGCCTTCACCCTGCACTTCGGCAATCAACTCCATCCACGCTTTTTGCTCGGCAACGCAAATATCCGGGTCGTAGCTGTCGCTTAGCACGTAAACGTCAAAATGCGCAGCGTTACCCGTCGCTTTCACCGATTCCCAGGTGGCGCGCAGGCCGGCAAACACGCGGTCAACATCTTCGTTGCAGATTGGCATAATAAGCGCCGTCCGGTGTTCCGGGTTCAGCGGCTCGTCACCAACGGTGGATGCCGAAATACTGTATTTATCACGCCCGATCAGCAGTTGCAGGAAGCCCATCAGCGCGGTCCAGAAACCGGCCGAGACCCAGCAGAAAAGTACCGCGAAGAGGATCAGGATACCGGTCTGCAACACGTACGGCAGTAGCTGCATGAAGGAGACCCATAGATCCTGGCCAACCATATCGGATGGATTGATCAACGCCCATCCCTGATAAGGGAGGATGGTCTTCATATACCACGTGGCCACTACCGTTTGCGCCAGCGTCAGCAGCAGCAAAATATAGCGGCGAATGGTGCCGACGGTACGCCATTTCTGTTCGCTTTCGCGCTCTTCCTGCGTGAGACGAGAGAGATAGCGCGGAGTCACATCACGGCCACGCAGACGATCCCAGAAGCGGCCTACCGGGTTGGTACGCCACGGGTCGGGGATCATCGAGGAACGTTTCGCTTTCGGCATCGCATGAAGCTGAGTGCGTCCTTCATCATCTTTCACCAGCTGATCGCCGGCCAGAGAGTCCGGCCAGCTATGCTCCAGCCGCGCTTTTACCGATCCTAATGGGGAATCTTCATCGCGCGAAAAATGATGATGCTCTGCGTCAAGCGCTTCATGTACGGCTTGCAGGCTCGTATCAGGTAATGCGGCTTTTTCTGCATCCGACAGCGGCAATGCGTCGATATAATTCGTTATCTTATTCATTGGCAGGCAGCTGATAGCTCCAGGTTTCGCTTAGCGTCTGATCGCCATTGACCAGCGCCGCACGCATTTCCGTGGTTTTCTTCGGATCTTTCACTTTCACGCGCAGGGTCATACGCCAACCCTTGATAACCGGATTATAGCGGACCGAGTTTTCCACGATTTCGGCGTTATCGCCGATGCTCGCCTGCGCCGTTACCGGGGTATCCGCCGCCATTTTTTTCATGTCAGCGCCGGTGAAATCAACGATGAAAGCGATGGTGCCATCTGGCTGGCGAATGAGATTAGACTGCTTCACATCACCGGTTGAGCGGCGAGTCTGCACCACATAAGCGCTGTCTGGCGCATGCAGTTTGTCTTCATCGCGGCTGAAGGTAATGGAGTACTTGAAGTTCATCTCTTTGCCTGGTTCCGGCAGCTGATCCGGGGTCCAGTAGGTGACGATATTATCGTTGGTTTCATCGTTGGTCGGGATTTCAACCAATTCGACTTTACCCTTACCCCAGTCGCCTTTCGGAGTGATCCACGCGCTCGGGCGCTGGTCGTAACGATCGTCGAGATCTTCAAAGCGGGAGAACTGGCGGCCACGCTGCAGCAGGCCAAACCCTTGCGGGTTCTCCATCGCATAACTACTGACGGCCAGATGTTTCGGGTTATTCAGCGGACGCCAGATCCACTCGCCGTTACCGGCAAGAATCGACAGACCGTTGGAGTCATGTAATTCCGGACGATAGTTGGTGGTCGGCGACGGTTGGTTCGGCCCAAACAGGAACATACTGGTCAACGGCGCCACGCCAAGCTTGCCGACTTTGTCGCGCAGATAAACCTTCGACTGCACATCAACCACGGTGTCGCGCCCGGGCATAATCACAAAGCGATAGGCGCCGGTCGCACGCGGGGAATCCAGCAGCGCGTAGATAGTTAAGCGCTTATCGGTCGCTTTCGGACGCTCAATCCAGAACTCGCGGAAGCGAGGGAACTCTTCGCCGGACGGCAGCGCGGTATCGATAGCCAGGCCGCGGGCGGAAAGCCCATAGACCTGACCCTGGCCCAGAACGCGGAAGTAGCTGGCCCCGAGCATGCTGACGATTTCGTCATTCTTGTCTTTGCTATTGATCGGATACAGTACTTTAAAACCGGCGAAACCAAGGTCTTTCACCGTGTCTTTATCGTGCTGAACATTGCCAAAATTAAAATAATCCGGGCTATATTTAATTTTACGTACGCTGGTGCTGGTCACTTCATTAATAGTAACCGGCGTGTCGAAATACATGCCCTGGTGGTAAAATTCCAGCTTGAATGGGGTCTTCAGATTATTCCAGTAGGCTTTATCGTGATTGAACTGGATTTGCTGGTAATCCGCGTATTTCATATCGCGGAAGGCGGAGGGCAGGTTACTTTTTGGCGCTTCATAGCCTTTCCCGGCTAACGTTTTCGCCTGTTTTGCTACGTCATCAATGCT
The DNA here is from genome assembly GCF_040065095.1 of Klebsiella sp. CN_Kp091. Taxonomy (NCBI): domain Bacteria; kingdom Pseudomonadati; phylum Pseudomonadota; class Gammaproteobacteria; order Enterobacterales; family Enterobacteriaceae; genus Klebsiella; species Klebsiella sp. CN_Kp091. Next base: position 10,009 of record NZ_JBEAIO010000007.1, on the reverse strand, counting down.
GAATGCCCATGCAGATGAAGTACACAGGGACAACATTACGGCTGCGCTTAACCAACGCATTTTCATCATCTGTGGTTTATGTTTCATAGTAAGTAAGCACTTCCCCCTTTGTGTGCTTAAATCGATCCGATCTATTTTAATGGAAACTCAGGCAATCCGACAACATAATCCCTGCATTGTTCAGCTTAGCGGACCAGGGAATAAACAGTTCTCTGTCCCATATTGCACTTTGCGTACTTATCCTGGAGACAGATACCCTGAGTTCATGTAGGGTTGCTGGCAATGTAACCGTTATCGCCCTGAGTGATAAGACGAATTGTCTGAGATTGTTGTGAATTTATGAATAAAACACCAGTAGAACGTGAATATTTCTTCGACAGTATCCGCGCCTGGCTGATGCTGTTGGGGATCCCGTTTCACATCTCACTTATCTACTCCAGCCACAGCTGGCATGTGAATAGCCTGGAGCCCTCCTGGGGGCTAACGCTGTTCAACGATTTTATCCATGCCTTCCGTATGCAGGTCTTCTTTGTTATTTCCGGCTATTTCTCATACATGCTCTTTCTCCGCTATCCGCTGAAGAAATGGTGGAAAGTGCGTGTAGAGCGAGTTGGCATCCCGATGCTCACCGCGATCCCACTGCTCACCCTGCCGCAGTTTCTGATGCTGCAATACGTCAATGGTAAAGCCCAGGACTGGCATACGCTCTCCGGCTATGACAAATTCAACACCCTGGCCTGGGAGCTTATCTCCCATCTGTGGTTTTTGCTGGTGCTCGTGGTGCTGACCACCGCCGGGGTAGTGCTGTTTAAGTGGCTGGCCAATCGGCGAAAAACGCAGACCGCCAGCTTCGGTGACACCGTCACATTCAGTCAATTATCGCTGATTTTTCTGGGACTTGGCGTATTGTATGCGGTGATCCGTCGCACCATTTTTATCGTATACCCGCCGATTCTCAGCAACGGACTGTTTAACTTTATCGTTATGCAGACCCTGTTTTATCTGCCGTTCTTCATTCTCGGCGCGCAGACGTTCATCAATCCGCGGCTAAAAGCGATGTTCACCACCTCGTCACCCTGGTGTTTTGTTGGCGCACTGCTGGGCTTTATCGCCTATCGTCTTAACCAGCAGTATGGTTCTGGCGATGGCTGGATGTATGAAACCGAATCGGTGATTACGATGGTGCTGGGGCTGTGGATGGTAAACGTGGTGTTCTCACTGGGCCACCGCCTGCTTAACTTCCAGTCCGCTCGGGTGACTTACTTCGTCAACGCTTCGCTGTTTATCTACCTGGTGCACCATCCGCTCACCCTGCTGTATGGGGCATGGATTACGCCGATAATAAAATCGAACCTGTTAGGTTTTATCACCGGACTGGTATTTGTGGTGGGGATTGCGCTGATATTGTACGAAATCCATCTTCGTATTCCGCTGCTGCGCTTCCTGTTCTCAGGTAAACCGCAACAAAAACCGGCGAAAGCGCCGGTGTCGGTTAACTAAAATCTGCAACCGACAGCGCGCCCGCGCGCTGTCGGTATCACGATTCATTCTGCCTGTAATAATCGCTGATAGATTTCCGCCGTTTCTTTATCAAAACAGACGAAATAGACTCGTTCCAGCGGATTATATCGGGTGAGGAAAGCATTCACCGTTTTTACCGCAATTTCCGCCGCCGCCTGTTTCGGATAGCCATATACGCCGGTGCTGATAGCCGGAAAAGCAATAGAACGATAATTATTGGCTGCCGCCAGCAACAGACTATTGCGATAGGCATCCGCCAGTAATTCAGCTTCCTGCTCGCCGCCGCCGTGCCAGACGGGGCCGACCGCATGGATCACCGCGCTGGCCGGTAAATTACCGGCGCTGGTGATAACCGCATGCCCGGGCGGACATTCGCCCTGCTGCTGACGGACTATTTTGCAGGCGGCCAGTAATTCCGGGCCCGCGGCCCGATGAATGGCGCCATCAACGCCACCGCCGCCCAGTAACGATGGGTTGGCCGCGTTAACAATAACATCTACCTGCAACGTCGTAATATCGCCGAGAACTACTTCAGGTTGAACAACCATTTCCCCCTCCTGTCGGCAAACGTCTTCATACCTAGCGTGATGTCTACTATGGCATGATAGCCCCCAAGGCGGAAGCCTGAGGGCCAGTATTTAGCGATAATTCACTTCGAGGATAGCGCGGGTATGTTGCGGATCAATATACTTTAATTGTGCCGAATGGACGGCGTCATTGCTGTAATTCCCCGTCGTCAGCACCTGCGGCGAAACCATATGGGTACGCAGCCGCGGACAGGCCATTTCAATCTTATCACCCACACTATTGGCTTCGCAGGAGGGGTCAACGACCTGCCCGTAAATGGCGACAACGCCGCCGGTCGGCGCGGCATTCACTGAGCCAAATAAGCATGACAACATCAGACATGGCACCGCTAAGGCGTGGATTTTTTTTATCACGGCAAACTCCTCTGTATGAATAGCAAAGAAGCAACAGGCCATCCCTGAGCGCATTGCGCCGCCAGACTACGGCAAGGCAATGATTGCGTTATAAAACACAAATATATTACTTTTTGTTTTCTTTTTGATAACAAAACCGATTCATCTTGATTTTGCTACAAAAAATCTGCGTGGGAATATCAGGTGAGAGACGGGAAAACCCCTGCGGGTCCGGCAGGGGCTGTACTGTTAACGATAATTCACTTCGAGGATAGCGTTAGTGTGCTGAGGATTAATGTAGGTTAATTGCGTAGATTTGATATTGGCATGTTGCAGATCCCCTCGGGCCACCTGCTGAGCAGAAAAAGTAACTGACTTCTGCTTAGCGCAGGCCATCGAGACCTGATCTTCTGAAGAACGAATTTGACAAGGCGGTTCGACAACGCCGCCGTGGAAACGAATCACGCCGCTTGCGGCGCTAGAGGTAGTCGAAAAAGTCAATAAAGCGGGAAGGAAACAAACTGTAGCAAGTAGTACGCCAGTCATTTTTTTCACGGCAAAACCCCTCTGCGTAACGGTCAAAAAAACCTTACAAATCATCCATGAGCGCAGTTGAATACAAGCAACTACATACAAAATCAGTATATATATGAAGTACCTGTTGATACTTTTTTCTCTTCGTTTTTGCAAACGGTATCAAATTATTATGGTTTGTTTGCTCAAAATGTCTGCATTAAGAGGAAAAAACAATCGAAGAGGGGTTGATGCGAAAAGGCTTTCATGTAGTGCGTGACGGGAAGCTTGCTCCCGTCATCGAGGAAATGTGAAGAAAATCAGACGTGATCGTTAGCCAAAGATTTATTCTTTGCCGCTCGCGCTGCCAGCCACAGCCCGCTATTTTTCATGGCATAGCCAAAGACCAATCCCAGCGCCAGAGACGGCACGACAATGCGCCAGTCGCCGCTCGCGGCAAACGTCGCGCAGGCGCCGATAAAGGTTCCAGGAACAAAAGAGAGCAGCAGCTGGCGCGCCTGAATGCACATCAGGAAAGCGACTATTCCGGTCATCACATAGCTGAGGATTTCCAGCTGCGGCGCCAACGCGCTACCGTAAATAATCACCAGCGCCCATATCACGCCGCTCATGACCGTGCAGGCGGAAATCAACAGCCCTTTCAGACCGCCCTGTGGGCACGCGAAATAGGCCGTACAGCCGAGGAATCCGGCCCAGCTCAGCAGGCCAAGTGAGACCGCCACCCATCCCCAAATGCCGGAGAGAATGCCCGTCGTGAGTGCGATTGCGAAGAGTATGTTCATGCCGCGTATCATAGCAGATACGCGGCAACCAAATGCGATCCAGAACACACAATATGAATGCGTGAGTTTGCTGTTTCACATCAAAAGTGACCTGCGTCACATTTATTCGTCGTTTTCTTCCTGTAGTTCATCCCACATCGCGGAAATCGCTTCACGCGTTAATAGCGCCATGGTGCGCCAGAATGCGGTTTGCGCATGCGCTTCCACTTTTCCAAGGAAGGTGCCACACCACGGCAATAGATAATCGGCAAACAACGTTTCCAGCGTTTCGCTTTCGTCATCCGAGGCATGATCTTCAAGCCAGGATGCGGCCAGCAGTAAGGATCCAATATGATCGGTTGGACCTTCGCCAGTAGGAATGCCGTGTTGCGTCAGAAAACCACGAACTTCCGCTTCAGTGGCCCCTTCAACCCACGCGCTACGATAAGGCGAGACCGCACATTCGTCACCGACGAACAGGGCGTTGTAATCAGCGGTTAAGGGCTGGGTATCACAACTCTTCTGCAGACGCTCCAGTAATTCATCCTGTTCCAGCGGCCAACTGGCGGCCAGCTTGCCATCGCGAATCAGCGTGAACAGCGGCACCAACAGCGGATCCTGCGGCTGACGATAGTACAGCGAGCCCAGCACGCGACAGAGGATTGAAAATTCATTCATACAATATGTTCCAGTGGTTCAAATTAAAGGTCTGCAAATTCCGCAATCGCCGGCATTCCGCGTGATTCGAGGAAATTCAATAGTCGACGCGGACTGACGTTTAGGATCCGCTCTTCCGGGAAATTCACCGCGTCAAGGATTTTGCGGCATTCGGTAAATTCGCCAAGGGTAAAGGCGGTATGCGAGTCCGAACCCAGCGCCACCCAACCACCCGCATCACGCACTGCGGCGGCGATCGCCCGGCAATTATCCTCACTACCAATACGCGATGAGAGGAATGAGGAATTATTAATTTCCAGCGCCACATGATGCTTTGCCGCCGCTTCGGCTACCGCTGGAATATCGATTGGGAACTTCGGATTACCAGGATGGCTAATCATGTGGACGGCGCCACTGGCAATCGCGGCAATCATCGCTTCAGTATGAGTGGCTTTATCCTGGGGCGGGAATACTGGCTCATGAAATCCAGCAATGATCAGATCCAGCGAAGTCAGCATTGGCCCGGTACAGTCAATTTCACCTTGGGTATTTTTGATATTCGCTTCAATACCGCGCAGAATGCCAACGCCATCAACCAGACGCGGCCAGATACGCATATTGACGAAATGCCAGTAGTGCGGGGCATCTGCCATATCCGGGCCGTGATCGGTTATCGCAAATAGTTTAATGCCTTTACGTTTGGCCTCGGCAATATAGTCATGCAGGGTACTGTAGGCGTGGGTGCTGGCGACGGTATGCATGTGCAGGTCAACAGGATACATCACAATCTCCTCCTCTATTTGTGGCAAGAATAGCAGGAATCAGGAGTCATGATCAGTAAAAACCCCGCCGTAGCGGGGTTATCGATTAGTAGCCGCGCTGGCGGTCGACCTGCCCGCTGACCGTTTCACCCCGCTCCAGGCGGCTAATGGTGCTGGCGATATAGGCAATTGCTTCCTGCGGACGGGTAACGGCGGCAATATGCGGCGTCATGGCCACGCGCGGATGCGCCCACAGCGGGCTCTCTTTCGGCAACGGTTCGCGGCTAAAGACATCCAGCATCGCCCCTTTCAGTTTGCCGCTATTAAGCGCCGCCAGTAAATCCGGCTCGACGATATGCACGCCGCGGGCGAGATTCAGAACATAGCTGTTATCCGGAAGTTGAGAAAGTAAGGTTTCATTAATGATGCCGACGGTTTCGGCCGTATTGGGCAACAGGTTGATCAGCACTCGGGTTTCTTGTAGAAACGCGCCCAGTTCTTCCTGACCGGCAAAACTCTCAACCTGCGGCCAGGATTTGTGGCTACGGCTCCAGCAGCGCAGCGGGAAACCCCAGCGCAACAGGCTTTCCGCGACTTTGCCGCCCAACACCCCTGCCCCCATGATACCAATAGTGAAATCCTCGCGACGATATTCCGGCAACGGCTGCCAGCGGGATTCCTGCTTCAGCGCCTGATAATCATCAAAGCGGCGGAACCAGTGCAGCACCTGGCTTACCGCATATTCCTGCATCTGCAGGCCCATGCCGGTATCTTCGAGGCGGAACAGCGGAATCGAAAGCGGCAGCATTTCCGGATGTTCCCGCAGCTTGCTAAGAATGGAATCCACGCCTGCGCCGAGGGCAAAAACCGCTTTCAATTCGCGGCCTTGCAGCATTTCTACCGGTGGATGCCAGACCAGCGCATAGTCGGCTGGTTGATTGTCGCCAGGTTTCCACTCACGAACGCGCGCTCCCGGCAGATGTTTTTCCAGTTCTGCTATCCAGTATGGGGTATCGAACGTTGGGTGGTAAAAAATAATCTCCATAATGACTCCTGATTACTGACGCGTGAGTAGGTTGAGGTTTGCGTCGTGTTTTACTCTTTGTTTTGTATTGGTTTGCCAGCATAACAAATTCCGCATCGCTATCGAGCAATAAAGAGAATGGCGACAAAAAAAACGATTACCGCGCGTTAAAGAAGCAAGTTGTTTGAAGTTTGGCTAAACGCATCTTTTTTTAAAAAAGTTGATTGACGGGAGATACGTATTTCCCTACATTAGCGCCCGTTCCCAGCAACAACGGGAAAGACAATATGGTGAGGTGTCCGAGTGGCTGAAGGAGCACGCCTGGAAAGTGTGTATACGGCAACGTATCGGGGGTTCGAATCCCCCCCTCACCGCCATATTCGAGATGAGAGCTCGTACGAAAGTACGGGCTCTTTTCTTTTATATTCTCCGCTGGGGGGATGAGAACCCCCGACCGGGGTTCGACAACTGGCGCAGCCAGTTGGACAGACCGCGAACGCAGTAAGCGGGCTGCCCCGCAGGGGCGAGCGAAGCGAGTCAATCCCCCCCTCACCGCCATATTTTAAGAAGAGCTCGTACGAAAGTACGGGCTTTTTTCTTTTATATTCTCCGTTGGGGGGGGACGAGAACGGTACAAACCGGAAACATAGGTAACACTTTAGACCGGACACATGGGTAACAGTTATAACTGGCATAGAAGAGGAGACTCGCTATGCCCTGGACTGAGACCCGACCGATGCAACGTCTTGATTTTATCCGTGCCAGCTTCGCTGGTACGGGCTTTTTTTTCGCATGTGGCACCGCCGCTCTTCCCGGGGTCGGCATAAATGCCTCGCCCGGGCTACCCATCCCACAGGCCGCACCATTAGCCAGTAGCCCGGCCAAGCGCAGCGCCGCCGGGAATCACGCAAGCCGCACCACCAGTACCCCGGCCAAGCGCAGCGCCGCCGGGAAAAAACGAAGCTAATCCTCTTCCATCCGCTGATACTCTTCGCTGAGATAATCCACCAGCGCTCTGACTGAAGGTAATAAACCGCGCCGCGAGGCGAACACCGCATGAATGACTTCCCGACGCGGTTGCCACTCATCAAGCACGATTTCCAGCTCCCCTGACGCCAGCTGATCGCGCACCATTAATAAAGGAAGTTGAACCACGCCAACGCCCGCCATGGCCGCCTCGCGCAGCGCCAGCATATCGCTGGTCACCATCCGCGGGGTGAAATAAACCTCGGCTCGCGCCCCCTCCGGACCGGTCAGCTGCCATTTATGCTGATGTTTTCCGGCGCCAATACTTAGCCCCGGCCAGGTACTCAATTCCGCCGGCGCCTGTGGGCGCCCAAGCCGAGCGATCAGCGCCGGACTCGCCACCAGGCGATGACCGCGATCGGCCAACACCCGCATGACCAGGTCGCTATCTTCAAATGGCCTTGGCCGCACGCGGATGGCCACGTCAACCCCCTCGCCCACCACATCCACCCGCCGATTGGTGGCTTCCAGATGCAGCGTTACTCCAGGGTATCGCACCATAAAGCGTGCCAGCATCGGGCCAACATGGGCATGCAGCAGGGTTACCGGGCAGGTGAGCTTGACGCTGCCGCGCGGTTCAGATTGCAGCGTTTCTACCGCCTGATGCGCCGCTTCGGCTTCTATCAACATCGCCTTGCAATGTTGGTAGAAAGTTTGGCCGACTTCCGTCACGGCGAACTGTCGGGTGGTTCGTTGAATCAGGCGCACGCCCAAGCGTTCTTCCAGTTGCGCAATGCGGCGGCTGAGTTTGGATTTAGGCTGGTCGAGCGCCCGACCGGCAGCGGCAAAACCGCCATGGTCTACCACCTGAACAAACCATGCCAGGTCGTTGAGATCCTGCATCCTTTTCTCCATCGTTCCATTTTTAGAACAGTATAGGTCATTTTCGCTATCTACCGGAATATTAGCCCCAGATATAAGCTTATTCACATCAGATACAGACACGCAGGAGATAACCATGAAACAGATTACTGGCGTTTACACCGCCCCTTCGCAGCACTGGGTGGGCGACGGTTTCCCGGTTCGCTCAATGTTTTCTTACCAGACCCACGGCGAACAACTGAGCCCATTTTTACTGCTCGACTATGCCGGTCCGCATACTTTTCCGGCGGGAAACGGTAAACGCGGCGTCGGCGAGCATCCGCATCGCGGATTCGAAACCGTCACCATTGTCTACTCCGGTGAAGTAGAGCATCGCGACTCAACCGGCAGAGGCGGCGTTATCGGCCCTGGCGACGTGCAGTGGATGACGGCTGGCGCCGGGATCCTGCATGAAGAGTTCCACTCGGGAGCGTTCACCCGCTCCGGCGGTGAACTGAAAATGATGCAGCTGTGGGTCAACCTGCCGGCGAAAGACAAGATGACGACTCCGGGCTATCAGAGCATTACCGCAGACGTCATTCCACAAGCGACGCTGGAAGACGATGCCGGGAGCGTCAGAGTGATTGCCGGGCGTTACGGCGATGTCGCCGGCCCAGCGCATACGTTCTCACCGTTGAACGTGTGGGATATGCAGCTCAAACAAAGTCACGATGTGACATTGCATCAGCCGGAAGGCTGGAGCACCGCGTTGGTTGTACTCGAGGGCGAAGTCACCGTCAACGGTACCGAAAACGCACGGGAAGGACAGCTGGTAGTGCTGAGCCAAAAAGGTGAAGCCTTCCATCTGGAAGCGGGCTCCAACGCGAAGGTTCTGCTGATGGCCGGCGAGCCGCTCCAGGAGCCGATCGTGGGCTACGGCCCGTTTGTGATGAATACCAAAACGCAAATTGCCGAAGCAATTCGCGATTTTAACAGCGGCCGTTTTGGCCAAATCTAACGAAATTGAGGTGAAGAATATGTCTACTCCAGCTAACTTTAACGGTTCTCGTCCGGTGATTGATGTTAACGATACCGCGATGCTGTTGATTGACCACCAAAGCGGCCTGTTTCAGACCGTCGGCGATATGCCGATGCCGGAACTGCGCGCTCGCGCCGCCGCGCTGGCGAAAATGGCATCGCTTGCCGGGATCCCGGTGATCACCACCGCTTCCGTGCCGCAGGGCCCGAACGGCCCGTTGATTCCGGAAATTCATGAGAACGCGCCGCATGCGAAATATATTGCGCGTAAAGGTGAAATCAACGCCTGGGACAACCCGGAGTTTGTCGCCGCGGTGAAAGCCACCGGGCGTAAAACCTTAATCATTGCCGGTACTATTACCAGCGTCTGCATGGCTTTCCCGGCGATTGCCGCCGTCGCCGACGGTTATAAGGTGTTTGCCGTTATCGACGCCTCGGGTACCTATAGCAAAATGGCGCAGGAGATCACCCTGGCGCGAGTAGTCCAGGCCGGCGTAGTGCCAATGGATACCGCCGCGGTAGCCTCTGAACTGCAGCGCACCTGGAACCGTCCGGATGCCGCCGAGTGGGCTGAGGTGTACACCAAAGTCTTCCCGGCGTATCAGTTGCTGATTGAAAGCTACAGCAAGGCGCAGGACGTCGTGAAGAATAACGAAAAGCTGGACTCCCAGCGTTAAAATAGCTGCCCCGTCGATGAATCGACGGGGCAGTGTTCATTGCTTAACCGAACGGTAAAGAAAGAAAAAAATATGCTTGACCGTTTTAGCTCAACTCCCTATAGTAGCGCCCCGTTGCCCACCCAAGGTGAGCAGCAAGACAATATGGTGAGGTGTCCGAGTGGCTGAAGGAGCACGCCTGGAAAGTGTGTATACGGCAACGTATCGGGGGTTCGAATCCCCCCCTCACCGCCATATTCGAGATGAGAGCTCGTACGAAAGTACGGGCTCTTTTCTTTTATATTCTCCG
>NZ_JBEAIO010000006.1:0-289545 GCF_040065095.1 Klebsiella sp. CN_Kp091 | reverse complement strand
ACCGGGGTGGCGCCGGTCTGAAAGGCGGCAATAAGCGCCTTCAGGGCATTCAGCGTGGAGTCTGCGGTGTCGGACATATAACGTCCTCCTTAATATGTTTGAAAATAACGTTATCTGCTTTTTTTTCTTCGTCAGGTTCAGGTTGTACCGGATATTCGGGAGAGTCACGCATATGACAGGAACGCACTATCCGCACCTTATCGCAGGGAAAAATATGTACATCAAAGCCACAGGCCTGATCCTCTTCCCAGCGTTCGATAGGGACGATAATCGGCCCATGTTTCTGATAGTGAGTCTCATAATCATCTGGCATCTCACTTGATTTCATCCAGGAGTTAGGATCGGAAGTCCAGGTGATTTTAGCCGTCAAACCCGGGCGCCAGACATCAGGCACCATGACGCAGCAGAAGCCGCCGCCGCCGCCGTAGGGATTAGCTCCAGGCCCGCCGTAACCGTTCGCCTGCATCGAAACAATGGCGTCTGGGCCGTGGTTATAGACATTTATATCAGCGCCGCTCATGCCGTCGCGATTGTAGTCGCGGCAGGCCGTCAGCAGGCAGAGAAAACCGGCGGTCAGCACCGCCAGCCCGCCGGGCAAAATACGGATATGCTTTATCATTGATGTGTCCATACAGAACTGATCATCACCTATTGATTATCAAAAGGGAGGATGTTTTATTCCTTAAAGTGGCTTTCAAACCAGGAAGCTAAATCGCCGACAAAATTCTGCTGATGCGCCTGCCAGCCGAGCTGCCAAAGAGTGTTAAATTTGTCCTCCTGGGTGGCGAAAAAGGTGCTGAATTTTTCAGAAACCGTAAATCGCTGGGCATCGATAGCGACATCCAGTTTCATCATTTGCTCATCGCTGAAATTAATCTTGATCGCCTCCGGGATCGCTGCCTGAACTGGCGAACATTCGCCTTCCAGCCAGCAGATCTTGTTGTCTCTATCGCGGTAGCTCCAGAGATAAACCGGTTCTAAAAACCATGCTTTTTGTTCTTCAGTGAGCACATGCTGCATCAACAACGGGAACATGCGGGTATCGTAATAACGCACCAGACCAGAACGGTCTTCCCATGCGCCGTCGGCCAGATTGCGCAAGTGGGCGGCGAGCGTTGAAAAACTCAGTGGTGAGAGGATGATCAGCAGACCCGGCTTGTAGGAAAATGCGGCGATCAGATCGGCGATCCATTGACGATGCTGCCAGCAAGCTGGCTCCAGCCGCATCAATAAAGGCGCCATCTCCAGCAGCGGCTCTTCCGGTTGCCCCTGATAGAGTGAGAACCACTGCACCGGAGGAGAAAGTCTATTTAAGCCATCCAACAACGGATTGCTTAAAACACCTTGATCGGCAATGAGATAGACGTCGCGCAGCGCGAGTTTTCGCGCAAATTGTTCCAGCTTGCTAATCCATTCCTGATTCATTAACGACATGTTCATTCCTTCTTGTCTTGAGGTTGCGGTGCCGGGACTGCTGCGGTGACGATGCCCAGTGAGAGAGGATGACGCGGGTCGCGGGCGATCCAGCCGCAAGACTGATGAAAGCGACAGGCAAATATCGCCGCCAGCGTAATCGTGATGAGCTGCTCCATCTGCCCCGCCTCCCCCCAGTTTTCATCCTGCAGCAACTGGTTGCTGTTCCAGCCGCTTTGCGCCAGTTCCGGGATTTGCGGCTGCGTGAATGCGATACAGGGATCGGGCGGACGTTCGGCCTCGCTTTGCTGCATTGCCCGCTGACAGACCTGCTGGATATTTTCCACCGCAGCGCCTTCATAAACCTCGCCGCGGGTCAGTCTCGCCTCCCCCTCCCGAGCCAGTAACCACAGCACGGCGGATTCCCCCGCCGGTCTCGCGGAATCCGCCGTCACCGCCACCGACTGGCACCCCGCCACCAGAATGAAACATCCGTCGCCGGCCGCATTCATTCGTGCGGTAATCTCCGATAAGCTGGCCTCGCCCTGCCAGGGTTCAGCCATATGAGGCAACTGAGCGGTAGGACAGCGCTTGCGCAGCTCGGCGCAAAATTCTCGCCATGCCGGTTCGCTGCCCTGCCAGTAACAGCCGTTTAGGTAGGGAAGTTGAGGTTCGCCTCGCTGCGCCAGCCATTGTTGCGCCAGCATCCTGGCCAGCTGCTGTTCGCGCAGGTCGATATCAACGATATCCGAGTGAATCAGCCGCAGCGCCCGCGCACCGGCCTCCAGTTTCTCTTTTGGCGTCTGATGTTCTCGCTTCAGCAGCGCATGCCAGTGCTCGGGTTCACACCCCACCGGCCCCAGCAGCACCGTTTCCACCAGCCCAACGCTATATTGATGCCGTGCCCACCACGTCTGATGATCGAAATCGATCAACTGCTGGTAGTACTGGGTATAGTGGACCGACAGGCGGTAATAAAGCAGACGCAACATCCAAAAGATGAAGACCAAAAGCATGGCGCCAACGATTGCGACGGTAATTAACGCCCCGCCACGCGCTTCACCAGGCATTAACGCCGCGCCTCCACCACTAATCAGCGTCAGCCCCGCGCCGACGGATAACCACCGTCCGTTGCGGGGCGGCGTGGCGGTTTTATAAGGCAGATAGTCGGTGAGCTGTCTCATAGCGCGACGTCGCAATCAGGGCGTGAGCTCACCAGCGTACAGCCGCAGGCGCAACGATGTCCGTCAAGAGCCACCGGAGAACCATCCACTTCATACAGCGAGCTTCCTTCGGCTATGACCGTCAGGCCATGTTCATTGCAGCTCACCTGGTCGCCTTTACAGGCGATACCTTTACCAAAACAGAGGTAATGGCCGCCGATCACCGTACCGCCATGCTCACGCAAGGTATCACCCTGCCGAATAATGGGTTTCAAGGTCTGTTCCTCCGGGTAAGTTATATCAATGGGCGATTGTCAGGCGGCACGCGGAACAAAGGTCTGAGCCAGTTCTTGCGCATGAATCAGGCAGTCTTTACATATCGATGTGGGAAGATCGGGAAGCGGAAACGTCTCGCCGGCCGGCCCCTGCATCTTATGCGTGCCTTTAAAACTGAGCAGACCGGGGCTGTGAAGATGGATTTCTCCCTGCGGCGTCAGGCGAATGTAGCCGCCGCCGCAGCCCAGGGTGATGCCATTTTTGGCGGTAAGCTGCAGATGTCCCTGCGTTGATTGAACGGTAATATCCTTCAGTGAAGTGAGCGCCAGGGTATCGCCGTGCGACTCTATCGCCAGCGGACCTTTCACCGATACCATACGCATCCCTTCGCGGTGGGACAGCAGCGAGATAGCGTTTTTGGTATTCACCGACAGCCGATTGCCGCTGGCCAGCGCAATATCGCTGGCGCTTTGCAGATACAGTCCTTTACCACTCTGTAGCAGCGTCGTTTCCGCCGTCACGATGCCGATGCCTTTCGGCGCGCTCATTAGCAGGACGGGGCTCGCGAGGTTGACGGCGTTGCCAACGAACTGCTTTAACGTGCTGACATCCGGCGGGGTGTTGTAGTGGGTGCGGGCTATCTCCTGCCAGTCGTTGAGCTGAACAACGGCACTGCCGAGCAATTGACTCGCGGGCTCCATTTCCACGGTCGCGCCCATCGCTTTCAGCTGTTCATCGGCGGTGATAAATATCCCCTTGCCTGCGCGGATCGCGCCGTAGCTATCGGTGCGTAACTCAAACCCTTCACCGCGCGGCGTGTTCTGATGATCCACCAGGTGGCCGAGGTTGAGCTGGCTCTTGCCGCCATATTCGGTGCTGACCTTAACGTGCTCTTTACCCCGTGTATCATCGAGGCGAATCTTGTTGTTCGCCGGCGTGCGCAGCACGTTACGCTTGTAGTTGTAGAGCGTCACGTGGTCCTGGTGCGTGGAATCGTGCAGGGCGCCGGCAATATAGGGCCTATCGGGATCGCCCTGCTCAAAAGCGATCGCCACTTCGGTACCCGCTAACAACGGCAGATGCAGGCCAAAAGTTTCACCGGCATAAGGGCGCGCCTGGCGCACCCACAGGCTTTCCTCGCCCGGCTGCCAGCGATCGCGGTCGAACAATAAGTTCACCCGATAACGTCCGTCGCGATCGATATGGCCGTAGAGATCGTTGATTTTGGTGCTGGTGACGCGCGCCGGTAACGTCCCGGCCATCTTGGGTTTGCTGATGATTGCCGGGCGAAAGCAGTAGGTCTCAACACTGGGAATGGCCTGAAATGTCACTTCGAAGCTGCGGTCGCGGCGGGCGCGACAGTGAATAGCGGTGATCGCCACGCCCTGACGCCAGAGGTCCGTCACCTCCTCGCCGCCGCTCACTTTTAGCTGCTGTCCGGGAGACAACGCCGCACAGTTTGTTTCTCCGTTCAGCCGCGTCTGCTGGTTGAGATAGCGCTCATGGCGAATACGGGCATAAAAGGCCCCGCTCTCCGGGTCCGGAGTATGCTGATAGCGATTACCTGGCGTCAGGTAGTTGTCCGCCCAGTGATAGGCTTCACCGTAGGTGGTACTATCGCCCCGGCTGACATTGACATTGAGATTCATATCCTCCGGCGCGTTACGATAGTTGTAGTCACGGGTGAAGACCGAACGCTCAACCACGCGGTGTCGGCTTTGTAAATCCCACACCGATTCGCTCCCGCCGTCATGCTGCCCGGAGGGGGCGACCGAGGGCAATACCAACCCCGCCTCGTAGTGTTGCTGGTCGTCGTAGAACTCCGCTACATCAATATTGAGCCGGGTATCGGCGATAAAACGAAACCAGATCCCCACCTCGCCCAACAGGCGGGAGATAAAAGTCAGATCGTCCTCACCGTATTGCATCACCTGTTCACGCCGCGGATATTCATGCGCCAGTTGAAAGACAAAATCTTCACCGCGCATCTGGTGACGGGTTCTGAGGATGTGCTCCACAATCTGCGGCGCCGACATGTCCTGATAAATCCGATTCTGATGGCTCTTCGACAGTAGCGCCAGACGCGGCTGTAACGTCAAGGCGTAGCGCGTTTCCTCTTTTGAGGTGGAAAGCCGTTCAAAAGCGGTGATCACTCCCTGCACAACGCGCACCGGTTGCTGGATCTTAATGCCAAATCCCTGGTCAACCGGCGCCTGCAAGGTCAGCGAGGCATTTTTCAGCAACATCTGCTGCGGGGTGATGGCACGATCGATGCTGGTAAATTCAATGGTATAGCGGAAAGGCTCGCTTAAGTTTTCCTCGCCTTCGAAGCACAGAACGTCCAGCAAGGAGTGACAACCATGCACCTGTAAAAGATGATGACTGTGGTTGAAAAACAAAGGCTTTATGTCATTCATGGTTTATTTTCCTTTATCAAACGCCATTCTCTTTATCTCCCTTCCATCGCTTTCAGCCACGCTACCGCCCGTCGCTGTTTCCTGTTGATAAGGAGCCCAAAAGCGCACAAGGTTGGGCAGATTGTGTTGACCCCGGTACCCGGCAACAAAAACGACGGACAGGAAAACCTGTCCGCGCAGAGCGTCATGAGATGGTCGGTTTAGAAAGCGCCATCCGCCGGGGATGAAGCGGAGGTTGTCGCAACCCGGCAGGCATCAGCCTGCGGCACCAGGCTAATTTCAACCCGGCGGTTGAGTGCCCGGCCTTGTTGCGTCTCGTTGCCGGAGACAGGACGGCTTTCGCCATAGCCCTGTACCGCAAAACAACTTTCCGGCACGTCACCGGTGTCGCGCATCCAGTTGCGCACCGGTTCGGCACGCTTCAGAGAGAGTGTCTGGTTGGATTTATCATCACCCACGCTGTCGGTATGCCCGGCGATGACGATAAGCCAACCTGGCCTGGCCTTTATCCCCACCAGCGAGTTCACCAGCAGCTTTGTGGAGCCCGGTTTCAGCGTCCACTTGCCGGTATCGAAAAGTGACATGCTGTCGAGGCGGATAATTTTCGGCACGATTTTTTCTACCGCTTTCGGCGGAGGCGGAGGGACGTAAGAGCGAATCGCTTCCAGTAGCGGCTGGCGCAGACGCTCGCCGCGATAGAGCCCAAGGCTGAGCGCCAGCGGCGCGCCGTCACGCGCGAAGGCGTCCAGTTGCGCCGCATCCTGGCGTAAAATCTGTACGGCGCGGGCTTTTGCTGCATGGTCGTCCATCGCCGTCCGTTCATAACGCTGAACATCAAAACCAACCCGCTGGAGGAGTTGATGGTTGTTCCATGCGCTGCAACACAGCGCAATCAGAGCCGCGAGGGAGAACAGACAGAATGCCCGCCGCAGAGCACGGCTTTTCGGCGTAATGCCGCCGCCCTGCGGCAGTATCGGCAAAATAAAATCAGGCAGTTTCCGCGCATCGGCAGCAATTTTCGGCAACCAGCCCGGTAGTGAGTTGAGGGAAGTATGCTCAGACAGCCAACGCTGCCATAGATTATCCGCCACGGCAGGCGCCCCGGCTGGCGTGAAATGATACAGTACGACCGCCGGAGCGATCGGGGGAACATCGTCGGTGGCCGCCGTCAGTACGCTAAACGCTATCTGCTGCGTAAAGCGGGCAAACGCATTCATCCTCACCAGCGCCGCCAGGCGATGAGCGCCATCAGCCTGCATCAGCCAGCTTGCGCTGCTGAACGGCACGCCGTCAGGCAGCCACATCTGCATCGTCTCTTCGGCACGCGCTGTCTGCCATAACGGTTCCAGCGATGCGCCGAACAGGGTGCTGTTCAGCAGTAACGGTATCGCCCGACGGGTATCACGCCGCACCTGAGCAAGCTGCCAGCGTAGCTCGCGAAACCGGGCCGTCAGCGCCGCGTCATCATCATGTTGTTGCGGCTGCACGCAGTACATCACCGCCAGCTGGGCGATGAGCGCCGGCCGCTCACGCTGCAAATAACGCGCCGTCTGCTGCAACGCGGCGGTGGCGACTCTCAGCCAGCAACCCTGCGCCGTACGGTAAACCGCCCCTTCTCCCGGCCAGTCCGCCGTGTCGCCGCAGACCAGCACAACCGGCTGTCGATACGGCGCCGACGGTAGCTCAACCAGCCAGTCGGCATCCGCAGGTCGCTCACGTTGTTGGCGCCCGACGTAGACCAGCCCGGCCGCTACGCCTGCCGCCGTCAACCCAACAGCCAGCACCCGGCCGCCGGTGGATAACGGCAGAAACAGCAGGATCATCAACACCGCCAGCAGCCCGCCCCACAGCCATAGCAGGCGCTGATAGCGCGCGCTCATTGTCCGCCTCCCAGTCGCAACGCCGCCACCAGGGTATCCAGCCAGTAGTTTAATCCCAACCACAACGCGGCTACCGCCGCCAGCGACAATCCAAGACAAACCGGCCAACGGCGCAGCCAGTCAGCCATGCCTCGGCGCCCGGAGAGGGAGGCCAGTATCGGCAGATGCGGGTCGCACGCAAACGGCGGTACGCGCTCGCCAAGCGCGCTGACAAGCGCTGCGCGCGCCGGATCATTGAGGCTATAGCGCCCCTTAAAGCCCAGCGCCAGTACCCGATGAAAACAGGTCAGTACAACTATATCCGGCGCCGGTTCGCGCAACGTCTGGCGTATACGCTCATAGAGCGCATCTCCGGCTTCCATGCCGCCAAAATATTTGACCTCAAGCGGCCGGTCGTACCAGGCGATACAGGCGTCATCTTCCTCTTTGCGGCCTTTCGCGGTTTCATCCAGCAGCGCGCACCACGCATAGAGGATGTGCTGGCGGTTCGTCTCGCTGACATCAGCGGCGACCAGCTGCGCCATCACCTGTTCAATGTTATCTACACAACGCTGCCAAAGAAGTTTCCCCTCCCCCTCGGCCAGTTTGGCGCCAAGACGCAGTTCCGTCACCGTTAGCCAGCTATCCGCCAGCAGAGCATCAATATTGATATCCTGGGTCATGAGCGCAGCACCGCATACAGTTCGAGTTCAGGATCGCCCAGCAGGCCGGGCACGTAAAAGACGCAACTCCCTTCCGCCAGCATCGCCTGCGCCGCCGGATGAGTCATATCAAGGGTGAAATACTGATTCTCAAGGCGCAGCGGAATAGCGGCGGGAACATGGCTCATGGCTTTCAGCGGAATGCCCGGCTGCGAACCGTTGACCACCCGGTCAACCTCATCGGGGCTGCCGGTTTTACACTGTTGCGGAAATTGCTCCAGCAGTTGCGACGCAGGCAGCGCGGAACGCACCGAGAGATAAAAATCGGCTTCTTCGCGCAACCTTGGATCGTGCAGGCGGGCATGCCAGCGCTTACGCCGGTCATCGTGCGTCATTTCAATCGCCACAACCCGGGATGGCAGGCTGGCTTCGAGCAGTACGCCGAGTAATTTGAATAGCGGTGGAAAGACTTCGGTCAGCGCCTGATGGCGATAGGGCGGGATATCCGCCGTGGTGTGGTCAAGGGAGAAAGTCAGCAAGCTGCCCGCCAGGCTGGCCAGCGCTTCATACAGCCGTTCCGGATGTACCTGGGGATGACGCAGAAAATGGCTCAACACCGGCTCCGCGCTGTTGAGCGCGTTCAGCAACCAGAACAGTGATACATCCGCCACCGCAAAATCCGCCATCCTGGCGTTGCTCTCCCGGCGCATGGCCATCAGACGTTGCAGGCGCGTGCGCAGCTGATTCGTCAATTGTTCCGTCTGTTCGTGCAGCCAGCGGCTGGCTAACACTTTCAGTAGCGGTGGGATAAAGTCCTCATCCAGCGACCAGCACTCCTGACTGTCGCGACGTAGCCTGGCGAGGCCGACGGTTTGATAATCGCCGTTATCGTCATCCGCAGCGCGCAGCGTCAGTTGCGCAAGCATCACCGCAATTTGTCGACTGTCTTCGCCATATCTGTTGCGCACTTCTCGCCAGGCCTGGCGCCAACGTACCGGACGCTCTGCACGTTGCTCCACCTGCAGGCAGTTGCCGCCGTTGCCATGCTCATGGGGCAGCGCCAGCACCACCGTTAATTCATGGCAGTCCGCTTGCGGCAAGACCATGGCTTCAGGCAGCGCATCAGCATTATCACTGTCAATTAGCGTTCCATCAGGAAAGCGCACGTACAGGTGGCTGGCTTTCAGTGTCCCTTGCTTTAGCAGAGCGGCGTCAAATTCGACGCGGATGACGCCCCAGGGATTCATCACTCCCAGACGGGCGATACATTCGCTTTGCCAGGCCGCCTGGTTCACCTGCTGTTGAAAATGTTGTGGGGAGATCATCTGACCCCTGCCCCACAGTGGTCGTAATGTCTTCATCGCACCTCCTGTGCGTTACTCTCGCTTCTCTAATAAGGTGTTCTTAAACTCCAAATTTAATTTCACCTTGCTAACTCACTGGCGAACGGCACTCAGAAACAGAAAAACTTGAATTATTGTTATTGGTATTTATTTTTTCTTGAACGAATATTGGGTGGGCTTTAATATTACCGGAACGACTGACGGCCAGGGATTTAAGCGTCAGTTTGACGGCCCTCTGTTCAATTTCGATATGCAGTGACAACAGTGAAGGAATACGGGTATTGAGTCGCTCACCTGGGAAAGCGCTGTTCATTACACCCCTTATATATCTGAACCACATCAGAATGAATCACTGGTTACCGTTAACCACCCGAATTAATGAACTATATTTAGATTGATATCAAGAATATTCATCACGGGAATAACGAATAAAATAACCAGCAATTGCGATATCTCAATATATCGCGTGGCCTCATGCGCTTTGAGCAGGGAATTAAACCAGGAACTTACCAACTAACGGGTCATGCGCCAATGATGTTTGTTTCATTGATTTAAATCATTACTTACCGCCATGCCGCAACAATCGTGGCCTGAAAAAAATTTCTGTCCAATTATATTTTTGGCGAATCATTTAAAAAAATCCACCTCGTCCAAAAGCGCTCTATCCAGAAAAGTTCCCCCTTCAACGACGGAGAGTGCCTTTATAATCGGCGAGTCACATTCATTTAAATAATAGAACCCATTATTTGCGCGCAATAATGGGTCAACCGCTATTTTCCGGTGGCTCGGCTTATCGTGTTGCCCGCATTAGCAGACTAACAATAAACGCGCCGCCAAGCCCGGCAGTAATAATACCAATCGGTAATTCTTGATTCGCTATCAGACTTCGACTAAGTATATCGCCGCCAATGAGCAATATCGCGCCCAGCAGACCGCACATTGGTACGGCCAGCCGGTGCCTGACGCCAACGACCCGACGCGCCAGATAAGGAACCATCAGGCCGACAAAACCAATGACCCCGGTTAAAGAGACCAGTAAAGCGGTAGCCAACGCGCAGCAGAGAAAGGTTTCGCTTCTCAAACGCTGCACATCGACGCCCAGCGACCAGGCCGTCTGCTCCCCCGTCAGCAGTGCATCCAACGCCCGCCAGCGACGCAGGGTAAATCCGCTCAACAACCCCAGGCTCAATAATGGAATGAACAAGTTGTCCCATCGCGCCAGTCCCAGACCGCCCAATGACCAGAATAGCAACGAACCGGCCGCTCGCTGGTCGCCGGAAAAGACCAGATAGCTGGTCAGCGCGCTGAAAAGAAACGACACCGCCAGGCCGCAGATAATTAACTGTTCCGCCCGCCTTAGCTGATTGACGCGAAACAATATCATCACCGCCAGCGCGGATAATATCCCGCCGACGAAGGCCGAGACCGGCAGCGTAAACGCCCCCAGTACATCGCCGAAGCGGGTGATCACCAGCACCGCGCCGGCGGAAGCGCCTGAAGAGAGACCAAACAAAAATGGATCGGCCAGTTCGTTACGTGTCGTGGTCTGTAACAGCAAGCCGGCGATCGCCAGTCCTGCGCCGGTCAACGCCGCCAGCAGGCTCCGTGGTAGGCGTAAGTCAATGACGATAGTTTTCAAAATCTCGGGAACGGGAGCGGATGATATCCCTAACGCTGATATCACTTGTTGCCATGAGAGTTCCACACTCCCCAACCGCAGGCTCGAAATCATCAAGCCGCATAAAACCACGGATGCCAGCGCCGTCCACAGAAGAAAACGTTGCACTGACGGCTTCATTTCACGTCCGTGGCATATAAGAGGTGCGCCAGCTTCTCAACCGCCGCAATATTCGCCGGACCCGGAGTCAATTCAGCATACTGTAGCTTAAGATAACGCTGCTGCCGGACGGCGGGCGTCAATTTCATCAGTGGATGAGATTCCAGCACGTGCTGCAGCGCCTCGGTTCCCGTGCCGGTTTGGTAATCGAGCAGAATAATCACCTGTGGTTCGCTGGCCGCCACCGCCTCCCACGTCGTCGTGGTCCAGTTCGCGTCCAGAGTATCCATCACGTTGCGTCCCCCGGCCGCCTCGATAATGGCCGTCGGCATCCCGTACTTGCCGCTGGTAAAAGGTTTATCTTCGCCGGAGTCATAGACGAAGACCCGCAGCGGCTGCATATCCGCTGCCCTGGCTGGCAGATTCGCCAGGCGACGCTTCCACCCTTCCACCAGCGCTTCGGCCTGTTGTTGCTTGCCAAAAATCTTGCCCAACTTGAGTTCATCGTTGTACAGCAAGCTCATATCGGCTTTCTTCCCGCGCCCGCCGGCCTGGACGCAGCTTTCACTGAGTACCAGCGTGTTAATCCCATATGGCGCCAGCGTCTGCGGCGTCACATCGCCGCCGATTTTCATGCCGTAGTTCCAGCCGGCGAAGAAAAAGTCCGGCCGAACCGCCAGCAGCGTTTCCAGCGACGGGTATTTAGGCGCCAGCTCGGGGATGGTCCCCATCGCTGCTTTGAAATGTGGCGTAAGTTTGTACCAGCCGGTGATGCCGGTTAGCCCCACAATACGCTCCTGGAGATCGAGCGCAAAGGCCATTTCCGCCATATTAAGATCGTTAATCACCGCACGCTGCGGGGGTTGATTAAAGGTGATGGGCTTACCGCAGCTGTCCACGGTAACGGGAAAGGGATTAGCTAACGCTAACGGGCTACTTAACAGCAGCCATAAGATAGTTAAAAGTCTGTTCATATTTACTCGAGATCATTAAGCGCGATGAGGAACTTCAAAAATGCGTAGCGCTTTACCGCTAACGGGATGCGCCACGCGAAAACTGGTCATGCCAAAAACCGGATAGCTTACGGTGGGGTGCAGCGCAGCCTCGGGTACGTCGCAAATCATCTGCTTGCCGTGGTGGATAACCAGCATTCGGTCGGCAAAGGCTTCAGCCGCGGCAAGATCGTGTAACACCGCAATCACCGCAACCTCTGTGCGCTTTACCAGGGTAAGCAACTCGCTCCTCGCCAGCGGATCGAGGTGATTGGTCGGTTCATCCAGCAGGAGTAATGCGGGTGATTGTGCCAGCGCGCGGGCGAGCGCGGCGCGCTGGCGCTGACCGCCGGAGAGGTTGCCAAGCGGGCGATGGCGTAAAGGCTGCAGCCCCGTATCGCTAATCACGCTATCCACGATGCGCCGTCCCTGTGCCGAGGAGGGTGATTCACGATACGGTAAACGCCCCAATTGAACATACTCTTCCACCGTCAGGCGCAAATCAGGGGTATCGTTTTGTGACAGGAAAGCAATATTCCGCGCACGCGCTTGTGGCGACAGTTGCCGTAGTGGACACCCCTGCCAGTACAGCGTTCCTTTATCCGGGCGAGCGTCGCCAATGATCGTCCGCAGCAGGCTTGATTTACCACTGCCGTTGGGGCCAATGACCGCCAGCTTTTCGCCGGTATGGAGCGTGAACTGGATATCATCAAGTATCGTTGTACCACGCCGGGCGTTAAGACTTATCCCGTCAACGTGCAGGATCGCAGGTTCGTTCATATGATTCATAAGATATGTTATAACATAACAATTGTTGTACCACGTTCGCCTACCAACTGCAATTCCGCGCCTGTGGATTTTTTACTAACGATTCGAGGAATATACCCACACTAAAATAATGACAAATTAAATTTTCGATCAGGCTTTTTTCGCTGTATCGCCTGTTGGCAGCCCTTATTTACTCATTAAACATAACAATAACTATTCCTCACCATAATCACAGGGATAACTGCCGCACTATGGTTTGGCTATATGGCGATAACAATCTTTATGACGATAATTTGTGCGTTAAAAATTACGGCTCGCTAAAATTTTCCTGCGGATAAACTCAGCACCCGTGCTCGCAATTGTTCTACATCGATCGACTCAATATAGCGGGCAATGTCGGGATAATACTGTTGGTGATAGCCATATTCCGGGCGGTGCAGTTCCGCCAGCACTTCTGACTTTGTCGCATGGCTAAACAGCAGTTGGTAAAGCGCGACAATCATTCCGGTGCGATCGCTGCCGTGCCAGCAGTGCACCAGCGCCGGTTTTGCCGCACGATGTAAAAGGCTCAGCGCAATCACCACATCATCGTCGTTAATCGCAGCCGCGTTCATCGGCACCCTATACAAAATAAGCCCCGTGCCCTGCGCTTCGTGAACATCGCTGTGCCACTGGCGCAAATTTAACACTGAGCGTATTCCTATACGCTCCAGGCTCTGCATCTGCAGTCGATTGGGTTGCGCCGAACGATACAACTCAGGCGTGACGCGATAAAAATTATCCGGCATATTTTCGCTTGCCGCAGCGGATAATCCTGCGGTAAGGCTAATTAATAATAGTAACCATTTAACGCAAGAATAAATACCATCCTTAATTAGCAATATCATGAATAATCCTTTTCATTTACCGCGAAATATTTACGCTGCAAGTTGAATATCTAATAATACCCGTGAGCGCAATCCGAATTGTTAGCCGATCCAATCTCCTTTGATAACCATCAAATTCATTCGCCTGTGGCCGGTAATTTCGCTATCATCCGCCCTCACCCTTAAGCAGCGCCTGCCCATGCCTACCGTCATTGATACCTTTATCGCCCCACCTTGTTCCGCGCAGATTAACATCCTCTACGAGGACGAACACTTGTTGTTGATCGACAAACCCAGCGGTCTGCTCAGCCTGTCGGGGAAGAACCCGCAGAACCTGGATTCAGTCCATCATCGCCTGGTGCGGGATTTTCCGGGGTGCACGCTGGTGCATCGGCTCGATTTCGGGACTTCCGGGCTGATGGTGGTGGCGCGTAACAAAACGATCAACGCCGCGCTGTGCCAGCAGTTCAGCCAGCGGGCGGTAAGCAAGGTTTATCACGCCCTGTTGTGTGGGCATCCAGAGGAAGATGAAGGGGTGATAGACGCGCCGATTGCCAAAGATCCGGCGCTGTTTCCACGGATGGCGATTAGCGCGCGTAACGGTAAACCGGCGCGCTCGCGCTATCAGGTGCTATCACGGGAATGGTTGCCAATAGCCAGTGGTTCGCTGGCGGTAACTCGCGTACGATTGCAACCGGAAACCGGACGCACCCATCAGCTACGCATCCACTGCCAGCATCTCGGCTATCCGATTCTCGGCTGCGATCTCTACGGAGGGCTGGCGGCACATCAGGCCTCACGCCTGATGCTCCACGCCAGCGAACTGCATTTTCACCATCCGGTCAGCGGTGAAGCGATAGCGGCGCGCCAGCCCACTCCTTTCTGATTCGTCAGTCGCAAATCACTTTTATCGCCAGCCCGCCGCGCGAAGTTTCACGATATTTATCGTTCATGTCTTTGCCAGTTTCATACATCGTCTCAATGACCTTGTCGAGACAGACCCGCGGCTCGCTGGTTCGGCGGAGCGCCATCCGCGCGGCGTTAACCGCCTTCACCGCATTGATAGCATTGCGTTCGATGCAGGGGATTTGCACCTGCCCGGCCACCGGGTCGCAGGTCAGACCGAGGTTATGTTCCATCGCAATCTCCGCGGCGTTGCATACCTGCGCCGGGCTGCCGCCAAGGAGTTCCGTCAGCCCCGCCGCCGCCATGGAACAGGCCACGCCAATTTCTCCCTGGCAGCCAACTTCTGCGCCAGATATAGAGGCATTCATCTTATACAGTGAACCGATAGCCGCCGCAGCCAGCAGATAGCGAGCAATCGAGTTGGCATTGACCGGACGGCGAAACTTGTCGTAATAGGCCAGAACCGCGGGGATAATCCCGCATGCGCCATTGGTAGGCGCAGTGACGACCCGGCCACCGGCGGCATTCTCTTCGCTCACCGCCAGCGCGAACATATTGATCCAGTCAATGACGTTCATCGGATCGCGGGAGAGGCTGTCGCTGGCCACCAGCTGTCGGCGCAGCGCAGCCGCTCTGCGCGGTACGTTGAGCGGCCCCGGCAGCACGCCCTCGGTATTCATTCCCCGCTCAATACCGTTATGCATCACCGCGTAAATGGCGGCGAAACCGGCCTCGATTTGTCCCTTATCGCGCAGCGCCAGTTCGTTTTGCATCATCAGGCCAGAGATGGAAAGACCATTATGCTCGCACAGCTGAAGCAGTTGATGGGCGGAGCGGAAATCAAAGGGGACCGGCGTTGCGACATCGTGAGTCTGGCCAAAACGCGCTTCCTCAACGATAAACCCGCCGCCAATTGAGTAATAGGTTTTGCTGAGTAGCGGCTGCTGATGATCCCAGGCGCTGATACGCATACCGTTCTCATGGCGGGCCAGCGCGCTATCATGAAATACGATGCTCTCCGGCAGCGGGAAATCGACCTGCCGACTCCCCTTCGCCACCGGCAGACGGCCGCTCGCGGTCACCTGCTGAATAAAAGCCGGGATGGCGTCAATATCGACATCCTGCGGACTATTGCCCGCCAGCCCCATGATGATGGCGACATCGGTCGCATGCCCTTTGCCGGTCAGCGATAGCGAACCGTACAGATCGACGACAATGCGCGAAGTCTGCGTCAGGTCGCCGCTGCTCGCCAGCTCAGTGATAAAACTTTTTCCTGCATTCATCGGCCCCACCGTATGGGAACTCGAAGGGCCAATACCAATTTTGAAAATATCGAAAGCGCTAATCATATCTACACCTCGGTTTACCGTGCAGTGAAGACCAGGTTTCACACCGATGATAAAAAATGGGGCGACCATGATCGTCGCCCCGTTGCGTTACAGCGCCTGGGTGAAGGTTCGCGAAATGACATCCTGCTGCTGTTCATGGGTCAGCGCATTAAAGCGCACCGCATAGCCAGAGACGCGGATGGTCAGGTTCGGATAATTTTCCGGATGAGCAATGGCATCCAGCAACATTTCGCGGTTCATCACGTTGACGTTCAGATGCTGGCCGCCCTCGATCCGCTCTTCGTGGTGGAAGTAACCGTCCAGCAGACCGACGAGGTTGGTTTGTCGGACGCTCGCCTCTTTGCCTAACGCCGCCGGGACGATCGAGAAGGTATAAGAGATTCCATCCTTCGCGTAGGTGAACGGCAACTTCGCCACGGAAGTCAACGAAGCGACCGCCCCTTTGCGATCGCGGCCATGCATCGGGTTTGCTCCCGGCGCAAACGGCGTACCGGCGCGGCGGCCATCCGGGGTATTACCGGTTTTCTGGCCGTACACCACATTGGAGGTGATAGTCAGAATCGACTGCGTGGGCACCGCGTTACGGTACGTCGGCAACACCTTAATTTTCTTCATGAAACGTTCAACGAGATCGCAGGCAATACTATCGACGCGCTGATCGTTATTGCCGTACTGCGGATAATCGCCTTCAATCTCAAAATCGATCGCCAGGCCGCTGTCGTCGCGGATGGGTTTCACCTTCGCGTGCTTAATAGCCGAAAGCGAATCCGCCGCCACCGACAACCCGGCAATCCCGCAGGCCATGGTGCGGTATACGTCGCGGTCGTGCAGCGCCATCAGCGAGGCTTCATAACTGTATTTATCGTGCATGTAATGAATGATGTTCAGCGCGCTGATGTACTGCACCGCCAGCCAATCCATGAAATGATCGAGGCTGGCCATCACTTTGTCGTAATCCAGCACTTCGTCCATCAGCGGCGCGGTTTTCGGCCCGACCTGGATTTTGAGTTTCTCATCCACCCCGCCGTTGATTGCGTACAGCAGCGTTTTGGCGAGGTTGGCGCGAGCGCCGAAGAACTGCATCTGTTTGCCGATAACCATCGGGCTGACGCAGCAGGCAATGGCGTAATCATCACTGTTGAAATCGGCGCGCATCAGGTCATCGTTTTCATACTGCAACGAGGAGGTGACGATCGAGACCTGGGCGGCGTATTTCTTAAAGGCAATCGGCAGCGCTTCCGACCACAATACGGTAAGGTTGGGTTCCGGCGCCGGGCCCATGGTGTGCAGCGTATGCAGATAGCGGAAGGAGTTTTTAGTCACCAGCGTGCGGCCATCCAGCCCCATCCCGCCAATCACCTCGGTTGCCCAGATGGGATCGCCGGAGAACAGCGTATCGAATTCCGGCGTACGCAGGAAACGCACCATGCGGATCTTCATAATGAAGTGGTCGATCAGCTCCTGCGCCTGTTGTTCATTGAGGATCCCGGCGTGGAAGTCGCGTTCGATATAGATATCGAGGAAAGAGGCGGTACGCCCCAGCGACATCGCGCCGCCGTTTTGCGATTTCACCGCCGCCAGATAGGCGAAGTATAACCACTGTACCGCTTCCTGGGCGTTGCGCGCCGGGCGGGAGATATCGCAGCCGTATTTCGCCGCCATCTCCTGCATTTGCAGCAGCGCGCGGCGGTGCTCCGCCAGCTCTTCACGCAGACGAATAGTGGCTTCCAGATCCTGCCCGCGCTCGAGCGTTGCCTGCAGATCGGCAAACTGCAGCTCACGTTCACGCACCAGATAGCGGATGCCGTATAGCGCCACCCGGCGGTAGTCGCCAATGATACGCCCGCGGCCATAGCCGTCCGGCAGCCCGGTCAACACGCCGGATTTACGGCAGCGCAGCATATCCGGCGAATAGGCGTCAAATACCCCCTGATTGTGGGTTTTACGCAGCTCGCTAAATAGATATTCAAACTGACTATCCATTTCCCGGCCATAGGCATCAAACGAGCTTTTAATCATGTTAATGCCGCCAAACGGATGCAGCGCGCGCTTGAGCGGTTTATCCGTTTGCAGACCGACAATTTTCTCCAACGCTTGCTCAATATAGCCGGCATCATGGGCGGTAATGGTGGTGGCGATATTGGTATCAAAATCAACCGGCGCGTGGGTAGCGTTCTCTACGCGAATGCCGGCCATCACTTTTTCCCACAGCGCGGTCGTCGCCGGCGTCGCCTCCGCAAGGAACGATTCATCCCCGGTATATGGCGTATAGTTGTGCTGAATAAAATCACGGACATTAATTTCTTCTTTCCAGTCCGTACCGTTAAATCCGTGCCATGCTTCGGCGTACAGCATATCGCTGGTATCGATATTTACCTTCATGAAAATAATCTCTCTACAGGACCACAACGTAATTAAGCAAATTCCAGGGATGTGTTAATTTTGCCTAAATGAATAGCATCGAGCGCAATCATCTTCTCTTCATTGGTGGGGATGACTGCAGATATCACGCGTGCCTCGCGGGAAGAAATAACGCGTTCACCGGCGGAGTTGGGTTGTTTATTTAGCGCATCATTCAGGCTGACGCCGAATACCGCTAAATGCTCAATCACCAGTTGGCGGATTAATACCGAATTTTCGCCGATACCGCCGGTAAAAATAATCGCGTCAAGGCGGTGTAGCGAGGCGGCATGGCCGGCAATGTGGCGGGCAATACGATGCACGAAGGTTTTAATCGCCAACCGCGCGCGTTCATGCCCCTCATGCCAGGCTTTTTCCAGCACCCGCAGGTCGGATGACAATCCGGATATCCCCAGCAGGCCGGACTCCTTATTCACCACGCGCTCCAGATCGCTGAGCGTCTGGTTAGTTTCGCCGGCAATCCACGCCATCGCGCCAAAATCGACATCCCCGCTGCGGGTGCCCATCATCAGGCCTTCCAGCGGCGTCATGCCCATCGAGGTGTCGACGCTGCGGCCGTTGCGTACCGCGCAAATCGACGCGCCGTTGCCAAGATGGGCAATGACCAGCCCGCTATCCTGCTCGGGTAAATCAAGCAGCGCTAGCGCGCGCTGAGACACATAACGGTGCGAAGTGCCGTGGAAGCCGTAGCGACGCACGCCCAATCGCTGGTAATAGTCCCACGGCAGGCCGTAGAGAAATGCCTCTGGCGCCAGCGTCTGATGAAAACTGGTATCAAAGACCGCCACCTGCTGTACGCCCGGGAATAACTGCTGCGCTGATTCAATACCGCTGAGATTGGCGTAATTATGCAGCGGTGCCAGCGGCGACACCTGGCGAATATTGTCGATAACTTCATCGGTAATGATCGCCGATTCGGTAAATATGCTGCCGCCGTGCGCGATACGGTGGCCAATTAACGCCACGCTATCCATTAAATCGCGTTTTTCTAATTCAAATGCGATCGCCTTCAATGCACCTTCATAACTGCGGTGAGCCAGCTTAGCCGGCTCTCCCCCATTTATTGACAGGAACGCATTTTCAGAATTAATGCCATCTGCAATACCAGCCATTAATACTTCACAGCTGGCGGCATCCAGTACTGAAAATTTAATTGAAGACGAGCCGCAGTTAATGACCAGTACTACCGGATATTCATTCATGTCATCACTCCGCTCGTCCTGAGCTTAATTAAAACAGTTTGTAAACGATGTTCAGAATGGTCAGCAGACCGATTACCGTGACGAAAACGTTGTCCAGGCGGCCGCGATATTTCGCCAACGATGGCGCTTTACGGATGGCGTACATCGGCAGCAGGCACAGCAGCGAGGCAATAATCGGCGCGCCCATCGCTTCAATCAGGTCGAGAATGTTCGGGTTGGCGTAAGCGACGATCCACGTTGAGCCCATGATAAAAATCATGCTGATGGTGTTGAGCTTGCCGCTGGAAACTCGGGTTTTATCGCCTTTGTAGCCAAACTTCAGCACCAGACCGTTTAGGCCTTCCAGGGTGCCGAGATAGTGGCCGAAGAAGGATTTGAAAATCGCCACCAGCGCGATGATTGACGCGCCATATTCAAGCACCGTAGCAAAGGTGGATTTGGTGCCGGACAGCGAGGCGAAGTGGTTCGCCAGGTAAGAGAGAACCGGGATATTCTGCGCTTTGGCATCCGCCATATTCTGCGGCGACAGGGTAAACAGGCAGCTGAAGGCGAAGAACATTACCACGGCCACCATCAGCATGCTGGCGCGAGAGATAATCTGTGAACATTTGCGCTCGGTGAACTCGCGACCAAAGTCTTTTTCATACTCTTCGCGCTTGGAGACTACGAATGAAGAGACAATTGGCGAGAAGTTAAACGAGAACACCATAATCGAAATACCCAGCCAGACGGTCACCAAAATACCATCGTGACCGGTCAGCGAGATCTCGCTTAAATTCACCTGATCGATAACCGCAGAGTTCCAGTAAGGGATCAGCGACAGCGAAATCAGCACCAGGCTGGCGATAAACGGCCATACCAGATAGCTCATTACCTTCACCATCAGATCCTTACCGAACCAGATGACAAACGCCATCAGCAGCAGCAGGAACAGCGCGACAAAACCGCGGTTCAGCGCCGGCAGCTGCAGCTGGTTTTCCCAGAAGGTCATAAAGGTATTGGTGATCGTCACGCCGTAAATCCACAGTAGCGGGCAAATCGCGAAGAAATAAAGGAAAGTAATCACCACCCCGCCGGTTTTACCAAAGTGCTCCTCTACCGTTTCAGTGATATTGCCGGAAGGATTTGAGCCGGAAAGGCACAGCCGGGCCAGCGCCCGATGGCAATAGAAGGCGATCGGATAGGCCAGCACTAACATCAGTAAGATGGGGATCAGGCCGCCGAAACCGGCGCGGATCGGGAAGAATAATACCCCGGCGCCAATGGCGGTGCCGAATAAGCCCAGGGTCCAGGTGGTGTCCGATTTGCGCCAGGACGACTCTTTTGTCTGGCTGGATACAATGCTATCTGTAGTACTCATATCCTTTCCTCATCAAAAAGATTAAGCG
The DNA here is from genome assembly GCF_040065095.1 of Klebsiella sp. CN_Kp091. NCBI lineage: Bacteria > Pseudomonadati > Pseudomonadota > Gammaproteobacteria > Enterobacterales > Enterobacteriaceae > Klebsiella > Klebsiella sp. CN_Kp091. The sequence goes on along the minus strand of NZ_JBEAIO010000006.1, from coordinate 268,743 downwards.
TCAACTAAACCAGTAATTTGCGATACGCGAGACAGGTCGATATTGCCGCCGGAAATAATGCTGACGGTTTTTCGGTTTTGAATATAGCTGTCCAGTTTACCGCTTAATAATGCGGCACAGGCTAACGCCCCGGCCCCTTCGGTAATGACTTTATTGCGTTGAATAAGTGCGACCATACTGTTGCGAATTTCGTCTTCGCTGACCAGCACAATATCGTCCACTAATTCACGCACGATTTGATAGGTAATATTCCCTGGACGAGAAACGTCGCAACCGTCAGCCAGGGTGGCATTAGTGCGATGATTGGTAATTTCTCCGGCGTAATACGAGGCGGCCATGCCGTGAACATTTTCCGACTGCACGCCAATAATACGAATAGTCGGGTTAATCGATTTAATCGCCACCGCGATGCCGGCAATTAAACCGCCGCCGCCAATCGGCACAATAACGTTATCGACATCATATAAATCCTCCATGATCTCCAGACCAATAGTCCCCTGGCCGGCTATCACTTTCGGGTCATCGTAGGGAGGAATAAATATACGCCCTTCCATTTCGACAATTTCGCTGACTTTGGCGATGGTGTCGTTAAAATTATCGCCATGTAGCACCACTTCCGCCGAATAGTCGCAGGTGGCGGCCACTTTTGATTTTGGCGCGCCCTTCGGCATTACCACTTTGCCGTCAATGCCGAGCATAGCGCAGGAGAGTGAAACGCCCTGCGCATGGTTACCGGCGGAACACGCCACCACGCCTTTGCGCTTTTCGGCATCGGTCAGCGAGCTGAGTTTATTAAACGCGCCGCGAATTTTAAAAGAGCCGGTGCGCTGCATATTTTCAAACTTAAGGAAGATTTCGCCTTTGCATCGTTCACTGAAATAATTTGAGCGCGGCATCCCCGTTTTATATATTTTACCTGCCAATCTTTTCTTCGCTTCGAGGATATCTTCAATAGCAACCGGAAGATCGTATGTAATATGCATGAGAACCTCTTAACCTGGAATTAAAAAAATAGCGTTAATGGGCAGCGATTGATAAATAAATCGCAGCTTAAGTTTCGATTAATATAAATAGACAATCAATCCACACTGATTAATTGTCGTCGTCGGCAACCGCTATGGGCTGAATATTCTTTCGCTAATTCGACTAACGCCGAGGCCGCGCTTTTAATGCGATAATTTTTCGACCATACCGCAGCATAATGCGCTACGGGTAACGCGTCCTCGACAGGAATAGTAATAAATTGATTAGAGCCAAATGGTGCGGTCATATCACAAGGAATAACCGTCAGGAAATCAGCATTGAGAACAAGATTATAAATAGTAACGACAGAGTCTGTTTTAACGATGTTTTCATTGTTGATGCCGCTGCGTTGAAGCGTGGCGAGGAGTTCACTGTAGTAACCCATATTAGTTTGCGGCAATACCCACTGTTCGTGTTGTAACGATGCCAGCGTGGCACTGCCGCTACGCGTTCGCGATTTGCTGGCCACCAGCACGAACTCTGATTCAAATAGCGGTTCGACATGTAGATCGTGCAGCTTCATTTCATCGCTCAGCGTGCCGATGGCGAAATCGAGACGGCCATCGCGGATCGCCGGCAGGAACGAAGAAAGCTGCGCTTCGTACATCGAGACCTGTGCTTTTGGAAATAACTTTTTGAATTTATGGATCATGTCCGACATAAAAGTGAAGCCGATCAGCGACGGGAAACCGAAAGAGACGTCAACGACGGTGCTGCAGGTCATACTGTGCATTTCGTTAACCATATTTTTCATTTCGCGGGTAATCGATTCCGACCAGCTCAACAGCACCTGTCCGGCTTCAGTCAACGTAACACCGGTATTTTTACGGACAATGAGCTCAGTACCGAAATAGTCTTCAATATCATTAATTGTTTTACTGACTGCAGGTTGAGTTAATCCTAATTCTTTCGCTGCTGAACCAATCGAACCACTTCGGATCACCTCCTGGAATACAACCAGGTGCTGAGTTTTAGGGAGCGGAATAGTATTCATATTGGTTATCCACGTTAATGACTTTGTTGACGGCGGGAAGTGTATCAAATGATGATCTGCTGGTTGTGTGAGACTACTCACAAAGCCCTTTCACCTATAATCAACCTTATCCAAAAAACAAATTAAAACACTTAAAATCAATAAGTTAAAATCAAAAACATGAAATTAAGCATGATTTTAGTCAAAGAAATATGAGGGGATAAAAAATATTTATGGGGATAAAAAAGGTTAATTTTTAAGCTAAACGCGAGCAGGGAAGGGGTAATTTTCAAGCAATAAAAGGAGATATATCACATTAATTCCTGATTAAAACACAGGTGTAAACAATCAAATAAAATGAGAAAACTGTATTTATTTCGATTTATTACGGGATGAGGTCACAATTTTTCACGTTATTTGTATGTAAAGATATGTTTCATTAATTTAATTGAAAACAAAAACAAACAATAATCTATCATTTTAAACATTATTTTAACTTCATTTTTTGGCTATTTTATAGCAGGTAATTCCTTGATTAAAATCAATGTCGATTTTTCATCTACCCACAAAGCTACTAAATAGTGATTTGTGCTAATCATCACAAATCAGGAAAACTCATCAAGCATGTGCCGCAGATAACGCCAACCGGTTAGCGCGCTAACCACCGCGCAGATTGCCAGCGTGATACCCAACGATTCCCCCCACCCCACAAATGCCAGCCCCAAGCCGATAACCAAATAATAGGTCAGGCCGAACAGCGCTCCGGCGCTACCACGACAATCAGCGTAATCGCTAAGCGCCGTACCCAACACCACGGGGATCGCCATGGCATATGCCGCCGCCACCCCCATCATCGGCAGTAAAAAGAACAATGAATGCGTTAACAGGCCGACGCCTGCGCTGGAGAGCAGTAACAGCAGACCGGCACAGATAAAAATGTGCCGCTGAGCGGCTCCACGTCGTAGCAACAGACGATTCCCCTGCGCGCCGGCTAACGCCCCTGCCGCCAGCGCCATACCGCTATAGCCAAAAGCCTGCGCATCCAGTCCCTGCCGGGCAAAAAGGAAAGGTCCCTGGCTGTAATAGCTGAACAAACCGATATTCAATACCGCAACTAACACTACCGCTAAACGGATTTTCGCATCCGCCAGCATGCGCAGCATTAACGGCCAGAGCGTCTGATCCCCTGTTCGCGGCGGCCGGGTTTCCGGCATTACCACTGCGCACAGCAGCAATAATGCCGCCGCCAGCAGCGCCAACGCCCCGAAGACGCCATACATTCCCCACCACCCCGCCAGCACGCCGCCAAGATAAACGCCAATGGCCGGGCTGATAGCCAGCGCCATGCCGACGAAGGAAAAGATGGCCGCCAACTGCCGGCCATCAAACGCATCGCGCAACACCGTTTGCCCAACCACCGACCCGATAGCCGCGCCGAAAGCCGCCACGATGCGAGCCGCCAGCAGCACGCTAAAATTTGGCGCCGCCAGCGCCAGCATACAGCCTGCGGTATACACCGCCAGACCGAGCAATAACGCCGGCCGTCGTCCACGCCGGTCGCTGAACCAGCCCCAGAACAGCACGCCGATGGCAAAGCCGATGAAATAGACCGCCAGCGTCTGCGCCGCATCGGCGGCGCTAACGGAAAAATGTGCGCTGATATCAGTCAGCGCCGGGCTATAGATGGTTTCCGCGATTTGCGGAAACATGAGTAGTGCGGTAACCAGCGCCATCGCCGAACGACTTAACATATCCACCTCCCTTATCAGAGGCGCCATTGTAGGGAGCGGCATAATCGGCGATTATAAATATAATGACTTTTAACATCGAGAATCAGACATCATGGCATGGCTCAGCGCGGATGCATCCTTTGACCCTGATACGCTCAATACGCCGCTGATTGGCGTGCAAGCGACCCTTAACGGCGATCATGACGATGGTCTGCATCATCATCAAATGGGGCAGATGCTATTTACCCGTCAGGGTTGTATCCGGCTGACGTTAAACGATGGCGCGCTATTGTGTATGTTGCCGCCAACCCGCGCGGCGTGGATCCCCGCAGGCGTCACCCACCGCGCCGAAATGCAGTACATCGTTGATTACCGTTCGGTGTGGTTCGCCACTACCTCATACCCGCAGCTGCCCCGTCAGCCTGCGATTCTCAACGTTACGCCGCTGCTGCGCGAGTTGCTCGAACGCATTAGCGCCAGCCCGTGGGATACCGACTGGCGACAGAGCCCGGCCCGGCATCTGGCGGCGCTCTGCGTGGCGGAAATCGGCGCGGCAAAACAGGAACCGATGATGCTAACGCTGCCGCAGGATAAACGCCTGCGTCATCTCAACGGCAATGCGCAACCACCGCTACTTCAGCAACTGGCTGCGCAATGCGGCGCCGGAGAAAAGACCATCAGCCGCCTGTTTCAGCGCGAAACCGGCATGTCATATCAACAATGGCGCCAACAGTGGCGGCTAATGAAAGCTGTAGAATTGCTGTCTTGCGGCCAGCGCATCACGGATGTCGCCCAGGCGCTGGAGTTTGCCAGCGATAGCGCCTTTATCTACTTCTTCCGTACCCAGACCGGCAAAACGCCGGGACAATACTTCACCAGGTAAATACTCTGTTTTCGGCCAAAATGTTAACTCCAACACGCGAAGCGGCCGATATTCGGCTAAGGTTTTCTGATGGCCGTTCGCAGTGGCGCGAAGTCAGCAAAACGCAAAATGGAGAATTATCGATGACGAGATCGGTTCTACGTCGCCCGGAAACCCTGACATACCTCATTCAACTGGCGCTGGGAGGCGCAATGTTAAGCCTGGCGACATTTGCCGTTCAGGCTGATGAAAACCCCGCCCCGGTGCCGCAATCGCCTGATGAACTTTTAGGCCCGCTATTTAACGACGTGCAAAGCGCGAAACTCTTCGCTGACCAAAAAACCTTCGCCGATGCGGTACCGAACAGCGATCCGCTAATGATCCTTGCCGACTATCGGATGCAAAAAAGCCAGGCCAGCTTCGATCTGCGCCATTTCGTCGAGATCAACTTCACCCTGCCGCGTGATAACGATCAATACGTGCCGCCGAAAGGGCAAACATTGCGTCAACACATCGATGGGCTATGGCCGGTATTAACCCGCAGCACCGTCGAGGTAGAAAAATGGGATTCGCTGCTGCCGCTGCCGAAACCTTATGTGGTGCCCGGTGGACGCTTCCGCGAAGTCTATTACTGGGACAGCTATTTCACCATGCTGGGTCTCGCCGAAAGCGGGCACTGGGATAAAGTGGAAGACATGGTGGCCAACTTCGCCGCCGAAATAGACCGTTGGGGCCATATTCCAAACGGCAACCGCAGCTACTACCTGAGTCGTTCGCAGCCGCCGTTCTTCTCCTTTATGGTTGAGCTGCTGGCCAGCCACGATGGCGATCGGGCGCTAAAGACCTGGCTGCCGCAGATGGAAAAAGAGTATCGCTACTGGATGGAAGGCGCCGAGGCGCTGACGCCCGGCAACGCCAATAAACGCGTGGTGCGTCTGGAAGATGGCGCGCTGCTTAACCGCTACTGGGATGATAACGATACGCCTCGCCCGGAATCGTGGCTGGACGATGTTACCACCGCCAAAAACAATCCTAACCGCCCGGCCACCGAAATCTATCGCGACCTACGTTCCGCCGCGGCCTCTGGATGGGACTTCAGTTCTCGCTGGATGGATAATCCGCAGCAATTGGGGACTATCCGCACCACCAGCATCATTCCGGTCGATCTCAATGCGCTGATGTTCCACATGGAGAAAACCATCGCCCGCGCCAGTAAGGCCGCTGGCGACAGCGCCAAAGCCGGGCAGTACGATGCGTTAGCGAACGCCCGCCAGAAAGCGCTGGAAAAATATCTGTGGAACGATAAAGAAGGCTGGTATGCCGATTACGATCTGAAGAGCCATAAAGTCCGGAATCAGCTGACCGCCGCGGCGCTGTTCCCGCTGTACGTCAAAGCGGCCTCCAGCGAACGCGCCGCGAAAGTCGCCGCGGCGGCGGAAAGCCGCCTGCTGAAGCCCGGCGGACTCACCACCACCACGGTCAATAGCGGCCAGCAATGGGACGCGCCAAACGGCTGGGCCCCGCTGCAGTGGGTAGCGGTGGAAGGCCTGCAGAACTACGGTCAGAAAAAAGTGGCCATGGAGGTCACCTGGCGCTTCCTCAGCAACGTACAGCACACCTATGACAGCAAGCAGAAGCTGGTAGAGAAATATGACGTGAGTTCAACGGGTACCGGCGGCGGCGGCGGAGAGTATCCCCTGCAGGACGGCTTTGGCTGGACCAATGGCGTGACGTTGAAAATGCTCGACCTGGTTTGCCCGCAGGAAAAACCGTGTGATGCCCTGCCGGCGACCCGTCCGACGCCGGCAGAAAGCGCCACCGGTAAGCAGCCAGCCGCGAACGATGCCGTGGCGGCTGCGGAGAAAAAAGCCCAATAATCCCCTGCGCGCGGCGATATCTTCGCCGCGCTATTACCATCGACATCACCCCATCATCCGCTCGACAGCCAGCAAAATGTCTTCTTGCTCTGAGGAGGACTATTTTGCTTGATCATGCAAAAGCAAACGATAATAATTCGCATTATTTTTAACGAAAAAGCATTTCGTTTATTTCCGCGGCGGCGCACAGGAGTGCCAGACCGCGCTATTCAGGATTATGGCATGATCTCCTCTGTTGACTTCAAACGCTCCGTGCTGGTATGCGCCCTCGCGGCCGCCTTCCCTCTCGCCGCGCAGGCGGAAGATACTCTAATCGTTACCGCAAAGCCTGACGACTCCGCCAGCGCGCAGACTCAAGGCTATAGCGCCAAAACGTCAACCGGCGCCACGAAAACCGATCAGCCGTTGATAACTACCGCCCAGTCGGTATCGGTGATCACCCGCCAGCAAATCGCCGATCAGGGCGCCAATACCGTAAGCCAGGCGCTACAGTATACGCCGGGGGTTTATTCCAGTTTTGGCGGCGGCGCGACGCGCTTTGATACTATCTCGCTGCGCGGCTACCACGGCGGCGATGTCGATAACCTGTTCCTTGACGGCATGCGCCTGATGAGCGACGGCGGCAGCCATAACGTACTGCAGATCGACCCATGGTTTATTGAGCGCGTCGACGTCATCCGTGGCCCCTCTTCCGCCCTTTACGGCCAGAGTGTGCCGGGCGGGGTGGTCAATTTGACCTCCAAACGGCCGCAGTTCAGCCAGCAGGGTCACTTCCGCCTGACCGGTGGTACGCAAAATACTAAGGGCGCGGCTTTTGACTATACCAACGCTATCAATGACCAGTGGGCCTGGCGGCTCATCGGCATGACCCGCAGCAGCGATACGCAGTATGACCATACCCGCGAAGAGCGCTACGCGATTTCGCCTTCCTTGCTGTGGCAACCGGATAGCGATACTTCGCTGCTGTTGCGCGCCTACCTGCAAAAAGATCCCTCCGGAGGCTACCACGGCTCTCTGCCGCTGGATGGCACCCGTTACGCGCACAACGGCCGTAAACTTTCACCCAGCACTAATGAAGGCGATCCGGGTGATGGCTACCAGCGCCGCGAACAGATCTACAGCTACGAGTTCAATCACCAGTTTAGCGATGTCTGGTCGGCCTACTCCGCGGGCAGCTATACCCATACGAATGTCTCGCTGGATCAGGTTTATCAGGTTGGCTGGGTAGGTGACAGCGACATGCTTTCCCGCGGCTACAGCGGTTCCCGCGGGTCGCTGGACGCCTGGTCAACCGATAACCGCCTGCGCGCCGATTTCGCCACCGGTGAACTGGCGCATACGCTGATCCTCGGCGCTGAGTATCATCGCTTCCGCAACGATTTGTGGACCGGCGCTGGCGGCGCGGCGCCGCTCAATCCGTTCACCGGCTATACGCCGCAAACCGGGCATACCATCACCTACAGCGATAATAATAATCGCCGTTATTACCAGACCGGGCTTTATCTGCAGGATGAAATGGTGTGGAACCGCTGGCATCTTGATGTTTCCGGGCGCTACGACCGCATCGTTTCACAGCAGGTAAGCGACACCTCAGGCACGTCAAACCGCCGCTCCGACGATCACATCAGCGGCCGCGCCTCGCTGCTGTACGCGCTCGATAACGGTCTTTCGCCCTACTTAAGCTACAGCCAGGCGATTACCCCGGCGATGCTGCCGGGTGCCGACGGCACGTTATTAAAACCCACCACCGCCGAACAGGTGGAAGCCGGCCTGAAATTCCAGCCGCCGGGCAGCAGCGATTTGTATAGCATCGCGATTTACGACTTGATGCAAAAGGATGTCGCCACCCGCGATCCGAACATCGCCACCGCCACCTATATTCCCGCCGGAAAAGTGCATTCGCAGGGCGTAGAGCTGGAAGCGCATAATCAAATTACACCGCAATTGAGCACTATTGCCTCTTATACCTGGAATCGCCTGCGCTTCCAGGACACGAAAGACGGCACCGATAGTAATACGCCGCAGCTGTCGCCAGATCAGATGGCCTCGTTCTGGGCGCGCTATCAATTGCCGGCGGGCATTACCCTTGGCGCGGGCGTGCGCTATATCGGTAAGCAGTGGGCCGATGACGCCAATACCGAACGTTTACCTTCGGTCACCCTGATAGATGCGATGGCGCGCGCCGACCTCGGAGCGTGGTCGACAGCGATGAAAGGCGCCTACATTCAGGTTAACGCGAATAATATCGGCGATCGTGAATATCTTTCCGGCTGCTACGGCACCGGCAACTGTTACTGGGGGGCTGAACGCAGCGTCACGGCTACCGTGGGTTACGATTTTTAATTTCCCTCAACAATATAAGCCTCCTGAAATAATTCGGAGGCTTAGTTTAATAAGTCACGTAAATAGCTGGTTAATGTTTTTTAATAAAAGCCGCCAGACAAACTAAATTTGTTGTTTAACCAGAACTCCACTATTAAACTAGATAAAGGTCTACGCGCTACGTTACGGCTATCACAGGGAGTGAGAATTGAACAATTTAATCAGCTTTATCTCTGATTTATCCCTATTACCCTTTATGATTTATTACGTATCATTCACCATTATAATATTTATTTCAGTGGAGGTTCTCATCAGCAAAACTCGCCCTGCTGTAAATATGAAAACGATACCCTCTCCATTTACTGTACCAGTTTGGTTGTTCGCCTGGTTACGTAACGGAACTAACGGCGTTATACAACTGGCTGTGTTTCGCCTGTTAAGAATGAATTATTTAACTATCATACATACAGAGCATAACGTTAAACTTTGTGCCAACCAACAGCATTATAAATGTGAAATGAGTCGGATAGAAAAAATACTTTTTGACCATTTTACTTTGCCGAAAATTAGCAATCAAAATTTACCCATGACTCTTTACCGTGCAACAGAAAACGATTGGGTTGCAGAAGTGCGCCATACAAACTTTATGTTAAGTTCCGTACAACAGAGGATAAACCAACTTCTGGTAGTTATACCCGCATGTATTTTAATTATACTGCTATTATGGAAAGCATTTTATGCCTTTGAAAAAACAGATGCCGGTTCAATAAATTGTCTTCTAATGCTTATAATCTCTAGCCGTTGCTGGTTTGCCATGTCGCGAAATACCTTAGATAAAACAAATCTGGACAGGAAAGGATTCTCAGTTAAAGTAATTACCGCTTGCACTGAACATTTAAAACAATCGTTAACATGCCGTACACTTCTCCTAGATGAAAATTTCGTCGATTATAGTATCGCTGTCAATGCGGTCGGTACTCTCCCCATCAAGTATCGCGAATACTATAATATAGCGTTGACTATCCAACTTCCACAATCCATCGAATATACCAATAGTTAATAAAATAGTAATCTCATGCATTTGATAAATAGTTTCAGCATATAACACCATGGTTATCACAAGGAATAAAAAGTGAAAGATATAATCAATTTTATCTCTAATTTACACCCGTTGTCCTTTATGGGTTACCATATATTATCAACGATAGTGATATATATTCTGGTGATAATTATTATCTCAAACACTCGTCCCTCTGAGAAAAACACACCGATACCACCACCTTACTCCCTATCACCGTCATTTCTCGCCTGGCTACGGGGAAAAGCCACCGTCGTTATTCAATTAGCCATGTTCAGGCTTTTAAGAAAAAACTACGTAACCATTATTTATTCCGCTGAGAATATTGAACTGCACAGCAATCAGCAGTATGCGGAGTGCAAGATGACTTGTGTAGAAAAAATACTCTTTGACCATTTTTCTACGCCAAAACCCAGCGCCCAGAATTTACCCCTTTCTCTTTACGTTGCCGATAAAAACCATTGGTCAGACGATCCCCACTGTAGAGGCCTGATGCTCAGTCCGGCACAACACACGTGGAATATGATCCTGATATTCGTGCCATCGATTATTTTAATTGCCACCTATACGTGGAAAGTTCTTTTTAATAACCATACCATTATTCACTCCGGAGTATTCAGCTGGCTTACCATGTTTATTGGTACCGGCCTGTGGTTATTGCTGTGGATAATAACCACGTTAAATGCCACTCGTCTGGATCGGGAGGGTATCTCGGTTAATATACTTGATTTATATATTGATAAATTAAAGGACACCCTTATCGCCGACGCAGAGACAACAACGGATGAAACAGCTGATTATTATATCGCCATCGGTAGGACAAATTTGCTGCCTGAAAGATATCGCGAGTATGTGAAAATCGTCAAGCAAGTAAACTATCCCGGCTCAGTCGTAAAACTTGATTAACAGGGAAACGCATCATGTGGACTCTTATTATGCATATGCACCCTCTGCTGTTTCTCGGCTGTTTTATCGTTATCGTCCCGGCTATTTATCTTTCTATAGGAATCATTATCGCCCTGACGCGGCCTGCGGCTAAAGCCCAACAGTTAACGCCCGGGAACGACCCATGGCTTCTTGCCTGGGTTGACGGCGGCGGCACGCGGGTCATTCAGTTAGCGATGTTCAGTTTGTTACATAAAGGATATCTGTGGATCCCCGAACCCGGGCAAATGTTGGCTAACGGACGCTATGCAAGCAATGAAATGAACGTCATTGAAAGAATTTTATTTGACCATTTTGAGGTACGAAAACCATGTCATGAAGATCTGCCTACTAGCCTGCATATCTCCAACCTTAACATCTGGCAGGATCAGCATAAAAGCCCAGAGTTAACCTTAAGTATGCTACGCCGCCGATGCAATTTTCTGTTGTTCAGTATCCCCTCACTCATCTTAGCGGCAATATTAGCTTGTCGAATATTTATCTACGTCGATGTCGCTGAAAACACTTTTTGTTGGATATTGATGGTTACAGGCAGCCTGTTGTGGTTCACGGCATGGGGTTGCAACGTCTGGGATCATAATCGTCTGGATTTTAATGGGGTCTCACATAATAATTCTCATGCGCTTATCGGATTATTACGCGAAAAATTAGCCCAGACTGGCGATGAAATGGATGAGGCCACGGCTATGCTGGCGGTGGCGGTTAGTGGTATCGAGTCCCTTCCTGAAAGTTACCGGGATTACAAAGCTTTGATTGGTCCCGTCAGCTACATCAGTTCAATTCGCCACGAGAGTTAGGATTATCTGAAAGGCACCCCGCAAGGCGAATCCTGCCCGGCGGGGTGAGAGGAGACGCTACATCGCGTCCAGCGCTTTCTGCAGTTTCCAGATATAGCGCGGCGCCTGTGGGGCTGGATGCTTTTTCGCCACGTGTTCAAAGAACTCATCGGCATCGAGATCGTTAATCTCGTCAATGGCGTCCTGGCGATTCGACGAGAAGGTGCGCAGCAGCGCGCCCGCGCCGTTGGCATAAGAGACCACGACCGCATAGCGCATCACCTGCGGGTCCTTAATTCCCGCCAGCGGGCCGTTTTCCAGAATGCTCAGGTAAGCGGCGCCCATCGAGATATTGCGTTCCGGATTCTTCAGCTCGCTTACCGAAGGCTGGCCACGCCAGCCCATCCGTTGATAGACATCGCGCCCGGAGGTCGACGGCTTCAACTGCATCAGCCCTACCGCGCCGGATTTACTGACCACCGAGGGATTACCGCCGGACTCAATCGCGATGATCGCCGTTATCAGCTGCGGGTCTACTCCCCACGCGGCGCCGGCTTTTTCGCTAATCGGCATCCACTGCATCGACCGCTTCACCGGGACTTCCGGGTTCCACGGCGGATTGGTGTAATCGTGCTTTGAGCTACAACCGGCCAACAATACAAATAAAAAAACAAACCATCTCAATTTCACACATCTATCCTTATTGGCTGAAGTTTGCCGCACGGAGATGACAATACACGTTCCAGGCGGCATGATAACCCTTTCATTCTTTGCAAGGAATTGCCATGTCTCAGTTTTATCTGGTCGCCCCTTCCGGTTACTGTATCAATCAACAGGCTGCGGCCCTTGGCGTGGCCCGTCTGCAGGAGGCCGGTCATCAGGTACTGAACCAACAGGCGATCTCCCGTCGACAGCAGCGTTTCGCCGGCAGCGACAGCGAACGCCTGGCCGATATTAACCAACTTGCGGTCCTTAAGGGAAAAAACCGCATCGTGCTGGCGGTGCGCGGCGGCTATGGCGCCACCCGGTTACTATCGCATATCGACTGGCAGGCCTTGTCCGCGCGCCAGCGTCAGGATCCGCTGCTTATCTGCGGCCACAGTGATTTCACCGCCATCCAGATGGGACTGTTGGCTAAAGCCAACGCTATCAGCTTCAGCGGGCCGATGTTAGCGGGCAATTTCGGCGCAGAAACCCTGAATGCGTTTACTGAACATCACTTCTGGCAGGCGCTGCGCGAACCGGAGTTTACCCTCGAATGGCAAAGCGATGGCCCGGCCTGCCGCGCCGAAGGCACCCTGTGGGGCGGCAATCTGGCGATGGTCACGTCGCTCATCGGCACGCCGTGGCTACCGCAGATTGATGGCGGTATTCTGGTGCTTGAGGATATCAACGAACACCCGTTCCGCGTAGAGCGTATGCTGCTACAGTTGCTCAACAGCGGGATCCTTGCGCGCCAACGGGCCATTGTGCTCGGCAGCTTTACCGGCGCGCAGCCCAACGACTACGACGACGGTTACGATCTACCCACCGTCTACGCGTGGCTACGTCAGCAACTCGCCATCCCGCTGCTGACCGGACTCGAATTCGGTCATGAACAACGCACCGTGACTTTGCCTCTCGGCGCACAGGCACGGCTGGTCAACAACGCCTCTGTCGCAACGTTAACGATAAGCGGCCATCCGGTGCTGACGGAATAAAAATTCCTCTCCGCGAGTATCCTGAAAACGCGCGGATTGTTAAAATGGTGTAATTTTCACCCCTTCACGCTGACAAGGAGTACGTGAACATTGGACGCCGCTGCGGTCATTAGTCTGTTTATCCTGGGTTCTGTTTTAGTAACCTGCAGTATTTTATTGAGTTCTTTCTCCTCGCGCCTCGGCATCCCGATTCTGGTTATCTTCCTCGCTATCGGTATGCTGGCAGGCGTTGACGGTATCGGCGGCATTCCTTTCGATAACTATCCCTTCGCCTATATGGTGAGTAACCTCGCGCTGGCGGTGATCCTGCTGGACGGTGGTATGCGCACCCAGGCCAGTTCGTTTCGCGTGGCGCTCTGGCCAGCGCTATCGCTGGCGACGGTCGGCGTGCTGATAACCTCCGCCCTTACCGGGATGATGGCGGCATGGCTGTTCAAGCTCGATTTAATCGAAGGGCTGCTGATCGGCGCCATTGTCGGCTCCACCGACGCGGCAGCGGTGTTCTCGCTGCTCGGCGGTAAAGGGCTTAACGAGCGCGTTGGCTCGACCCTCGAAATTGAATCCGGCAGTAACGACCCGATGGCGGTATTCCTCACCATTACCCTGATTGAGATGATCCAACAGCACGAAGCAGGACTGAGCTGGATGTTTGTGGTGCATATCATTCAACAGTTTGGCCTGGGCATCGCTATTGGTCTCGGCGGCGGTTATCTGCTGCTGCAGATGATTAATCGCATCGTCCTGCCTACCGGGCTCTATCCCCTGCTGGCGCTAAGCGGCGGGATCATGATTTTCGCCGTCACCACCTCCCTGAATGGGAGCGGTATCCTCGCGGTCTATCTCTGCGGTTTCCTGCTCGGTAATAAACCTATTCGCAACCGCCACGGCATTCTGCAAAACTTTGACGGCCTGGCGTGGCTGGCGCAAATCGCCATGTTCCTCGTCCTCGGCCTGCTGGTGACGCCGTCCGACCTGTGGCCGATCGCGATTCCGGCGCTACTGCTGTCTATGTGGATGATCTTCATCGCGCGTCCGCTGTCGGTATTCGCCGGCCTGCTGCCGTTCCGCGGTTTTAATCTGCGTGAGCGGGTGTTTATCAGCTGGGTCGGATTGCGCGGCGCGGTGCCGATTATCCTCGCCGTTTTCCCGATGATGGCCGGGCTTGAGAACGCGCGGCTGTTCTTTAACGTCGCCTTCTTCGTGGTGCTGATTTCACTGCTATTACAGGGAACCTCACTGTCCTGGGCGGCGAAAAAAGCGAAGGTCGTGGTACCGCCGGTCGGCTGGCCTATCTCTCGCGTCGGTTTGGATATCCATCCGGAAAATCCGTGGGAGCAATTTGTGTACCAGCTGGGTGATGATAAATGGTGCGTTGGCGCAGCGTTGCGCGATCTCCACATGCCGCCGGAGACGCGTATCGCCGCACTCTTCCGCGACAACGTACTGCTGCATCCTACCGGCAGCACGCGGCTGATGGATGGCGATATTCTTTGCGTTATCGGCCGCGAGCGCGACCTGCCGGCGCTGGGTAAAATGTTCAGCCAGTCGCCGCCGGTCTCGCTCGATCAGCGGTTCTTTGGCGACTTCATCCTCGATGCGGAAGCTAAATTCACCGATGTGGCGCAGATTTATGGCCTCGACGGCGGTGAAGAGTTTCGCGAGCATCAGCAGTCGCTGGGCGATGTGATTCAGCAGCTGTTGGGCGCCGCGCCGGTCGTTGGCGATCAGGTGGAGTTTGCCGGTATGGTGTGGACGGTCGCCGAAAAAGAGGACGATCACGTACTGAAGGTGGGTGTGCGGGTCGCGGAAGATGAGGCGGAGTGATCCGCCTCACACAAAGTTACACCGTCACTACCGGCACGCGTGGCGCCAGAGCGCACATTAATTCATAACCGACGGTGCCGCTGGCCGCAGCGACATCGTCAATCTTAATCTCCTGTCCCCATAACTCGACCGGCGCGCCAATACCCGCGTGCGGGCAAGGCGTCAGATCTACCGCCAACATATCCATCGAAACACGCCCGACGGTGGTGGTGCGTACGCCGTCGACCAGCACCGGCGTGCCGCTCGGGGCGACGCGCGGATAGCCGTCGGCATAACCGCAGGCGACAATGCCGATGCGCTGCTCGCCGGATGCCTGATATAGCCCACCATAGCCCACCCGTTCGCCGCTTTTCAGCGTCTGTACGGCAATCACTTCACTGCTGAGGGTCATCGCCGCTTTCAAGCCGCTATTGGCAATATCTCGCCACTGACCCGACGGCGATGCGCCATACAGCACAATTCCCGGACGCACCCAATCAAAGTGCGCTTCCGGATGCCACAGCGTTGCCGCTGAGTTCGACAACGAACGCGGGCAGTCCAGCCCCTCCGCCGCCTGCTCGATACGGCGCATGGGCTCCACGATGCCCTCCGGGTTTTCCGCATCAGCGAAATGCGACATCAGCGTCATTTCACCGACGTTGGCGAGCGATCGCAGCTGTTGCCAGACGGTATGCACTCGCTCGGGCATAAAGCCCAGCCTATTCATACCGCTATTCACTTTAAGATAGATATCCAGCGGCGCATGCAGTTTAGCCTGCTGCAGGGCTTTAATTTGCCAGTTGCTGTGTACGCTGGTGGTCAGACGATACTTATCAAGCAGCGCCAGTTCATCGGCGTGAAAGAACCCTTCCAGCAGTAGAATCGGTCCTTTCCAGCCCTTTTCCCGCAGCAAGATTGCCTCTTCGAGATTGAGCAATGCGTATCCATCTGCGGCGTTCAGCGCCTGCCACATCCGCGCCAGGCCGTGACCATAGGCATTCGCCTTCACCACCGCCCAAACGCGCGCCCCAGGGGCGGCGCGGCGAACAATCTGTAAATTCTGACGTAAAGCCGACAGATCAATGCTGGCTTTTACCGGACGAGACATGGAGGCTCCTTAGTTATGCACGCCGTGCAGATGCTGAGCGCGAGCCGGCGTAAAGCCCGGGCTGTAACGCGCCACGGCCAGATCATCATAAGGGATCGCCGGCGTACGCCCGGAGATCAGGTCGCTCAGAAGCTGCCCGGACCCGCAGGCCATGGTCCAGCCCAGCGTACCGTGCCCGGTGTTCAGCCACAGGTTTTTGTACGGCGTACGGCCAACCACCGGCGTACCGTCCGGCGTCATCGGCCGCAGGCCGGTCCAGAAGGTGGCCTGCTCAACGTAGCCGCCGCGCGGGAACAGATCGCGAACCACCATCTCCAGCGTCTCGCGGCGCGGCTTCAGCAGCTCTTTATTAAAGCCGACAATTTCCGCCATCCCGCCAACGCGAATACGCTTATCGAAACGGGTAATCGCGATTTTGTAAGTCTCATCAAGGATAGTCGATACCGGCGCGCCGCTCTCTTCGGCAATCGGAATAGTCAACGAGTAGCCTTTCAGCGGATAGACCGGGATATCCACCAGCCCTTTGAGCATCGCGGTGGAGTAAGAACCAAACGCCATCACGTAGGCGTCGCCCTTAATAATTTCCTCGCCGCATTTCACACCGGCGATTTGATCGCCTTCGTAAAGAAGCGCATCGACGGCAGTATTAAAGCGGAAAGTCACCCCTGCCGCCTCGGCCATCGCCGCCAGACGGGTGGTGAAGAGTTGGCAATCGCCGGTTTCATCGTTTGGCAGGCGCAGGCCGCCGGTCAGTTTATGACTGACTTCCGCCAGCGCCGGTTCAACTTCCAGCAGGCGGTTGGCTTCCAGCAGTTGATACGGCACGCCGGCCTCTTCCAGCACGGCGATATCACGAGTGGCGTTCTCATACTGTTTTTCGGTGCGGAAGAGCTGCAGGGTGCCCCCCTGGCGGCCTTCATACTGGATACCGGTGGTTTCACGCAGCGCTTTCAGGCAATCGCGGCTATATTCCGCCAGGCGCACCATACGCCCTTTGTTTTCCATATAGTGGCGGGTATCGCAGTTACGCAGCATCTGCCACATCCACTTGAGCTGGAACTGCGTGCCGTCAAGGCCAATCGCCAATGGCGCATGGCGCTGGAACATCCATTTAATCGCCTTCAGCGGCACGCCCGGCGCCGCCCACGGCGCCGCGTAGCCGGGAGAGATCTGCCCGGCGTTGGCGGCGCTGGTTTCTTCAGCGGGCCCTGGCTGACGGTCGATAACCGTCACCTCATGTCCCGCCTGGCTTAAATACCAGGCGCTCGCTACCCCAACCACCCCACTTCCCAGTATGACGACTCGCATAGCCACTCCGTAATAGTTAAAGAACAATCATCTAATTACAAATTGATAACCCAGATGAAAATATTATTCAACATACGCTTTATTTATGGTGACTTATCTCACACCAAACCGCACCAGCACTGACACCAGAGATTTACGATCTCGTGCTGCGCTTTATTTTTCCTCAGCATAAAATGCTAAGTAAATGTTAAATTCAGGCCTTTAGGATTGCGAAATCGCGAAGAAAAGAAATTACCCGCAGACGCAGTTTGTTATGGCGTGTTCTATGCTTGATAAGAGGTTCTCCACAAAGAGAGAACCACCAACAACGAGGGCGCGCTAATGGCTACGATTGATTCCATGAACAGGGACACCACCCGGTTAAGCGATGGACCCGACTGGACTTTTGAACTGCTGGAAACCTATCTCGCCGAGGTCGATCGGGTGGCGAAACTGTATCGTCTCGATACCTATCCGCATCAAATCGAGGTGATAACCTCCGAACAGATGATGGACGCCTATTCCAGCGTCGGGATGCCGATCAATTATCCGCACTGGTCGTTCGGCAAAAAATTTATCGAAACCGAGCAGGCGTATAAACACGGCCAGCAAGGTCTGGCCTATGAGATAGTCATTAACTCCAACCCTTGTATCGCTTATTTAATGGAGGAGAACACGATTACCATGCAGGCGCTGGTGATGGCGCACGCCTGTTATGGGCATAACTCCTTCTTTAAAAACAACTATCTGTTCCGCAGTTGGACCGATGCCAGCTCAATCATCGACTACCTTATATTCGCGCGTAAATACATTACCGAATGTGAAGAGCGCTACGGCGTCGATGAAGTCGAAAAATTGCTCGACTCCTGCCATGCGCTGATGAACTACGGCGTCGACCGCTACAAACGTCCGCAGAAAATTTCGCTGCAGGAGGAGAAGGCACGGCAGAAAAGCCGAGAAGAGTATCTGCAAAGCCAGGTGAACATGCTGTGGCGCACCCTGCCAAAACGGGAAGAGGAAAAAGCCATCGAGGCGAGCCGCCGCTATCCTTCCGAACCGCAAGAGAACCTGTTGTACTTCATGGAGAAGAACGCGCCGCTGCTTGAGTCCTGGCAGCGCGAGATCCTGCGGATCGTGCGTAAGGTGAGCCAGTATTTTTATCCGCAGAAGCAGACTCAGGTGATGAACGAGGGTTGGGCGACGTTCTGGCACTACACCATCCTCAATCATCTGTATGACGAAGGAAAAGTGACAGAGCGCTTTATGCTGGAGTTTCTGCACAGCCACACCAACGTGGTGTTCCAGCCGCCCTACAACAGCCCGTGGTACAGCGGGATCAACCCCTACGCGCTGGGTTTCGCCATGTTCCAGGATATTAAACGTATCTGCCAGTCGCCAACGGAAGAGGATCGCTACTGGTTCCCGGATATCGCCGGTTCCGATTGGCTGGAGACGCTGCATTTCGCCATGCGCGATTTTAAAGATGAGAGTTTTATCAGCCAGTTTCTGTCACCGAAGGTGATGCGCGATTTCCGCTTGTTCACCGTACTCGACGACGACCACAATAATTACCTGGAGATTTCCGCCATTCATAATGAGGAAGGCTATCGGGAAATTCGTTCTAAGCTGTCGGCGCAGTATAACCTCAGCAACCTCGAACCGAATATTCAGGTCTGGAACGTTGACCTGCGCGGCGATCGTTCGCTGACGCTGCGCTATGTGCCGCATAACCGCGTGCCGCTGGATAAGAGCCGCCGCGAAGTGCTCAAACACGTTCACCGCCTGTGGGGCTTTGACGTGATCCTTGAACAACAGAATGCCGATGGCAGCGTTGAGCTTTTAGATCGCACGCCGCCGCGGCAGAACGCGCTGTAAGGCTGAAAAAAATGCCCGGATTATCCGGGCATTTTTATATTATGGGCCGTGCTTAGCGCATATTGATGGCTAAATCGCCGGGCAGCGTTTTTTGCATCCGGTGCCAGATCTCGCCGCTGTTGTGGCCATAGGCACGGACGATTTCGTACACTTTATCGTGCTGACTCTCTTCACACACTTTCGCCAACTGGTGATAGAAGCCCAGCGCCAGGCTCCGCGCTTCCGGGTTAGCAAAATAGTGACGGCCGATGCGGGTATATAGCCCCTTCATGCCGTTGAGGATCAGACCGTAGATCGGGTTGCCGGAGGCAAACGCCAGACCACGGAAGATGTTGTAGTCCAGTTCGGCGAAAGCATCGGCATGGTCTTCAACTTCACGCGCGGTAGCCAGTACCTCCAGCGCTTTGTCCGGGTGCTGGCGGAAGGCGGTACGAATAAAAATCGTTGAGATATTGGTACGCACCGACAGCAAGTTATCAATCAGCTGCGGCACGCTATCGTGGTCGAGGCGCGCCAGCGTCTCAAGGATATTCAGTCCGGAGGTTTCCCAGAAGTTGTTCACTTTCGTCGGTTTACCGTGCTGGATAGTCAACCAGCCATCACGGGCCAGACGTTGCAACACTTCGCGCAGAGTGGTTCGGGTCACACCAATCAGTTCAGAAAGTTCACGTTCAGCAGGGAGAATGGATCCAGGCGGGAAACGGTTATTCCAGATACTTTCAATGATGTACTCTTCCGCGAAACCCGCAGGGCTTTGCGCCTTAATGACCATAGTAAGATTTCCATTACACAGCGTTGCAATTTGCACTCATCATACCAGAGCAGCCATACGCCAGATAGCATCTGAAAGTAATTAAAAGGGGATCGCCGTTTCATTTTCAGCTTTTGCTTAACGCCTTCCATTACCTGTAATGCGCCGCGAAGAAAGTTGCTTCCCTTTTTACTCAACTGGTAATCTTGCAATAGTTACGCATAAAATCATGTTGTTTGACGGAAGGACCTCTGTCGTGGAAATGTCTTATGGCCGCGCCCTGTGGCGCAATTTTCTTGGCCAGTCGCCAGACTGGTACAAGCTTCTCCTGATTATCTTCCTGGTGGTTAACCCGCTGGCGTTTTATCTTCAACCGTTTGTGGCCGGTTGGCTGTTAGTGGTGGAGTTTATCTTTACCCTGGCGATGGCGCTCAAATGCTACCCTCTTCTACCAGGCGGCCTGCTGGCGATAGAAGCGGTGGTGATCGGTATGACCAGCCCCGAACATATTCGCGAAGAAATAGCCAATAATCTCGAAGTCCTGCTGCTGCTGATGTTTATGGTGGCCGGGATCTATTTCATGAAGCAGCTCTTGCTGTTTATTTTTACCCGCCTTTTGCTGGGGATCCGCAGCAAGATGCTGCTGTCGCTGGCCTTCTGCGTTGCCGCCGCGTTTCTCTCCGCCTTCCTCGACGCGCTCACCGTCGTGGCGGTAGTCATTAGCGTGGCGGTCGGTTTCTATGGTATCTATCATCGCGTCGCCTCCGCGCGCCCTGATGATAACGACATGCTTGATGACAGCCATATCGATCAGCATTACCGCGACGTGCTCGAACAGTTCCGCAGCTTTTTACGCAGCCTGATGATGCACGCCGGCGTCGGTACCGCGCTCGGCGGCGTGATGACCATGGTCGGCGAGCCGCAGAACCTGATTATCGCCAAAGCCGCCGGCTGGCACTTCGGCGAATTTTTCATTCGCATGTCGCCGGTCACGCTGCCGGTACTGGCATGCGGCCTGTTGACCTGCCTGCTGCTGGAAAAATTCCGCCTGTTTGGCTACGGCGAGCCGCTGCCAGTCCCGGTACGCAAAGTCCTGCAGGATTTCGACGACCGTAGCCGCCAAAGCCGCAGCCGTCAGGATCGGATGCGCCTTATCGCTCAAGGGATCATCGGCGTGTGGCTGATTACCGCCCTCGCCCTGCATCTGGCGGAAGTTGGCCTGATTGGCCTCTCTGTCATTGTGCTGGCAACCACCTTCTCCGGTGTGACCGACGAACACGCCATCGGTAAAGCCTTTACCGAAGCGCTGCCATTTACCGCTCTGCTGACGGTCTTTTTTGCTATTGTGGCGGTGATTATCGATCAGCATCTGTTTGCCCCAGTGATTGAGTTCGTCCTGCAGGCATCGCCGCATGCCCAGCTATCGCTGTTCTATCTGTTTAACGGCCTGCTGTCGTCAATCTCCGATAACGTCTTTGTCGGTACGGTGTATATCAACGAAGCAAAAGCGGCGCTGGAACATGGCGTTATCAGCCTGCAGCAGTTTGAAATGCTGGCGGTCGCCATTAACACTGGTACCAACCTGCCTTCCGTCGCCACTCCCAACGGCCAGGCCGCGTTTCTGTTCCTGTTGACCTCGGCGCTGGCGCCGCTGATCCGCCTCTCTTATGGCAGAATGGTGTGGATGGCGCTGCCTTATACCATCGTGCTAACGCTGGTCGGCCTGCTGTGCGTCGAAACCCTGTTAATGCCGGCCACCCAGTGGATGCTCAGCCACGGCTGGTTGACCACGCCGATACTGCCGTAATTGCCCGGCCCGTTACCCGGGTTCGCCCGGGTAACGAATATTCATTTACGTAATATTTTCCGACTAGCGGATGGCGTCGCGGTAGTTTTCGTTTACACTGCCATGATTTAGCATGTTCCAGGGAAATGATTATGTTGCAATACTTAAACCAGTGCTCAAGGGGACGCGGCGCCTGGCTCTTGATGGCGTTAACCGCTTTTATACTTGAATTAGTGGCGCTGTGGTTCCAGCACGTGATGCTGCTGCAGCCCTGCGTGTTGTGTATTTATGAACGCTGCGCCCTGTTTGGCATCATGGGCGCCGGTCTGGTGGGCGCTATCGCGCCGAAAACCCCGCTGCGCTACGTCGCGCTGCTGATCTGGCTGTACAGCGCCCTGCGCGGTCTGCAGCTAGCATGGGAGCACACCATGATTCAGCTGCATCCTTCCCCGTTCCAGACCTGCGATTTCGCTGCGCGTTTCCCGACGTGGCTGCCGCTGGATAAATGGTTGCCGCAGGTATTCGTCGCCACCGGCGACTGTTCCGTGCGCCAGTGGGAATTCCTGACGCTGGAAATGCCGCAGTGGCTGGTAGGCATCTTTGCCGCTTATCTGGTTATCGGACTGCTGGTGTTGATCGCTCAGCCATTTAAAGCTAAAAAACGCGATCTTTTCGGCCGTTAAGTGACCCGGCCAAATGGTAAACGCTCCTCCGGGGGCGTTTTTTTATGCCTGTAAGTTGACGACGCTTCTTTAAAGTTGCATATTAAATGCATCTTATTTGCATCCACTAAGGAGCTCACCATGTCTCATCTGCGAATCCCAGCTAACTGGAAAGTTAAACGCTCCACTCCGTTCTTCACTAAAGAAAATGTTCCGGCGGCTCTGCTCACCCATCACAATACTGCCGCTAACGTTTTCGGCCAGCTGTGCGTTATGGAAGGAACGGTAACCTACTACGGTTTTCATGACGAGCAGGCTACCGAGCCGGAGGTGAAAGTCGTCATTAACGCCGGTCAGTTCGCCACCAGCCCGCCGCAATATTGGCATCGTATCGAGCTCAGCGATGATGCCCAGTTCAACATTAACTTCTGGGTTGAAGATGAAGCCCACGGCGAAGACGGCCTGTTCCACGCAAAGAAAAGCTAATCCCCTGATGCGCAAGCGGTTGATCATCGACATCCGGATGTTTAAAGTCGTTACCCGAAAGGCTCGTCTTTCTTGAGTCTGAAATGGGATAAGTCACCATGAGCATAGTCTGGTATATGACGCTAATCTGCATTGTCGTAGCGTATTTAATGATGAGTTTCCTGCCCATCTGATCGCCGCAAGCAGCCATCGCGCCGGGGAGACCTGGCAGCTCGTCAACGCCCCCTCAGCCCGGCCATCGTGCCGGGTCTATTTTTATCTACATCTGCTTTACAAATATTCCTAAAGTTCCCCGCCCCCGCGCCGATGATGAAATGCCAAACGCACCTGGTGATGATGACTTAAATGTGGGGTTTCCGATGAGTAGAAACGGCTGGCGTTCTCTTAGTGTTGTTATTTTTCCATGCGCTTTATTGTGGGCAGGAATTATCTGGCTGGCATTGAGAATGATGGGATATTAATGCGAATAAAGAACCGGGCCGCGCAGGCAGGGAATGCCCGGTTCAGTGTTTTGACGGGTTTACTGCGCCCAGTCTGGTTTGTTTAAAACAGGCATCAGTTTAAAAGCAAGGTGCGTTGAAGTAATGCGGATGTAGTGTGTAAGCAATGCATTAGCGCAAGACGAATCGATGCCTTATGAGGTTTTGAGTTGTTTTGCGCTAATTTTTTGCCCCATACATGCCCCATTAAAAATTCTGCGAGCAGCTTTCCAGATTAAAAGCAACGCCGTTTACCTCTCCCCCCATCACATGGCATCCTCTTTCGCGTTAATCATGGATTTTCGGTGCGCACCACTCTTTCGTGATTCCTCTCTTTTTTAAGCTTACGGCTTCGTCCAGGACTCATTTGTGACGCCTATACTTTCAGTCTGACCACTGGAGGTTGATATGTGCGGACGCTTTTCCCAGTCAATGACCCGTGAAGATTATCTTTCCTATCTTGCCGATGAAGCCGATCGAGACATCGCATATGACCCGGAGCCGATTGGTAGATACAACGTCGCGCCCGGTACCAAAGTTTTGCTTCTGAGCGAACGCGACGAACAATTGCATATCGATCCTGTTCTCTGGGGAAAGCGCGCCGTTTAAACGTGGTTATTAAGCAGAAGGCTTTCATCTAGTCACATCTGCGGCTGATAAAGATCTTGATGATATGCTGTCAACGTCTAGTTGTGCTAACTTGTGAAGCGGAGCGTGATTTGATGCGGCAGAATATGGTCGGGAAAGAACCAAAGGAGATAGTTTACAAACTTTTAGCCTAGGAGATCATTTCTTGTGGCATCCGTATAATTTTGTAGGAAACGCGAAAATTAACGGTTGATACTTGACCAAAGCGATAATGGTATGCTACCAAAAGTGAAGCTACATTTGTTGCAGAATCCATATAATAAGCAAACGAATGAACCATTTCCCTTCTAATAACAGCAAAGTCAAGATAATTTTGCATTGACTACAAAATCCTACTTAGTACGAACAAATGCTGTAACTTCAAACCATGGTCATTATGTACTCTATGTAATGATTGCAATTTGATGAATCTTATACATAATATGCTTGGGATGTTCATAGGAGCAGCAGTATGGGTTTCCATATATCACAATCGATTACGGATGCGGCAACCATTTTAACCATCGTAAGTTTTTTCATGACATTATGGGTTATCAGAACGACTAATTTCTTGAAAAAAAAATTCAAAAACAAAGGCAGGCTCCCTGAAATTAAGACTGAAATTTCTCAAACTACCAATAAAATATTTAGCATATTAACAAGCCGTGAACTTGATAATAACTGGATTGAGTTTAATCGAAGGTTTTCTATGGAGGTTAAGACTTGCTACCCAGTAATTGATAATTTGCTAAGTAAAGTTGAAAACGACCAAAAAAATGCGGTTATAAACATTTTAGATTTGATTGCTCCAAAAACTCGCTTCTTCGGAAGACGAAAAGTAATAAGAATTAGCAATAAAGATAAAGCGTGGGATATATACCAAGATTTATCTTCATTAACAGTACATTTAGATCAAATAATGAAAGACATGAGGTGGGATTAATGTTTAAAGACAATGATTTAAATAAGCTTTATGTCAAATTAAGCAGGGAAACATCGGAAGATAAACTTGTATGGAAAATTGTACTTTCAAAAACTTTTATCGCGCTTACTGAGGCGAACGAGGATCGTATCGGCGCGGTTTATACTTGCGATTACAAAGGGAAAAAACTTGCTATCTACCTGAGAAAATATAAACATTTCTTTGATGATGTGGAGTGGGCATGGACCGAAGAACCCCAACTTGCGATAGTCACTGATAATTATGAAGTTCTTTGGAAAAGCAGGTATTGCGACTCCACTTTAATAAATTTATATGAGATTGTTTCACGGCAAGGTTCGGGTTTCAATGATTTAATTGATGACCTAATCCCATAAATAAAATTGCTCTATTGTAGCATTTCTCAGCGAGGGCTTTTACTAAGGCTCTCGTTTCCTTTTATTAAGCAATCACAATAGAACAGTTTCAATAACTTTACTTAATTACCAACAAGTCCTCAAATCTCGTAGTATATCGTGGAGAAAGCATTTCACGCTTCATCTGCCATTGCTGCTGTATACCTTGCCCGGCAAAATACAGGGTCCCCCTCCCGTCCTTTGCGTTGAGGTGGTCAAGAACTTCCATCAGTTTCTCGCTGTTCTGCCGTGGCGCATTGTCATCAAACAGGTTCAGCTGCGCGACGCCCTGGCTATAGAAATCACCGAGCATGATCCCCGCCTTCTGATACCGGTGTCCATCGACCCATATCGCATCCAGACACTTTACCACGGCATTGATGATATCCCGGCTATCCTGCGTGGGCGTCAGTAACTTAATGGATCCGCTGTTACCGTAGTATTTTTCGTTCAGCGCAAACGGCGACGTCTTCACGAACGCCGATATGTGTCGGCAGTATTGATGCTCCCCACGAAGTTTCTCTGCGCCTCTGGCAGCATATGAACAGATGGCCTGGCGCATTTGTTCATAGGTGGTAATGCGCTCCCCGAACGACCGGCTGCAGACAATTTCCTGTTTCACTGGAGCAAACTCTTCCAGCTCAAGACACGGCTCGCCACGAAGCTCCCGGACGGTTCTCTCAAGCACCACGTTGAAGTGTTTGCGGATAAAGCGGATATCCGTATCAGCTAGCTGCAGGACAGTTTTTATCCCCATAGCTTCAAGCTTTTTGCTGATACGGCGACCAACACCCCACACCTCATCAACCGGAAGTAAAGCCATCAGTTTGCGCTGCCGCTCCACATTCGACAGGTCAACTACCCCGCCAGTGGCTTTCCATGTTTTCGCCGCATGATTGGCGAGTTTTGCCAGCGTCTTTGTTTGTGCGATCCCCACCCCGACCGGTAGTCTGGTATTACGGTAAACGGTATCTTTTAACTCATGCCCGAACTCTTCCAGCACACGGCAATTACGCACACCTGTGAGGTCGCAAAAAGCCTCGTCGATGCTGTAGATTTCTACCCGAGGGCACATTTCCTCCAGTGTCGTCATGACCCGGTTGCTCATATCCGCGTAGAGTTCATAGTTCGAACTGAAGCAAACCACTCCATGCCGGCGGAAATGGTCTTTGCATTTGAAGTACGGATCCCCCATCTTGATGCCAAGTTTCTTGGCTTCGGCAGAACGCGCTATCACGCACCCATCGTTATTGGACAATACGACAACCGGCTTCCCTCTCAGATCCGGCCTGAAAATGGTTTCGCAGCTCGCATAGAAGCTGTTCACATCAACCAAAGCAAACATCACATCACCGGGCAGTCATCAAAGCCAGCTTTACTGATGATGTGAGTAACCACACCTATCAACTCAACATCTGCGAGCACATCACCCTCTATGGATTCCCCATCTTCCGTAATGAGCGACCCACCAAGGAAGCGTGCAAACTGCTGCACCCCGCAATATGAGATAAGCAATACTGCGGTTGCTAGCGGTGCTGATGAGCGCTCTACTACGGCGATACCACGTTGTGTGTCAACGAATGTTGCATACTGGCTTATGCCGGTTGCTTCGTAGATTGGTGGTTTTTGAAGCATAACCGCCTCCTAAATAACACTGTTTTTATATACAGTAGTTTTATCTGAGGTGGCGATCAATAGTGCTGTCGCCTATCAATTTTATGCATCGACGTAACCAGATGAAATTGCACATCCTTGTGCATACGTTACTGAGCGCAGGCCAAGATATAGAAGGGTATAGACAGTTCCAGGCCATATACTGCCGCCCCCACTGATCCCAGTGAATGTTATCGCTACGCGTATCTACGTAACTTCCCATCAACGCATCCCGCGTGATATTAGTGCCATCACTGGCATGAACATTTGCAATTACCCACACGGTAACTCTTACATATGGCTACCGGATGGGTTTCATCTTGAGTACATCCACAAATATAAAATGAAAGCGAACTTCTTTCTTTACATTCCAATTCGAGAGGTCAGTACCCCATCAGCTTCAGAAGCCGTATGCAGTTGAAGTACATCTCTGAACGTTCCTTCACATCCGACACTTCCGCTTCCTACGATACCTATAACAAGCTGGAACTGACGTCCTCTCAGGTCCGCAAGAGATCCCGTGACGGAACTGGCAGTCATGGACAGTTTACCTCTCTCGTAACCTTCAACTTTGCCGGCAGCAACTTTAAATAACCCTGCGGCGGGTACGTAATCCTCATAGTGATTTGAATTAACCAGTACAGCACCGCCATTTCCTGCAGGCCAGCCTGAATCACGGGTACCAAAACGCCAGGATTCTGCAGTCGTTTCATTGTTGACTATCATTGTCCGCATATAAGCCATTGCCAAACCATTTACAGCATAACCAAGCGTTAAACCATTGCCGTCCGTCCTGTTGGTATCGCTCATACATCCAGCGATAAGGTAGCTTGATGATTTTTGTACCGTGATTTGCCCGCGGCTCAGTAGCCTGTTCCCACCGGCAGAGGAGATACGAACGTTAACCGAGCGTGATGTCGGGTTGTATAACATCTGCTCAGGCGGTACGCCATTAGCAACGGCCAGAAGATCGCCATTTTCCCCGGTCAGGTTATAAATGGTCTGCACATTTCCACTTCCATCGGTTTTGATACCAAAAGCGGGAGTGACAGAAACGGCTGTTCGCTCATACATGCCATTCAGCAATAAAAAGCGAAAACGCTCAAGACAGCCAGCCTCGTCAGGAATATGACCACCGTCAGCAGTTATGCGTGCTTTATAGTTTTGAAAAAGAACTACGGGATCAAGGATTGAGGAAGAAAGGTCAAGGGCGGCTCGCGCGCCGGAATAGACTTTACCTGTATTAATTGCAGCAACCATTACATTTCTCCAGTGAGAGGAAGACGATCCAGACATAACCAGTTATACAGAGGGAAAGGTGCGCCATTGAGCGTCACCCAGCGTGACACGGTCTGTGAAGAATCCCTGAAACAGCTCAGCGGATACAGATTTCCATTGGTATGTGGTGTGGTATTAGTAAATCCGATTAACAGGACGTCATCAGGTGCGGGAGGCTGGTTCAGTTCAACGTGAATTGTGTTCCCATTGATAACAGAAACAGCCTGTACCGTGGCTGAGTTTTTCTCCAGGCTTATCCCGTAGTTCGGACAGTTGGCAATAAAATCTGTATCGATGATCAGTGGCGGAAATGGGACATCACAGGCAAGCTCTAAAAGGTTTCCTGTTAATGTAATATCCCTGATTTTACATCCCGTCCATGTTCCTTTCTTTTCGGTATCGTACAGATGCCAGTAGATTGCCTGCGCGGTATATTCACCCTGTAACACCTTGCCTTTTGCATTGATGTGGCTGAGTGACCCGTCGCTATATAGCCAATTAAGCGGGTATTTTGGCCCGTACATGATTGCCGTATCCGGATTCTGACGGACATAAGTCAGCTGATCCACCGCGGGGATAGAGTAAGGCTGAACGATTACAGGGTCCCCCTGGGCATTACCGGCTTCATCTACTGGCTGTGACCTTGTATAAAATCGGCTTCCCACCTGACCGATGATGACAGCGAAATCGGTCGTCTGTCCGGAAATAGCCTTGAAATCAGACTGGAGACCGGAGAAATAGGTGTTTGCTTTGGTAAGGTAATCACCAGGTAAAAGATTGTCGCCATTATCGGAGTCTGTTTCACCGTGCTCAAACGTCAGAAACCGGAATGTATACGGCTTACCAACACCATCAGCGGCATCTTTACCCATCTGCACAAATTTCTGCCCGTTCTGATATGGGATTGTCCCTTTGCTGATTTGTTTAAATGAACGACCACCTGCTGCAAAAGGCGCATGAATGAATATGGTATTTCCTACCCCCTTATCCATCAGGACATCGTACATAGGTAAAATATTACCCTGCCGGTATGATGGATAATTCATATCGTTCAATGTGGATACGTCATCCTCATTCACCGCCTGTATATTTTTACCTTCAGGCCGTCCGTTCATCCCGGCCAATAACCGCCCGCGATAAATGGGATTACGGTTAACAATATTCTGTCCGACATGATCCGCTTCCATGTTCAGAGACTGTCCACTTGAACCGCCCCCCTGAATTTCAGGTGCATCAAGCGGCATTTCACGTATTGACGGTACATACATCACCCCGGAACCAGATACTGCCTCTCCGCCAGGTAGATAACTGAAAACGAAACCGGAAGGCGTCAGTTTTTGCGTAGTCAGTACGGGACGTTCTGACCAGACCACCTCTCCGCGCCATGCTGCTGCAGGTACACCGCCAACGGTTTTAATGGTCGCCAGTGATTCGCCAAGATTGTCCTGTAACGGGCCATCGATACCGGGAATATGCACCCCGCCATCATCATCTATTGCAAAAATGGCGGTTTTTAAATCGGCTGCAAAAACGACATGCTGGAAGCCAATAATGGTGCGGGAAAAGTTAGTGGAACATAGCGCGTTAAGCCTGTCCTGAAGAACATCATCAGTGCCGACAATACGTATATCACCATTGTCATTAATAGTCAGGAGGCCATCAACACCGTTTTGGGCCACAATGACATGTTGTAATCCCTGATAAAGATTTGCCTGTTGTTTGGGGATTAGCTGCTCTACATAATCCTGCACTGATGATTTAAGACCTGCGAGCCATAGCCCGAAATCGTTATCCAGTGCAAGCGCTGTTGCCGATGGCCCCTGTAACCCGGTTAAAATCCATTGCCACTCATCTGAACTGTATTGTGACAGCATTGCTGTTTTTAGCTGAAGAGAAGCGATTTGTGCAGAAAGCTCTGCGGTAAATTGGTCGATACCTGCAACGAATGCCTGTGAAGGCATCCTACGCCCGGTGGCATAAAGCATCCCGGCATTGTTGATAACCTCGATAGCCAGTGCGCTATCATCCGGGCTACGGTAATACGTGGTAGAACCATCAGGGATATTGGCAATATCCGCCTGAGCATCAGCCAGCGTCATGTACTGGCGCCCAAGAGGGATTAGATTCTGACGAATGCCTTCAATGGTGTAACGCTCAATACCGAGACGGTCGGTGTACATCTTCGCCGTACTGGAAACAATCAGGTCCATCATTGCGCCGGCATAAACTGCGTCCCGGATATCCGTACTTGGAACGGGATTCTGCGTTGGAGTCGGTAACGGTGTTGCCATTGTGCTTGTCGCCCTATGAATGGCGCACGAAAGCCTCAGAAGTTAATCTGATGGTGTGCGCGAAGGTTGAAGAGTTACTGCGTGTTACGGATAAATAGCGTCTGAATATTCGGACAAAGTCAGCGTCTGGGTGTAATCGCCATTGGGTTTGGCTGTTTCTACACGCCAGATGCTGGAGTTAAGCTCGGAATCAGTTGCAATAAAGTACCTGCTGGCAACCTGGCAATCGCTCCCATTGTAGATATTCAGGTCAAAGGCATCTGCAGCAGACTGAAACGCTTTGGCATTTCCCGTTACAGGATATGCGCGCCAGCGACCACGGAAATTTCCAAGGTTATCCGTCATCACCACCCACATGTCGCCAAGAGTGAAGTCAATGCGCTCTGAAGTCGTGAAGATGTCGCCATTGCGGCCGGTGATATAGCCGTTCTGCTGCTTGTTGTCGTACATGTCCGGACACTGAACAACGGCGCCACGAACCACCTGTTCAGTTTCCAGCACCTTAACCGTCATGCTCTGTCGTGAATACAGAAGACGTTGAGCCTCTAGCCAAGCCCTGTCTAACGCCTGAGCCCGATTGCGGCAACCATCCAGGCTAATCTTACTGGCGTTAACCGTTGCGTCTTCGACTTCCCGAATGCCGCCGGCGTCTATCTGCAGATAAACATAGGATTTCTTATTGGTGAGCGGGTCAACATAATCGACCGTGACGCCGTCATATCCTCCCGGCAGCGACATCTGCCATGAAACCTTATATTCGTCAAAGAACATGTTTGAGCGCGCAAATACCGCATCAGGATAGCTGACCTTTTCATCTCGCCAGAAGGTCAACACATCGCCGATGTTGTTTCCATCTACCCTTGCCGCATTGCAGATAGTCCGGATCCGCTCACCGAGCGACAACTTCTCATCTGAAAAGGTGTAATCGAAATAGCCAAGCTCTGGCACAGATATCGCGTCGGCAATCGCGTAAAGCGTCGCAACATCGATGCTGGCCACATCCTGCTTACCGATAACCACCCATTCATGCAAAACGGCGTCAGCAAAGGAACGGCTCGGGCGCAGCGTGTAGTCAACCTGACCAGTCGTCCGGTCATAGCTGATGGTGTGGCGCTGTGCGAGCATGTTGTACTTCTGCTCGCGGTTACTGTTACTGTTGTTGCTCCCCTTGATGGTCACTCTGGCGAGCGTATCGTCAGGATATACAACATTGACGCGGGTGTTTACCGCGTGAATCGCCATCAGCGTGACGACGTTGCTGTCGTTGCTGTTATCCAGCCTCTCAATTGTGACCGCATAGCGCCCTATCCCGGCGGCCGGGGTGAATTTATGCGTGGTTCGGAAGTTACGTGTCGAGACCTGATAATCGTTATCGAAGAAGTAATCATACTGCTCTGCCGTTCCGGGGATCTGGTTGTTGTTCTCGTCAACCTTCCAGAATCGGATCCGATAGCGCGTCGTACCCGCCGTGGCACCTAACTGAACCATCGCATGAACCCAGATTTGAGAAGACTCAAGGGGAGAGACCGACGGGCCAATGACCAGCGGCGT
Organism: Klebsiella sp. CN_Kp091; assembly: GCF_040065095.1. Taxonomy (NCBI): domain Bacteria; kingdom Pseudomonadati; phylum Pseudomonadota; class Gammaproteobacteria; order Enterobacterales; family Enterobacteriaceae; genus Klebsiella; species Klebsiella sp. CN_Kp091. The sequence goes on along the minus strand of NZ_JBEAIO010000006.1, from coordinate 236,485 downwards.
CTGATCGTTCAGTGTAAAGAGTGTCAGATTGATTGTCGCATTCACGGGTAAAGTGGTGATTTCTCCGGTCATGTCACCAAGATAAAACGTGGTGTATGACTGCGTGTCCTCGCCAATAAAGCTCTCTGAATAGACAATATTCCCGCTGCCGGTGACATTCCTGGTGACAGGGCTCCCGCCTGAGTTCCAGGTTGCATTAATCACGAATGTAACCGGATGAGGCACAGCCAGCGCAGCAAAATATGAGAAATTGTCGTCATTAGACAGTACCGTCGCTTTAAGCTGGTTGCTCTCAATGCTTATTGCGGTCGGCATGGATGTGGTCGCTGTCTGTGCCGGAAAATCCTCACTCTCATTCAGCCCAGGCACTTCTTCGTTATCGATATCATCGAACTGATACCCAACGTCAATGGTGCCTATTGTCGCGCCCGGTTCAAAAATCTGGTAACTGGCGCCGGCCAGACTACCCAGATTCGATTCTGAATACCGGACAGAGGAAATGGTGTATTTCCCTATTCCTACTTCAAACCATTCAGTGATGTATTTGTTGTTGTCGATGAACTCGAACAACGCCTGCTGCGTCAGATCCGGAAACACCCTGCACTGCCCGTAAATGTTCGGTCGCCCTTTGTACAGGCGCGCGCGGTTAGTTTGCCCGGTGGCGTCGTTGTTCGGTGATTCGCCAGTCGAAATGGATGGAGCAGATGCATTTTGCTGTCCGGTGAGTCCCGCCATCACCTTTTTGGTAAAACGGATAGGGTTGAGGTGCTCTACAGGATTAAGCAGCGTCTTCAAAAGTCCGCCGCTTTCAGGCTGGTCGAATACTGCTACGACGTCGCCGGCGCGTAACTTAAACGACAAGTCAAAATCATCATTAAGCTCACGTCCATTCAGGCGAACCTTCACATTATTGTGCAGCCTGAGCGAGTCAAGCAATGCTATCAACTCAGTACCCGGTGCCGTCGTTCCATACTGTTTCGGCGCGCCAGGCAGACGCTGCAGCTCATATCGAACCATGAACCAGATACTCCACTTTGTTGAATTTCTTCGCCATGATGACCATGCTGTCAGCGCGTACAAAACCGAACTCACCGCGGGAATGCAGGCATTTAACCGGATCCAGCATTACGCCCACGTGAACAGGACGATCAGCGTAATAAAACACGGCCAGGCAGCCAGGCGACGCCACCGGCACCGCTCGCCAGTGAGCTGATTCCGCTGAGTAGCAGGTGATGAAGTCGGCGCCCGATTCGTAGCCGGGGATATGATGCAGCTCCAGACCGAGCACATGCCGGTAATACAGCACCACCAGCCCCCAGCAATCCATTTGCTCAAAACAACAGGCACGGTTAACCCACGGCTTGCCATTCACAAGCCGGATAAATTCGTTCTGCGTCATACGGTAATCAGTCCGGGATAGTCTTTCGTGGTGTAAATGATGGGATTGGCCAGCGTCAGCGGATTGGTCTTGCCGGAATTAACGGTGACGTTTGTACCGTCGGCGCCGACATCCTTCACAAACAGTGACCAGGTCTTCAGAGGCTCGGCATCACCGATCGCATTCCATTGTTGATACTTACACGTGATAGCCGTCATCCGGGCGGCACCTGTCCACGCTTTTAGTGTGTTTCTGACCTCTTCTGCCCCCTGCAGGAAGGTGATCCCCATAGTGATGATGGCAGCCCCGTTCTGCGTGGGCTCGGTGATATCAAACGCAGCAGGTTGATACAGATTTCCGCCGAACGTCGCTTCACGAAACAACTTGTTCACCACGCGGTAATAACCAAACGCCGGGTGATAGAACTCGATGGTCTGTTTGATATCGCTTGCCGGCCGCCGCTCCTTCCATTCGCGCAATGTCGTCATGAATTCCCCCATGGATATTTCGGCATGACCTCCGTAACGAGCAGGTCATAGAGATACTCGGTACCAGGAGCCATCCCGACGATCCAGTCGTCGTATTGCTCGGTATAGTCGCTCATGCCATTCGACAAAACCGTCGCCGTCCAGGTCACCACCCCGCCATTTTTGCTGGTTTGCACCGGCATGTTGACGAAGTGAAGCGTCTGTAGCTGCGGCCCGTAAGTGTCGCCAAGGTCTATCCTCATCTGGAACCAGTTACGTCCGCGGTCACAGTACGTCGGCGACCGCAGCCAGGACTTAAACACTTCCGCCTGTTTAAGAGTGAATATCCACTGAAGCGTCCATGTCGTTTTCAGGTCCGTTGTAAACGGGGTGAATATTGCTGGCCCGACTGCCGGCTGCGTTGTCTGCCAGCCGGTATCCTGCGTCATGTTCTGGCTGGGACGCTGCGGAAGAGGTAGAAACTCCGGGTATGAAACTGTTGCCACGTTTCCTCCGGGCATAAAAAAGGCCGCGTATGCGGCACTGATCTTTTATCAGGATGTTTCTGGATACGTCTCGCTGATATTGTGTGTTTTCCACACACAGCAAGAGGGTTTCTATGTCACACATTCACAGCAGAGAACATGCTGATCAAGGTGATGTCGTTAGCGTTAATTGCTCACATCAAATTAACGTCTTAGTGTTGGATGACATTAACTATTCAAAATATCGCTCTGGGCGACAATGCACGTATTACGGTGGGTTCTATACAAGGTTTCCCGCAAATATCGCCATTCCACACTCAGGTAACTGGAATGTCGTATTAGCTCTTCCTGCTGGACATCGAGCTAATATTCAATACTCAATCAACATTATCAAATACTAGCATCTCACTCTTTGCCTGAGTTAAGGCATCATCCAGGGCGGTAATGATTTTCTGCTGTGTACCGTCCTTCACGTAAGAGGTGCAAGCCATTCCCTCGAGTGTTTCACCATTCCGGAACCATATAACCTCGCCGTTTACTTCGATCGCTACTTTCATAATTCCCACCTATAAAAAACCCGCCGGAGCGGGTTGGTTTTAGTAATCGCCATTGGCCTGCCGGCGAAGTCCGAATGTGTCCTGCATCTGAGACGACATCGGGCCGCCGTTCTGCATATCCGTGATAAAGGTCTCGATAACCAGTTGCCCGCCGTTCTGGCTGCTGCGGGTATCGACATTGACGCCATTTGCATAGTTGTAAACGTTGTTCACGACCTGCAGGGCTCCGCCGCCACTGCCCTGCAAATCCTTATTGCTGATGACAGAACCGTTATCACCCGGGATCATGTACTGACTGCCATTACTGGCACGGTAGATTTCAGGCATGCCGCCCTCACCTACCTGGTACATTGAGCCCGCCGATACCGGACCACCGTTTTTCCTGCCGCCAGCGAGCGTCTTAGACAAAGCAAACGCACCAACAAGCGCAGCGCCACCGATGATAGCGGCAGCGCCAAACGAACCAACGGATGCAACCAGTGCAGCCGGAAGCCATGCCGCTAATGTAGTCCCTGCAGATGCTGTACTTGCTGCTGTCGTTGTGGCAATGGCTCCCACCTGGGTTGCCGTTGTGGCTGCGATGGTAGCTTGCTGTACACTTGCGCCCATTATTGCAGATTTGGCTTGCTGGATGCCCATTTGCACGAACGTATTAATAACGTCGTTTAGAATGGTGTTACCGATAGACTGCAATGCATCTGAGGCTGACATGCTGCCGGTAATGATGCCGGTTAATGCATTGGAAGCCTGATTGCCGAATGCGTCAACCGCGGCGCCAAGAGCCTGATACCCTACGCTCTGTTGCGTGAACAATGCCCACATAGCATCCGTTCGTTCCTGCTCATACTGAGTATCAGCGGCTTTTTTTAGTGCTAAGGACTGATTATGGGCGATAACCCCCTGCTGTTCGTACTGCTGGATTAGTGCCAACTGCTGGGTATGCTGGTTAGCCAGGTTCTGCACCGGATCCACATCGCCGGCCGCCTGCTGCTGTGGAGTAACAGCCTGTTGCGCGCGGATTTTCGCAAGATTGGCCTGGTGAGTTGCCTCCAGTCTCTCAGAGGTCTCGTTATATTGCTCCTGGCTGATTTTCTTCGCTGCCAGTGCAGTATTTAAATCCTGCACATCCTGCCTGTAACTTGCATTCTCGCGCGCTTCAGGGAGAAGTTTCTCAGCCGCGGCTTGCGCCTTGATAGCGTTGGCCGTATCCCACTTTTTAGCAGCATACTGCCCAGCCAGCGCTATTTGTTCCTGCGTAGCGCCTTTGCCAAGAGAAAGCTGAGCATTGAGGATCGCCTGTTCACGGCTTAACTCAGCTGTAGAGTCTGCGGCAAGTGCGGACTCCTGTTTCAAGCTCGCTAATTTCTGCGCAATCGAATCAGCCTGAGTTTCTGACTGCTTACCTGCCTTATTGCTTTCCTTTCTGGCCTCTGTGACTCGGTAGGTTTCAGCATACTCATCCTGAAGGGCTTTAATCCGCTTCTGGTCAGTCACCCCGGCATCGGCGGCATCATATTGAGCTTGTAGGCGAGCCCTGGCCTCTCCCTCTAGTTTGGCAAGAGCGAGTCGGCGCTCGGAATTTTGAACAAGCTTTTTCGTTGCAGCATCATCGCCTTTTGTCGGTGGAGCATTGAACTGGTTATTGCTAGCGTCATTCTTCGCTTTCGCTCGAATATGCGCAATTTCTCCTTCAATTTGTTTAAGCTGCACAGCTGCTTGAGCACGACGAGCCTGGAAGACAGAATCAGACTCATACCAGCGCTGACTGTCCTTTAATTCACCATTAAGTTCTTGCTGTAACTTAATCAACTTTGGCATTCGGGATGAATCACCAACGTTGTTATTGTAGTAATTAAGATTGTCAGCAACTGTCTGCATCAAACCTGCCAGTGTTGACGTCAATCCAATAGCTTGGTTCAGGTCATTTATGGCATTTTTAAACGCGACATCAAGACTGTTTTTTGCACGGTCAATACTGACCGGCATCTTGTCAAACTCTTCATTTACCGATTGAGACTGCTTCTGAATGGCATTCAAAGCATCCTGCGCTGTGAGCTTGCCCTCCAGCATTCTCTTGCGAAGATCCCCTATGGAAATGCCAAGTCCGGTAGCAATCTGCCTTGCAAGTTCAGGCATTTGTTCAAGAATAGAGTTAAACTCTTCCGCGCGAACGATACCGCCAGAGATTGACTGTCCAAATTGCCTTAAAGCATTCGCCATTTCCTCTGTCGAAGACGCACCTATGGTTCCGATCTTCTGCAAAGTTGAGGTTAGCCCCAAAATCTGGGAATTTGTTGCGCCTGTTTCTTTTAATGCTGTAGTTAACGACTCCCAAAGGCGCTCCGTCTCTGACAGGCTATTACCCGTTTGTGACGCTATAGCAGAAAGAGCCGCTAATGTTTCTTTTGCTACATCAATACTTGGGCTCAATCGTGTAATGCGCGCTTGGAGAGTGACCATTTCGTCGCCAATGGCAATCAGTCTTTTCGCGGCATCAATCGTAAAAGCGGCAGCTATTGCAACGCCGACTTTGTTGAGTGCGCCTTCGAATCTCCCAACAGATCTCGATGATTGCTCGAATTTGGCATCCATCTGATCGAGGCGTTTATTAACTTGCTGCTGCGCCTGAATCAGACCAGAAACATCAGCCTCTATGTCATAATAAATTTCACCTGCTTTCTCTGACATCATTTACTCCGGACGTAAAAAAACCCGCCGGAGCGGGTTATGTTAATTGCAGGCTCTTCGCCCGACATAATAAGCTATTGTCTCATCACCAATCGGTGACATCCCTTTATCCGCCTCTGAGGAGTTCATTTGCTCTAACGACTCTCCAGTCCCTAAATATTTAACCGTCCATGATGAACAATCATAGAGGCGCTTAGAGTAAGTAGTTCCCGCAGGCCCCTCTCTTTTGGTGACGATAGTGGCCATGTTGCCATTCATATCTTTTTCAAGAATGGTATATGTACCTTTTGGATCTGAGGGAATTTTCATTACTTCAGATGCAAAAGCACCAAAAGAAACAATTGCAATTAATGCCAGCGCTACTTTTTTCATATCCCTATCCCCATTGATTAGTTTGGACAAATCCTAGCAGGGATAGAGGGTAACGACAAAACCAGCGCTACGATATTAGCAGCGGATACCACGATGCGAAGATGTTCGCATCTAACAAAAAACCCGCAGTTAAGCGGGTTTAATTACCAGAATGCAATTTTGCACTCTGCCTTCAATACAATGAGTTATGCCACATCAGCGCCGTGAATCAGGTGGCGTAGCGCTTTCACGCCTTCTGCATTGTAGCGGAACGCTTCAACCTGCTTATCTGAGTGTCTCGACTTATCCAGAAAGAACTTGCCGTACTGCTCAGTTTTGAGGTTGTGCTTATTAGACACGCGACCGATCTTGTTCGCAGTACAACCGAGCTGCGCCGCTACTTCACCCGCCGTTGAGTAATGCTCTTCAATCGCTGGCAGTGGCACAACTTCGTGACCGAGAAGTGGGTTAACAAGGGTGGCTACGATCACCTGGTTAGCCGATTCACCAAGCCGCGGGAACATTGACATCAGCTCGCGGGCCGATGCGATGTTTTTCTCCAGCGCCTGAGCTTTGAGTTGTTCAGCTTTGGCAAGCCGATATTCAGTAAGCCCTGAGGTGCTTTTGGTCGGCACCTGGATAGCCTGCATGTCTTCCAGCTTATCAACCAAAGAGCGGCGAACAGCTTTAGACTCACGGGCCGCCACGCGAAGGGCCTGCTTGATCGTCATGTCAATTACCTCAACAGGACGGCCGCCATTGGCGCCGGAGGGTTTTACACTTTTTGTGTAAAACTCCCCATCAAGTTCGTCGACTACTTTTTCAATGAACTTATTGTTGCGTACTTCTGGCTCCCCGCACTGCTTGCGAGCCTGATTAACCATCATCAGCAAAGACTGGCTGTCAATGGTTTTATCGGTGACAACACTGCTTTTTGGTGGTAAATTTAATGAAGTCATTGGTTGGACCCTTATGACAGATTTATGGATAGCCGGCAGCTGCGAACTGTCGGCTTTTCTATTTATGCATCATTGCAACATCTCCTGACGCAGGTGCGGTAATACCCTGCTCCAGTTATCATCCTTCCATGGGTGAAATTCGATATGCGCTGTCTCGCGCTTAATTACTTCTCTTGCCTTGTTAATCGATCTCGGATACTCCTGACCGATCGAATGAAAATGTCCTGCCTGGCGATGCTCTGCCACCCTCAGTAAAGGTGTGACGCTATTGCAGGCTTTGAGCATGACGTCGCTGGCCCGCCATAACCATGCCAAAGAGCAAAGTTCATCGTCACTGAACTGCTTCGCAATCGGCGAATGAGCCACTTCACGATCCAGAATATCCAGCACCCAGCGGCGGAACTCTTTTGCCTTTGGCGTGCGAGCAAACATCGCAACAAGGTGGGCGCCACGCAGAGAGAAAACGCGTGATTCCTGCTTTCCTGAAGGGGTGGTCAGTTTGACCACCCCTGTCATTTGCGCTGTAAATTCATCAGCATGCCGAGAGTAAATACGTTGAACTGCTTTATCGTCGGCATACTCCAGTGCCTGACCAACCTCGGTAGCCGTAAGCCAGACCTGACCGCCCATTTCCATGTAAGCAAAATTGGTATTGTGGAAACTTATTTCTTTGTTCTGTACACTGTGCATGTCGATATTTCCTTCGCGGTTATTTTCGATAGAAGCCCCATAGGTTGCCGCCAATGGGGCTTCACTGTTTTTACTGCCCATTCATACGCTCCTCACGCAGGCTTTTTGCCAAACGCTGCACAATTGCAGAGTTAATCGAAATCCCATCCATTTCAGCCATACGGCGTATCTCTTCCTTCATGCTTTCTGGAAGGCGCAATTGGAAGCTATAGCTTTTTCTCTGTGTATATAAAGTATCCATATCAATCCTTATCAACAATGTCACCGTGACATGATATCACTGTGACTCAATTTACGGATAATGTCAATGTGATAGCATCAAGAAAATTTAGAGGTGCTTATGTCAGAAAAACAGGTTCGTGATTACGATAAATTTATGCTCCGCTTCCCGGATGGGATGCGTGATGCTATTGCCGAAAGAGCGAAGCAGAACGGCAGATCAATGAACTCTGAAATCATCCAAGCACTAGAGGATTACCTCTCAGGTGATAGTCAAGATTCGGGTTTGGGGACTGAGATATCAACTCATTTGATTGAAATTGTTGAATCGCAAAAAAAACAAATGATTCAACTGTTTGAGATAATCGATAAGCAGAAAAAACAAGTTGATAAGCTTATTGGCATGGTTGAAAAATCCACTCCATTAAGTGACAGCTATAAGAAAAAATATCTTGAGACTGGAAATAAAGATGACAACTGACCTACTTTTCCCTGGCGGGATCATCACTGTTAGTTAGGAGAAGCTAAGTGCTACCGATGAGACTCCCGCTGCATCATTGCCTGCCAGCGCCGATCGTCATCATCCATAACTGCATCGTACTCTTCCCGGGTAAAACCTTTCTGGTTCGGGTACTTCGCATTAAGCATTAAGGCAAACTCAGTCATTGTGAGGTTTTCAGCCTCTTCCCGACTTATACCGAAATGATTGCGCGCGGCCATGATGTAATCTGTCGCGCGAAATTCTGATGTGGTTTCATTCGACTCGTAGCGCTGCAGCTTGCGCACTTTCGCCTTGCCAATGATTCCATGCATCATCAGATTTTGAGCAACAATGATCATTTCCGACGCAGGCATCGTGCCAGGCCGCCACATAAATCCGCGCTTGCGTGATTTACCCGGCTTCATCCATCCGACCAGTTCCCCGATATCGTCATCGCAACAAGCAGTAAGAACGGCATGAGCAGCCATAACTGCTTTACGGTTAAGAAGTCCGCTCTGGATGTATCGCAGAACGCAATCAGGCAGACGACTGTATTCATCGCTTATATATGCCTGGGCCGCCAGTTGAATTAACGGCGTCACCTCATCGTTACACAGGTCATAGAACGTCTGGACGATTTCGTCCGGCTCGCCGATGCGCGCCATATTTCGGAAGGAAGGGCGAAAGAAGTATTCATGGGTATCAGTGCCGATGACACATTCGCCTAATTCTTTAATGGGGGTCATAGTCGCTCCATAAACAGTATCAAGGGCGCATAAACGCCCTTTGTACTATTCACGAACTGGCTTTCGCTTAGTTAATTGTCACTGTGCAGGCGGTGGAAGTGATCTTCGCCGGCGTCGCTGCCGAATCAGTCACCTCACAGGTATAAACCCCAGCATCGCCGGCTGCTGCACTGGCTTTGTTGAAGGTCGCTGTAGTCTGGCCACTTACAGCAGAACCGTCTTTTTTCCATAGGTAAGTGTACGGAGCAGTTCCACCCTCAACCGCTACTGACATATTAAGCGCAGATCCCGCGGTGACCGTTTTCGTTGCAGTCAGGTTGGTTGTGAAAGCCAACGCCGGGCCAGCAACCTCAAAGACGACAGTATCGGCATCGTAGACTTTCCACTCCCCTGAGAAGGTGGAAATATCTGAAGTTCCGAAGTCGCCAGACCATGAAGTGGTGTTGAAGTAACCCATGATATAAGTGCCTGCGTCTTCACCGGTGAAGTCAAAGCGCACCCAAATCGTCGGCTGCCGGCCAGCCTGCACTTCGTCGAAAATATATTTCGAAATAGCGATAGCGCCGATCTCAGTTGTTTTGTCCTGTTTACGGAATTCACCTTCACCGGAGATGGTGAAGTCCATGTTATTCACCAGGTTCTCAACCAATCCTTTCGTATCGTCAGCTTCCGAGTTGACGGTATTCATGGAGTAGTCAAAGCCTTTTGTGGTCATAGCCCCGAGACGCTTCCATTCGGAAAGCGCCGGAACGGTGTCAGCACAGCCATAGGCCATACGTAGCACCGCAACCTTACCGATTAGCTTACCGGTATCATTCTGGCAGCCCTGCATGTGTACCTCTCAAATAAAAAAGGCCGCCAGAAGGCAGCCTGATGGGTGAATCTGGCGATCACTCGCCGTATGTACATGAAACAAGCAGCCGGGTTACTAACCGGCCCTCTTCAGTTGGTATAGCCGCCGGAACATTGCCGACAAGCCGAAGCGCGCCGACGCACTCATCAGCTCCAGATTGCGCGCTAATATATTCAACGATGGCGTTTACCACGGAGTCAGCGGCATCCGGATCAGCTTTCGAAGAGATTACGTCGACCATCACATACCAGTCGCCGCCGAGGTCATAAGTAATATCGGTGCCGCCGGAAGGCCGGAATACGATGAACTGGTCAGCATCTTTCCCGGTGTCACGCCACTGCCGCCATTGAACCTTAAAGCCAGCAGTCATACCTTCGCTCTCAAACAGATCCTTCAGGCGCATATACATCGGAGGTGTCATTGGCCTTCTCCACAAGGAACGACTTCAACACATCCCTTTAATGTACGGGCGTAGAGCTCGTTTTCTCGGCACTTGTGAGCCCTGAGTGGCTTTGGGTAGTATCGGACAATGCCGCGTTGGATATCAGCAAAAAAACCCCCTTCGATTACGTTACCATTCACAAATACTTTGCGAGGGCCAAGGCCATCTCCGGCGAAATGGATAGTTCGATTCATAGGGACAACTCCTTCTTAACCGCGGCGTCGATTTGGCTGCGGGTGTCTTCGAAACCCTTCGTTAAGAACTCTTTTCTCGCCGTTGAACGTCTGAAGGTCTGTTGCACTGCCGGGTCATGAACGAACACCGCATAGTTTGCTGTATAGCCGACGCGTCCAGTAACACGAACACCCCGAGCAATGATTTCCCGGTACTGGCTGTTAAGCAGCGTCGATGTGTCGATTGGGGTATAAAGCGCCGCCTGCGCGCTACCGATAAGCATCGCCGACTGGATTGCGCGCACGGCCTTACGCCCCTGGACGTCTTTGATGATGCGATCGAGGTTGGCCTTGGCCTGGCGGATTCCTCTCACTTTCAGGCCCATAATCAGACTCCCGTAATCAGTGCGAAATCGTCCGCCAGCCGCTCGAAGGTGTCGGCGAACTGGATGATCTGCCGTATCTCATCAGCTTCATCAGGTGGCGCCGCATCGGTTGACGCGCCAATCAGGATGTAATCGCCCTCCCGCGCCATTGCATACTCGGTCCATATCGTGTTTTTAACCACGATCTCCCGACCGAGGTCACCGATTTTCGCGGATAGCCCGCCCTGGTAGTCGCAGAGAATAGCGTTCGGCGCTTCCCATCCGTACGGCTGACCTCCGCCGTCAGTATCACTACCGTCAGCATCGCGTATGCGCCGCCAGATTGTCGCTGTCGCGGTATAAGACCAATTGGCAACCGAAGACATCAACCATCCCTCCATCGCAGCACAACGGCACCTGTGGCGCGTATGCGGTCGCAGTTGATATACCACTCACCATTGCTTTTCACGTACGCCGTCGTTTGCTGTCCGGTATCGGTCATCACCCAGACACGGACGAATGACCGCGGATGGCGATCTTTGACGGATATCCATTTCATCAGCAGCCTCCGACCACCATGAACAGGCCGACGCTATTACCGGCGCTGATCGGCAACTCACCGGTGCAGCCACTGGTATCAAGCCGGGCCAGCGAGTCGCGCAACCAGGTGATGCTGTCATTGCCATAATCGAACGAACGTGACGCTCCTGATGGCGCTCCCTGCGATTTTATTCGCCTGGCACCGGAAGACGTCGCCATGAGCGCAGCGGCATACATGAGGATGAGTTTTGCCGTGCATTCGTCATATCCCGCACCATCGAGGCACGGGATAATCTTGTTCACCACGCAGAGAATCGGATCCAGTAGCGCGCCGGGAATGGAGTAACCCAATTCACCGAGGAACGCCTGCACGTCTGCCGCTGTGATTGGGTCAGCCATGTTTATTTCGCCTTCTTGGTTGCTTCTGCCAGCGCGGCTTCGGCCTCTTCAGCGCGCTTCGTCACCGCCGCCAGCTGCTCGTCGAACGTGGTTTTGTCAGTTGCAGCCTGGTCAGTGAGTTTAGCCACCTGCTCCAGCGATTCATCACGCTCTTTCGTCACCGCCGCCAGCTGCTCGAGCAAATCGCTAGGCTGTGATGCTGCCGGTACTGACTCGCCGAAGAGCTTTTCACCCTTCTTCTTGTCAGTGTCTTTCGCTTTACCGGTCACTTTCCAGCGCGCTGCTGTTGCATCGTCGACTTCAACGATCGCACCAACCTCCAGTTTGCGGAGGTTGGCACCAGCAAACACGTTACCTGATGTGATTTCTACCAGTGCCATTCCGTTTCTCCTTAGCTGCTCGCGAAGAGCACGCCATGTTTGAGGTTGATATCCTGCTTGACCATCAGGCCCATAGCTCCCCAGGTGCGCCAGATGTAGTCGCTGTTATAGAACTGACGAGGGTCAGCAACAGTGCCCACAGCCTGACCAGTGATCGGAGCGATAACACCGGCAGTCAGAGGAACCACCAAAATCTGGTTGCCTGTGAGTTCGGCGTCTTCTTTCACTGCGGCAATGCCGGACAGCTTCAGGATTTCCTGCAGGATGGTGCCGGACTGGTAATTGTCGCTGAAATAGCGCTCCCAGTTAGACATGATCTCGCTGGATACGTACCAGGTCTGCGGCGCGTACTGGTTATTGGTGATCTTCATGGTGTCACGCAGGGCAATCGCACCGTTTCGGTTCTGTTCTGCGGTTGTGGTACGGCTGGAGAAGTCGATATTCAGGCCAGATGCACCCAAATCAACCTGGCCGACGCGCTCATCGGCCTTCAGGCCTTTCCAGGTCTTGCCGTCGAAGGTAACGAAGTTGCCCTCAGAATCGCGGAAGCCGTTGAACATGTAGTCAACGATTTTACGGCGCACATCATCAACAGAACCACGTTGCGCATCAGCCAGGGATGCAAGAGCAGACCCTTTATTGAAGATCGGATCACGCCAGTGGAATTTGAAGCCGCTATCGTGCACCGGCACCATCGTACCGTCGAAGCTGTACGCGCGAGCATCCAGCGCCGCACCAATCTGTCCGGACATGGAGGTATGCGCCCAGCCACGACCGCCGGTGCGGGCATATTCATACACGGACTCTTCCAGGCGGACAGATCGGGACAGTGGCATCAGGTCGTTGAACAGGGTGAACTCCGTGTTCGGCTCGAACTGTGCCAGTACTGTCTGGTCGTACGCGCGGTACATGCGGCGAATGTCGTCGACGGCGTTCACTGCGTCCAAATGTCCGTTTTCACCGAAGCGAGCACGGGCAATGAAGTCAGCGACAGACTGCGCACTCATGTTGCGCGCCATCTCCAGCTCACGGAACTGAGCCTGGTTGACTTCGAGGTTACCGGTGCGTTCACCGATAGAGCGAGAAAATACAAGCATTCAGGTGCTCCTTACTTGATAACGACGCGCAGCAGATCACCTGCCGCCGTAGCGTATGACGCATCTTCTTCAACGAATGCGCGAATGGATTCATCGGCGGCGGCAATCTTCACCTGGCCGTTAGCGATGCTCAGTGGCTGCCCTTTTTTGTAGGTGCCAGCTGCGGCCCGTACGTTGAGGAACATCCCCTGCATAGGGTGAATCCCGACAACTAATTCACCCACGGCAATGCTGTCATCCACCGTCTGGCAGCGGAGGTAGTCGAAGTCGGCAACATAGAGAATCGCTTTTTCATCTCCATCCACTGAGGCTGTGAACTTGCCAGCCACAAAGGTGCCGATCGTTCCTGGTTTGGTGGCCGCAGCGGCCGCGCCTTCACGGTTGAGCAGCGGATTAGGGAATACGCCACCGGCGTGAATTACGTGTTTTCCGTCTTTAGCCATTTTTTACTCCGGCATTTCGCTGACTGATTGAGAGGAATTGACCTGGCGGAATGCACCATTCAGGCCGAAAGAGGTTTGGCACTTGGCGTACATGGCATCGAGCGCCTTGCCGTCCAGATCTGCGACTTCTTCATCGCTCATGTTCATCGCCAGCTTCACAGCCGCGCGCTTTTCGCCTTTCTCTTTGTCGGCGTTCGCGTTCAGGCTGTTGAAAACGACGTCCACGCGATCAGCGAGTGTTTTCGCCCACGCTGGCATCTCTTCGTTATTGGTGGCCTGCTCTTTTTTCTTTGGCTTGCCGGTTGCCGGGTCGATTTCTTCGTCGCCATTTTTCTTGGCGGCGGCTTCGTCGGCCTTCATCTGGTTGTATGCGTCCATCAGCTCGGCGTCGGACTTGCCTTCGGTCGGCTTACCAGCGGCTTGCAGCGCATTGATAATCAGTTCTTTCATCGGATCGTTCTCTCCGTTGGTTTTAATCTCGTACTCAGTGGGTTTGCGCACGACTTCTACAGGTTCGCCGACGAACACGGCCTTGCCGTCGTCATCGATGAGGTACTTCTGCTTCAGGTATTTGGTGTCATTGCGGTAGATGAAGCTGTCCGGCCACACCGTTTCAGGCCAAAGCCACTTATCTTCGGTGTCACCCTCGCGCAGTTTGTCGCTGATAGCGCGGGAGATGTCGTCGAAAGAGAAGTTGGAGGCGTTGGTGAAGAAGAATTTGGTTTTGTTGATCAGGCCGTCGCGGGTGCAGTCGATACCATCAGCCAGGCGGGCAACTTCGATCTGTTGCTCATCACCTTCCGAGTTAACGAAGATGCCAACGCCCTCCTCCGGCGTACCGGCACCGGGCTCATCAAGCAGTACCGCCACATGGTCGAACATCATGTTGGTGGCGATCTCGTTGTACTTTTTGCCCTTCGACTCGCCGTTGGCTGCGATACCGGAATACAGCAGGCCGGTGGAGATGTGGATCGGGTCGGAATTGGTGCCCGCCAGCATCTCATCCAGGCGGTTGATAAGGCGTTTGCCCTTATCGCTGGATTCGGCGTACTGGCGGTTAACGCACATGTCACCCGTCACCTTTCCGTCTTTGTGGCTGACGTTCTGTAGCCATGCCCCGACGTGGTACTCGTTCACCGCCCGGACGTCACGCGCCGACACATGCTTGCCATCCACTTTCGGGTGGCCCAGCGGCATCGGGTTACGTTCAAGCGTGTTGTAGGCCTTTTCGATTTCTGCTGCCGGGTACAACTTCCGGTTCATCACGATATCGTCCACGACAGGCGTGATACCGCGAACCACGATATGTGGCTTGCCGTCGATGGTTTCAGTTGTGATGTTTGAAGCGGAGTTGACGACGGTCAGCACGTTAACGCGGTTGCGTTTCATGCTGGGTCCTCAATGGTGGATTTCAGGCAATAAAAAAGGCCGCCGAAGCGACCTGTATGTAACTTGTATCTACTTAAACTTTAATTCTTTTCCAGCATCTATAACTATTGACTTAATCAGCTTGTCAGTTACTACAATCATTTGGTGGTAGGCCTCGAACTCAGGCATTGCCCCCCTAATAAGATTGTCCTCAAGCAAATCTTGCTGCTCAAAAAAGTCCCATAACAGGCCTTCCGAATTTTTACTAAGTGATATCTGAGCTAAAGCGTGATGCCGTCGGATATTGACATGGAGCCGATTAAGTTGATTCCACTCGACATAGTCTTTTGGTCTTTCTTGTCCTTTGCCGAGGTTATATGTAACCTCAAAAAAACCATATGCCTGAGAATATATTTTTTTAATCTCAATCAAGTCGTCAATTAGTTGACTATATGCTGTATGTTTTTTCTCCCACCACTTTTCATGGTAAAACCGATTTAACGCAAATCTCGCTGTAAACCACGCAGCAGCTACACCTGTTAAGATCGGCACAATCAGCGGCTGGAAAAACGAACCAACGTCCTGAGGTGTAATGTTCATTTAATTAATGCCTTATCGGTTAATTCAACACTATTAAGCATTAATTGATATCGGTTTTCCACTGCTTGCGCTCTTTCTTCAGCTTGTCCGCCAGACCATCATTGAAGATGCTGCCATCGTCGTTGAGCAGCGCCGGTATCTGGCTGCAGTAGCAGTTGTACCGGTTACCGTTCTCGGCGTAGAAGTCGCGCACCTCTTCGGTGGTGTAGACCTTTCCGTGACGGCTGGCGTGCCAGGTGCGCGTCGTTGGCTTTAGCGCTGACAGCCACAGCAAGCCGGTATTCAGCCCAAGACGGTCAGCGGCCCAGTCCGTTTCGTTCCATTGTGCCTGCCGCAGCGCGCCGACCTGCTCAGTCTGAGCGATGGTCTTCGCTTTCGACATGCTGACGTCGAGGCGCTTACTGATGACGCTGGCCGTCTCGCGAGGATTCACACCACGCGCTACAGCATCGGTGATGATGTTGGTCAGGTCGCCGCGGGCTGTATCGCTAATGACCTTCCAGTCACTAAACGTTGTCAGCCTGGCCGCCGCTATCTGATTAAGGTGACCGGGGCTGCTTAATAGCTGCTGTAGGGTTGTCTGGCTGGCGTACACCTGCGACTGCTGAGACAGGTTATTGAAGGCCTCCAGCGTGCCGCGATTGGCTTCCGCCACGACGTAATCCATCGCCCAAAGGTTTTGCTCGACGCCTTCCAGCAGGTAATCGTCGAGAATGGCCTGCACTGCTTCGAGCAGGTCGGCCATCTCCTGCGCCGACATGTCGTAGATAAACTTTCCAGCATTGACCTGGTAGAGCCGCACATCCTCGCCGTGGTCATGGCAAAGGAAGTGCCAGTCATGGCTATTTACCTCACGCTCTCGGCCTGTCAGTCGCTGGTCGAACAATGCTTTCAGCGCTCGCTTGATGCCGAGATACCGGTCTTCGATATCCCGGAACATCGCGGTAACCTGCTTTGCAGAGCGTGTCGGGTCAACCTTGCTACGCGGCACTACTGGCGTACCGACTTTCGCCTTTTGTTCCGGATTCATCGGAAAGAGGATCATCGGTAGTTACCTTTTGGTTTGGGTCAGGAGTTTTCACTTCCTCGCGTGGCTCTAACTCTCCCGCTTCCCTGACCTCATTCTCATCGACAGCCGGTGTTCCGTACGCTTGCTGTGTATCCCTAGCGACCGCCGCCATTTCCTTCATGTTGGCAATCTTTTCTTTCTCACTTGGTGCTAGTAAGTCAGACCAGGTTAAAGTTATTTCTCCAGACTTCGGAGGCTCAATGACTTCTACTGTCCACAGCCGCTCAATTACCGCGGTCGCGCGGTCAGTCTGGAAACCGGCGCGACGACCGTTGCAGCGCTTAGCAAAGTCGTTTTTGTCCTGATCTGACGCAAGCCTCCCTGTCTGCTGACCAAAGAGAATGGTGAATGGCATCTGGACTGAAGAGGAAAACTGATTTGCTGACACTGTCCATGTAGGACTCGGATCGGCAGCAGCAACGGAAAGCACCTTAGCCTCTCCGTCCTGAGTAACCAGTGCTGAGTCAGTGCCTGAGTTCAGTTTCTGGATGGCGGCGTTCAGCGCCTCAGCCAAGCCTGAGTAACCAGCTTTCTTCGCCTCGTCGATGATGGTCTTGAGGTTTGTATCCTTCGACATGTTAATGCCGAGCTGCCTGCTGGCGTTTTTCAGGAAGCCCTCGGCGCTACCACCGGAGGTCTTTGCCATGTCGAGCAGATCGTTATAACCAGCACGCAAGAAAGGAATGCCAGCCAGCGAAGTCTCGTCTTCTGACCCTTCGCAAAACATGATGATGCGCTCAGGGTGGATCTTAATCGACCGCATCGGGCCGGAGATGTTGCCATTGTCCCCGACTTGTTGCTCCTGGAAGTAATAGAACTTCGGCATGCCGTAGTCTGGCGATTTCTGGTCCTGTTCAAGTTCCCCGGGCTTAACCTGTGCCTCCCATGCTGGAATCATCTTGACCAGGCCGCGCTCGCGAGAATTTCGCATCACGCTGCGATCGACAGGCTCCCACCACTCCTTGCTGTCTGCAAACTGGAGGATAAGTGCTGAGTAATGCCCGACCAGGTTGCGCCGATCTGCATCCTTCACTTTCGCCCAATGCTTCTTCATGAGCTTGGTGACTTTCTTTTCCCACGGCGTCGACTTCTTCGACTTCTTCGTCTCATCGCCGTCGACGATCACCGGGGTATCGGTCCAGCATGCATCGAGCAACTTATGCACCGCGCCGAACGCCGCGCCGTTACGCTCATACATGTTGTAGAAGTGGTCGAAGTCGAGTCGCTCCGGGTAACCAAATTCGCACCATAGATGATGTCGTTTCGTGTTCCCTGACTTCCCTAGCCCCGTAGCATACAACTGGCGCGCACGGCCCACCTCGTTAAGGCTATTCACTATGAGCCCAGCGAGGATTTGCATTTCGTTATCGTTACTCACTGAGATTTCCTTAGGTGAAGAAAATTGCACCGACTTGTTTGTGGTTGTTTTTCGCTACTGCGAAGTAGCGGAACCCGTCGGCACCGTGTGATGTGAAGTCGTGAAGAGGTTTATCTTTCCAGCATCCTCGCTTGTCATCCCACTCCTTGCGATAACCCTCAAGGTGAGATATGCCCTCAGCGCATTTCTCTTCATCGAAAACACAGGATGGGAGGATTTCACGCACCGATTCAATGCCGGTATCGACACCGACTTTTGGCACCACCTGGAATGTCATGCTGTAAACCTGACCGTCGATCTCATACCCTTCCTGGGCGAGTTCCCTCCGCGATTTTGCGTCTGCACCAAATTCACGATTATCGATGTCGTGCGGCCCCCAGTGCTCACCGTACTCATATCCGCGGTCTTTCAGCACCTTCATGTAGTGCCTCAGCCCCTCGCCAGAGTTTTCGTAGTAGTCAATGACGTGGAATTCTTCACCAACTTCGCGAACAAACCAGATGGCCGTGGAGTCGCCAACACCAATATCCCAGAACGTGTGGACCGGGAGATGCGAGTTATCCGGGATATGGCCTATCCGTTTGTTGGTGTAGAGCCAGCGGAATTGTTTGGCGTAGTACGCGCCCTCGACAGACTGCTGGAACGCCTCCGCCGGAATGGTCGGGTACTCGCGCTTCATGTCGTCGCCGAGCGTCTTTTCTTTGGCGTAATACCAGGCCTTTTGGCGCTCGTTGACGACAACGCCGTGCTTTGCCTCCATCTCAGCAAAGTATTCAACTAAGCGCTGAGGTAGCGGCTCTACCGGGTCAATTGCGTACAGCGGATTCTTCCACCATGAGAAGAAGAAAAACTTCCAGTCGAGCGCGGACAGTGGCTTGCCCTGCAGCAAGGCTTTCTCTGCCGTCTGGCAGTAATCGAAGAAGTAACCCGCCCGGCCCTCAGCTGTGCTCTCGATAGTAGCGAAGCAACCTGTCGATACTGCCTCAAAGGCACCAGTGACGATTTCACGGGCTTTGTCAGGATACTTGGCACATATCTTCCCGAACTCGGAAACATGCAGGTAACGCAGCGTACCGCCACGAAACGACGTGCTGACGTAGAGAGAGCCACCTTTCTTAAATACGAGTTCACCAGACGAATCGTTGCTGGCCGGGTTAGCCGCCTTTATCTCCGCCGGCAGTTTGTCGTATGCATACTTCACCTTTTCCCGAAACAGACGCTTTGCATCATTCAGCGTGTGGGCAATCAATGCGCACTTCGCCGATTCAAACAGAGCTGCGTCGAGCTGGATGATGCACACCTCGGTGGTGAAGCCGAGCTGTCGAGCTTTCAGGATGATGTTGCGGGTGTGGATCCCCTCGAAGTATTCCCGCTGCTCAGGCGTCATCCTGAAGCGAGTCGGCTTACCCTCTTTGTCGGTGATCCAGTAAAGATTGTTCAGCCGCCAGTCTTTATCGGACAGCAGCTTGAGGTGCTCAGGTTTCATTACGCCCCCTGAGACAATGAATCCATCAGGTCAGAGAGTTGCTTAACAGAGTTGTCGCCTTCAGGCCCATCGATGTCGTAGGCCTGTCGTTCGAGACCGATGAGGTTCTTCAGCGCTTCACTGAGAGCCTTCACCGACTTAACACGCTCAGGCATGCTGATTACCTTGTGGTAAATCTCATTGAGTTTGTCCTGACCCTTGTCGTCAGGGTTGAGCATCAACACTCCGAGTTTCTCCAGTGCAGCCACGTCTGCACACTCGGCGCCCAACTCATCAAACAGAGCATTGGTTATCTGCCGGGCGCGTTTTATGTCACCGCGATGCTCCATGCGTACCGTAGCAATGACCTCAGCTGTAGCCTCTATAAGTACGCGCTCTGACAAAGTCGTTTCAGTGCGTACCTGTTTGCGTACCTCCGCTTTGCGTACCAGATCGTCGGCGCGTTCTTTCACCTTCGCATTAAGGTCGCGAGACCAGTCATCACGCTTGGCGCGCTTACGGATAGCTCCTTCGCTGATACCGTGTTGTGATGCAATTTCTCGGAGGGACATCACTCCGGCCCGGTACGCCGTCTCGATGGCCTCCCAGTCCGGTTTTGCCATGGTCTTTTCCTGTAGTAACAGCCATTAAAAAAGCCACCCGGAGGTGGCTTGATACATAAATTACATTTTAACTATCTGAGCCGCAATCAGAGCAGGCATGATAATTGTCTTCATATTCCTCATGCTCGCCAAGCCACGCTTCAAATGAGCTAACATTTGGAACCATGCAACCAAGGTAATCATCATATCGACCCATAGAAACAACTTCGTCGTAGCTCTCAGCATCTTCGTCACTAAGGGAAACAAGATAGAACTCTTTCCCACAAACACAGCATGGGAACGCTCTTTGTTCGCTCATTTTTATCTCCTTCGCTAAAAACATTATCTTACTTCAGCAAAGGGTTTATGCACATGACATTATCGAAGCCACTCTATGGAATGGCCTTCTGTAATGACGCCACCCCTACACTCTTTTGGAGTGCAATTTAATTAGATAGCACTATAGGAGAGCGGTTGTTTTGCTCTCTGATAGCTAATGGTCGCTTGGCCAGATTATTAAGTTACACAATAGAAATGCCACCACAACTTCAAAGGAGAATAAATGATGAAATACAGTTCATGGAGTAAAATAATAAATCACCCAATAACCTATATCTTCACCGCATTCATTATGAGCCTGATTCATTATTGCCTGACCGGATCCCCTCTATCTTTCTAATCCCCGCCTTATCCAGATTGCACTGCCCCAGCGCAGAGTAAAGCTTCGCGTTTAACTCCAGACTAGCTTGCCACGTGAACGGAACCTCCATTCCGGGGATCGGTGTGTCTGCAGTAAGGTCAGCGCTTATCGGGACTACTGGCGCCGGAACGTAAACCGTCCGCGTATTCCCGCAAGCTGTCAGCAGCGGCAGCAGGAACAAGCTGCTTAGCGCACTGATCGCCTTCAAGCGCCTGCCTGATGTAGGTAACGCGCTGCTCACCTGTCTGGGAGAGTTCGGTCTTTGCATGCTTGGTTGCCCGGGATATGTCATTGATGAGGTTCATTGCAGTGACTACGCTATTGCTAACGGTCTCGGCGGTTTCCGCCCTGACCGTTGCTTTGTCGCGCTGGTCTTTGTAGGTGATGGCATTGCCACGGTAGTGGTTTATCGCCCAAGCCATGGAAACCAGCATGCAGATAACGACAGCGCAGATGATTGCGGTTAATCGTCCCATTTCTGGCCCCACTCGCAGACTTGGCGCTCTATCTCACGTCGAGAGATCAGTCCCTTCCACTGCTTCCCACCGGCATATGTCCAGCGCTGCAGTTCTTTGCAGGCCGCCGGTATATCACCGGAGTTCAGCTTCTTCAGCAGTGTGGAGCTAGCGAAAGCACCATGGCCAACGTTATAAGTGAAGGAGTAAAGCGCGGCACGGGTAGGCTCAGGGATGGGAACCATGATCAGCGGGTCGATAGCGTTTGCTACTTTCCGCAAATCTGACTGAAGTAGAGCATCGCACTCTTTGTCAGAGTAACGGTGACCGCGTCGAATATCTGAACCGGTATGTCCATCGCAAACAGTCCATACGCCGACGACATCCTGGTAAGCGTAATAGCGACGCCCTTCCAGTCCATCAGCATTTCCAAGCATGACAGAAGCGATTGCGATAGCGCCGGAACCGCCGGCGATGGCGCCAATCAGTTTATTCCTGAGCGTCGGGTTCATCTCTGCTCCTGCTTCGTCGGTTGTCTTCGCGGATTTTGAAATACAAATTTGTCAGATACGTAAGTACGGCAATGACAATGCCCACCAGCACGCCGATGGCATTCCACTGCTCGGGGCTGTAGGCATTAAGCATGCCGTTCAGGATGCTCCCGGCTGAAGCGCCATACGCAGCACCAGTGGTTATCTTTTCCATGCGATACATACTCTCACCTCGCGTAGTTAGCGGGTGCTATGTGTGTTTGAAAGGATCAGGACCGTCGGGCTGATTTATCAACAAAGCTCGTCGCAGATGATTCCCGCGGTCCTGAAAATAAAAAACCCGCGCAAGGCGGGAAGCTGTAATGAGGGTAATGGCAATGTCGGCTATTCTGCCGAAGATACCCTGGCTTGGGTCTGGCTCGCCTGGCTGGATTCGAACCAGCGACCAACCGCTTAGAAGGCGGTTGCTCTTTCCTCTGAGCTACAGGCAAATAAAAAGCCCCGCACGATGGCGAGGCTCGGTGTTCTGATAGGTCAAACGCAAATACGGCAACCTACACTAAATATATTGCTCATTTGTTCATTGAAATGCAAGCACGTTATGACTATTTTTTGCAATTTTCCTCACGCTTTCGCGATCGTTAAACGCATTTTGCAGCGGATGGTACAGGCAGAAGAGCGCCGCGTTGATAATCTGCTTAACTTCCCGGCGAATGGTTGAAATGCTCGGGTGCTTATACTGATTTCCTGCGCGCGTCTTCATTAGGCGAGGTTTGCTCACAGCATGCTGCCATGAGGCTATCCTTATCTCGCTTGAGTTGCAGACGTAATAGGCAAAAATTACCTTCCATGCGTTCTCATCTATGTTTTTCAGGTAATGCCGGATAACGGCATCAATAAGCATCCCGTCATCATCACTGCATACAGGTCTTGATGGCGCTTGCGGTTCAACTGTTGCCATGAACTTGGCGATCATATTTATCATCGCCTTGTCTATCTTTCCTGTCTGGCACCACGCCCCCCAAAGCTGGAGCCATTGATCTATCCACTGGTGTTGTTCGTTGGTTAATTCCAGTTTCATGCTGTCTCTCCCAGGGTTTGATAGATGTGGACGAAATTCTTCAAAATGCGGTAGTCAACAAGTACGGTTCCGCGGTGCCGGAAGAGGCGGAGCTTTTGCCAGCGGTCGCGGATGTGTTCGATAACGTCACGGCTCATGCAGCCTCCATTTCGGTAATGGTCAGCTCAAGGCGGCCACCTTTAACAATCGGCATCCTCTTCACGCTGTAGTAATCCACCTGCTGGTCATCGAGCCAAAAACCGGATTTCGTCAGAGCATCGAAGGCGGCCTTTTGCAAATTATCCAGGTCACGGCGACGGCGGTCAGGCATGTGGCACTCAATGCGGATTTTTACTGGTGTGGCCAGGCCAATATCCAGCATTGAGTCATTGATGATTCTGGCGACGCTGTCGCGGTACGCCTGCCCTTCTGCGCTGATGTGCGTGCGCCCGCGATTATGTCGGTAGTAACGGTTGTTGCTCGGCGGCCACGGGAGGCTGATGCGATATTCATTCATGCTTTTACGAGCCCCTCTTTCAGCCAAATAACCTGCGTGCGAGCCATGCCTTCAAGAGCGCACTCCTTTGCATATTCCGCATCGACCAGACGGGTGCGGCGATCAATCTCGTCGTGGCAACTGCTGCATGCGATAGCGGCGATCAGATCAGGCGGTTTGATTCCAGTACCGCACAGTCCAACCAGGCGGATGTGTGCCAGTACAGTGGTTTCAGGATTTCCGTTGCATACGCCGGGGATCCGCACCTGACATTCGCGGCCGCGTGCCGCTTTGCATAAATTAGCCATGCGCCCTCCTTGCCGCGAGACGCAGCCATTTCTGATCCACCAGGCGGGCGGTGTAGCCCTTCAGTGTCGGGATATCGGAAGGCTTAACCTCTGGCTTACGCTTGCGGCGCGCCGGAACGCGGAAGATTTCGTTTGTGATGACGCGGGAAAGTGGAGTAGACATCAGGCCTCCTGCTTATCGCGCAGCTGCTGGTAGCGATGACTATTGGGTAGTCCGTGATTGGCATGGTAACCATGCTCAGCCTTTGCCTTGTCGCGAGCTTGCTTTGCTTCTTCCATGCTTTCGTAAACACCAACGAACTTTCTTTTTCCATCGGCGTTGATCTGGACATGCCACTTGCTTAGCTTTTTATTCCAATGGATACCAATCTCACCTGACGTATTGGTGCTGGGCAGCGATTTGTTACGGGTATTATCCGACTGGCTTATCAGCCTAAGGTTTTCAATCCGATTGTCTGCGCGGACGTGATTTATGTGGTCAACCTCCATTCCTTCCGGAATTGGCCCGTTTATCATTTCCCATACAATTCTATGTGCCAGGTATTGATAGCCAGAGTATTCAAACCTCCTGTAGCCATCGCTAAGACATCCTGCAATGTCACCAATTTTTACTCTGTTAGCTGGCTTTATGGCCCACACAAGATTTCCATCAACAATGGAAAATATTTCGCTCCAGTTATGCATCTTGGGCCTCCCTCAATTTCTGGTATTGGGAGTCGGAAGGAATAGTCAGGTGACAGCCTATATTCATCGCCCAGGCTTCGACTTTGCACAGGAAAATGTACATCTCGCCGGTTTCAAGATCGGATGTGTGGCGGAGGGATTGCACAGTGGTGACCTCGCCGGACACGACGTCCACGCGGTCTTTGCTTTCGTAGCCGAGATAGGTGTGCTTCATCGCGTCTTTGACCCACTCAGGCGTAGCAAAGGTCTTGCCGCGGGTGATGAGGTATTCGCTGATTTCGCTATACCACATGTGGCTGAGCGCGTTCTGAGAAAGGCTGCGCTTCTCGCGCCAAGGCTTAACCTGCAAGCGGAAGCACTGGCCGGCATCCAGCAGTGGCTGAATCTGCTGACCGATGGCCGCGAAGTTACCGCGATGGAGTTTGATGCCGTCTACTGGAAGTGTCATACGGCCTCCTTAATGGAAACCGCAGAATGCAGAATATCGCAGGTGCATTTCTGCATCTGTGACTGATTGAAAGGTATTCTGATTGTCGTTTGCACTTTGAGTCCCCTCAAAGCGCAGAAGTCACCGGAGTTGTTCAGGCTCCGATGACATGATTATGGCTGGTTGATAACGGAAAATCAAAACTACTTTTTGGCGTTCTGCTCGGCCATTTCCAGATAGCGAGGATCGGATGCTTTCGGTAGCTGGATGCTCTGTTCGCGGTAGTAGCGAACTCGCTCCATGAAATACTCTCGGAGGTGCTCAGGCTGCTCTCTGGCGAACTGCTCAGCAATCACCGGCATGTTCAGGCGTTCTTTGTACGCTACGCCGCTGGCAGCTAGGTCGACGTTAACCTTGTCCTGCTCTTCTTTCGGTTTGGCTGCAATGTTCCACTGTGACATAAGAAAATCCCCTCTGGTGTTGAGGGGATTATATATTATGGTTGCTCCTATGGTTCGAACTTGCTGTATATCTTCCGGTGGCCAATCGCGCAGCTACCGCAAAAAAATGCATGGTAAGACAGTCTTGGCTACTCCCGAATACCTGCCGTGCGGAATTTTAAAACCAGTAATGTCTTTTCATGTCACAACCATATCCCCCTTCAGAACTGTGAACCCCGCATGACCATCGCAAGTTTTGTGGCAACAGTCACTCCCTGTCTTATCACCGCCATTTTGCAGCACTACGCCATTGCGATTACTTCATTCTGTGAACCCTGTGCCACCCAGCCAACGTGGATATCCCTCATTGAATCCATTTCGCCCAGTTCGCTAAGATTTTTTTGCCCTAGTGACTACAGCTTACCTTCAGGGTAATATCGAGAAAAACATAAATCAAAGGCCGCGACATGCTTGATTTTCTCCGTGATATTTATTCTTCATTTCGTCAAACCTCACTCGAGAGAGTTAAAAGCCCATTCCTTGGCGCTTTTGTGTTCTCCTGGGTTGGTTTTAACTGGCAAACGTTGGCGATACTAATACTCAGCAAAAAAGAAATTGAAGAAAGACTCAGCTATATCAATGATCACTTTGATGTTGGAAATTTTTTACTTGGTCCAATATGCACTACTGTTTTAATTTCAACCCTACTGCCACAAATAAATAAAATAATTACTCGCATACAGGATAAGCCGAAGAGTGACACGATTGAACTTAATCTTACGTCAAAAATAAGAATTGCAGAATTACAACAAAGCATTGCAGATATTGACGCGCGAAAAAAACTTGCTGAAAAGAAAGAGGAGAAATATATTGAAGAAAGTATTTACCAAACCAAGAAAGATTTTGAAAAATCAGTAGAGGATTTACACATAGCTACAGAACTTCTTGAGCAAACAAGAAATGACGCCATTGAACTTCGCGGATGGCTAGCTAAAGCTGAAAGTAAACTCGATGTAGAAACAACTGCAAAAGAAAACATCGCCAAAGAATTGCTAGTTGAAAAAGAGACTATAAAAACGTTACAACGACAAACAGTTGAGTTAAATCAGCAATTAAGTTCATTAAAATCGATCAAATATGAGTACGATAGTAAAGAATCAAAATTAAAAAACGACATTGTTATTTCAAAACAAGAAAAAGAGAATATAACTTCTATGATTGAAGCTGTAGCTAGAACTTACCCTGAAATATTTATAATAAGTGAAAATAACGGCATAACCTCCTTTGACGTCAAATCAAGTTCAAAAAAACCGCTTTTGGGACTAAATAAAACCCTTAAAGAGCAAAGAAAAAACAATGACCTAACAAAAAATTAACAGCCATACATCAGTATCATGTTCAATAATGACTTCCCCTGCGTTGAAGTTGGTCATTCAGTTTCTTCAACATCGGGGAAGTAAACTATGCAGTAGTAAATTATCCTTACCTGGAGAGCATTTTAGCCGATTGTTGTTATTTCTCTTCGTCTCCATCACTGCCTAATCTAACTTTGTACAGCATATTTTAGAGTTCAACATCGAAAATTGTGTGTAATGACATCAGTAATAACTGGTTTTATTTATTCAACCTTTAACCTAAGAGTATCGCTCCATTTTTTAACCGCATCATTATCTAATAGTTGGCTGGAATTATTTTTCATAAAATAGTTAACCCCTGACTTTAACTCTATCTCGTTTTGGGCATTAAGAATGGTGTCAAACATTAAAAAACTATCAATTCCACATATTCTTCTATTTTCCTTTAATGTTTGTATGGTTTTATCTTTGAAATATTTTTCGCACCTTGAACCAAAAATCACACCTTTAACGAGGGAAGGATGATGGTGGAAAATCTCTCCATATGATAAGTGTGAAGATTGAAAAACGAGACGACTTTCCTTTTCATACTCCCAATACTTATTTTTTGTAAAAAAACACCCCACATTATCGATAATGTTCTTATATATTAGATTCCAAAGATCTATCTGCTGTGGGCTGTTAGAATAAATAACGTCCGTCATAGTTACTTCATACTCATCTCCTCCCAGAAGATGTGTATTAAGCTTAATTTTATTATTTTCGAATTCATAAATTAATACGCAACCTTTAAACCCATTTGCATAATGGGACCACATCAAATAATTAAATGGATCTTTACTAAAAGATACAGAAATAAAATTGGTGACATTTTTAACATTAACGAATATCTCCATTAGAAACGATGCTGCAAACGTAACATTATCCCCATAAGCCAGTTTATTTTCTCTGATAATCTCAATTATACTTGAATGGTATAATTGGGATTCCTCTAATACTTGTATTAGTCCCTTACATTTAAATAATTCATTGATGGAAGTGTAAAATTCACCAGTTAGTGGTTTTTCCATGTAATCCAGTAGTTTAATGAAACCAAAGGTATAGCTATCAATGAATTTCTCCCATAGCTTTACATCATCCCAAAAAATAGGATTAAACCATAAATCCATCGGATCATTTAACGAGCTATTCGCAGCAAAAAAAAGCTCGTTATAACGTATTGATTTATCAAAATTAGTGTCATTCCTAAAATACTTAAAATAATACATACTCCGCTCTAAGCTCCATGGCAATATATGCATTTAGTAATATTAACATTTTAATCAAAAAAAACCTATTAAACCAGCAAGTTGTTTTATGCGATAACGAATTTTTATCACATAATAACATTATTAATATAGTTTAAATTATAAACATCCGTGATTGTAATTGGCTCGCTTCCCAATGTAAGCATACCAGCTTCAGCGATACACCCGATCTGTTTTTCTGATGGTCCTGACTGCATAATTTGATTAAGCGATCTGGTTGATACGCCGACAGACTTAGCGATGCTGACTAGTGTTACGCCGGGATCTTTTGCCATGATTTTCACCATCCAATGGAAATCACTTCCCTCCTACATATGGCCTCCCATATACAGACAGGATGCGGCGCATCACCGGGCTCTGCCGGCACTCGTTGAAAATCTGATTGGTGCTCTTCTGGCCGGAGGTTTCTTCCTCGGTAGCCAGCCGGTAGTGAACCGTTCGCCATACCTTCGCTACTGCTACCAGTACGCCCTGCTTTGCCAGAATGTTGGCCGCCAGGTTAATGCAGGTGTGAGAAATGCCAGAAGCTTCAGCCACATCCGGGGAGCTGCAGGTTTCGTGTGTCTTGAGGTAATTCAGAATTGCATCTTTGCCGGTCATTGTTTGCGCCCTCTCAGTCCGTGCTTCTCGCGAATTTCAGCCAGCCTGGCCAGCCCCTGCATGCGTGATAGCGGCTTACCACCAAGAACAGGAAGTTGCTTAACGGGCTCCGGAATCGTCTCTCCTGAGTTAATTCGGTTAGCCATGCGCGCCAGTTCTTCCGATGCCTTACGGCGCAACTCAACGTCACTGAGGCCGTTTGCGCGCATGTTCTGGTACAGGGATGTAACCAGCCAGTAGTGCGCGTTGGACTCCCAGGGGTATGATTCGGCATCCGGATACTGTCCGCGCGTACGGCAGTACTGGTAAATCATGTCCACCAGTTGATCGGCGTTA
Organism: Klebsiella sp. CN_Kp091; assembly: GCF_040065095.1. Classification (NCBI taxonomy): domain Bacteria; kingdom Pseudomonadati; phylum Pseudomonadota; class Gammaproteobacteria; order Enterobacterales; family Enterobacteriaceae; genus Klebsiella; species Klebsiella sp. CN_Kp091. Next base: position 207,631 of record NZ_JBEAIO010000006.1, on the reverse strand, counting down.
GGTAACCCGGCCGCCGCGGCTTCTTCAGCCTTGCACCAGGCAACAAACTGACCGGGTGACGGAAGAAATGGGCGTTCCTGACGACGGGCTACCCGCATACCAACAGAAACCTGTTCCATGGTGGTGATGCCGTTTTCCCTGAATGCCAGAACCCACTGGCGCCGGATTTCGTTCATCTCGGTCTGGTCACGGTTTGCAGTGGTTGCCGGGAAAGCCGCCAGCAACTGGCTGAACACGCTGTTGATGACCTGGGCCACCTGCTCAAGCTGCGGTTTCTCGTCGTACTGCTCCGGCAGGTTGTGTGCAACGCGGCGCATCTGCTCTCGGTCAAAGTTATGCATCTGCTCTGCAAGGCTTTTCATAGCTGCACTCCGTAAATCCAGTCAGTGTTGGTCAGGTCAACCTTTGGCTTGTCGGCAGCAGTTCCTTGGGTCTGCTTACCTCGCTTGATATCAAGCTGAGTCCACTTTTCGCGAAGGGTTGATGGGCACAGGACATTGCCCTTCCAGAACTTGTCTTCACAGGCCCACTTGAACAGCGAGGCGATTTCCTTGTGGGTGCGCTTGTCACGCTCTCGCATCAGGCGGATATCATTCGCCCAGGTGGCGTAGTTCGGTTTTCTTGCAGAGGGGGCGATTCCCTGTACGACGGTGAACAGCCATTCAGCACAGCGGAGGTCTTCAGAGTTGCCCCATTTGGTTCCGCTCTGGATCGCTGCTTCTGGTCTCAAAGCAGGAGTTTTCTTTCCGGGCTTGTCAGAGGATTCGTCAGAATTCTCGGACGAAGAGTTATTTATATTCTTGTTATTACCTTCTTGTTCATGATGTGCGGGGAATTGTGCGGCCTTATGTGCGGCATACCCTTCCGAACCCGCGCCATTACTGGCTTCGTCATGTGCGCTTATATGTGCGGCTTTATGTGCGGGCAAATCGTCCGTTTTTTGAGCATATTCGACATAGTTTTTAATGGTGATCACCCTGCCTTTTCGCTTCTCTCCTTCGATGCTGATCATCCCTTCGCGAACGAAAACAGACAGCATTCTCTCCACTGCGTCACGGCTTGTCGGATTACCCTGACGGTCACACAATTGAAGCCCAAGATCTGCAGCAGTGACGACCAGTTGACCGGGTTGCAGAGGCCATTGCTTGCCCTTGAAGAAGGCCGTATATGGCTGTCTGGCGGCGTCAATGAGAAGGTTTTCCCACAATGCACGCAGGAACACGTCTTTAGCCCATGACTTCTTCTTGATGCTCCGGTACAACGGGACGTAACCAGACTTCTGGTTCTCCATCCTGTTGCTCCTAGCGGCTGAATGTGCCGCGAAATTGGCGTAAGCTACGTTCGACACAGTTAAACCTCCTGCGCCTGGCGTTTTTGATTAGCGTTTGTCATAATGACCTCGCAATTGACTGACGTTATTTGCAATTGAAAGCCGTTGGTGTTGCAGCACCGCGGCTTTCACCATTTCTGAAGTCTTCACATAACCCCCAGCATCGATGTCACCATCGTCATCAGTGGGCCTACCTGCTCCGGCATGAGGCGAAACAGCGAAGCGATACCCTCGCTTACCTCCTTCAGTTTCTGATGCTCAGGCGCGTTAAGAAGCACTGCCTGTTTGGCCTCTGCACACTCTTTCATTGCCGAAGCTATCAGCGACATGGTGTCGTTCTGCGGCGCCAGCTTGGTGCGGAATTCCAGCGGTAAAACGGCCATGATTGCCGGTGTCAGCTGGCAGACGTTCTCGCGGTACTGCTCCGAATCAAACCGGTTATCCAGGAAGCGAAAGAGTTTCTGCCGGGCCCGACTGATATCGTCAGGAAAGCTGATTGAATCGCCGCCCTGCTCCCGGTACTCGTTGATAATCAGTGCCGATACCACATCCTGATTGTCGATAGCCGACGCCCAGGCTCTTACTGCATCGCGGATCAGGTCATGATCGTGATCCTGCTTTGTTTGAGCGCGATTTATCATCGCGGCCGGAACGAATCCGGTATTGTGTTGATACGTAAGTGATTGCATTTGCATTCCCTTAGTTAAATAGTTTCCAAATGGCTGATAATTCAGCCGTTAGATTTGATTTCCTGATTGTTAAAGAGCGTTGAGCTTTAACGCGGCTCAGGCGGCAGTGTCTGGATGCGGGAATAGTGCTGGAAGGTCAGGCCTGAACTCATACGCCTTGATCTCCCCGCCAACCGCACTAACAAGCTCAGGAACATGGACTGGCGAAATACGTTTCTTGCCATTAAGCCAATCGCAAATTGTTGACTGTGCCTTGCCGCAACGCTTAGCCAGTTCTTTCTGGCTACCAGCGATGGCAATCGCTTTTTCTACTGCGAAGTTTTTCTCTACTGTTGGGGTCTTCATAATCACCTCAGCTATCAGTTTAAAGCGATTATGGTTATCACTTTAGCGAATGTCAATCGCATAGGCGATTTTTTGCTAAATAATCGCTTGAGCGATAGAGTTAAAGGAGTCGTTAACAGAGGTGAATATGGGATTCTCGGAGCGCCTGGCGCAGGCAATGAAAAATGCTGGATATACTCAAGGCCGATTAGCCAAAGATGTCGGCATGGCTCAATCCAGCGTAAATAAGTTACTTAAGGATGCTAACGGTTCGCGTAAAACTGTTGAGATCGCCTCTGTACTTGGTGTACGTCCAGAATGGCTTTCTGCGGGTGAAGGAGAAATGCTCGCTTCTGGTATGCAAGAGCCATATAAGCCATACCAGGTTAAAGCCGCAGAAAATGGATTCTACCGCGTGGATGTTCTAGACGTTAAGGCCAGCGCTGGTCCAGGTTCGCTGGTCACCAGTGACTTTATTGAAACCATACGTGCCATTGAATACACAACTGAACAGGCTCGCGCTTTGTTTGGCAACCGGCCATCACAGCACGTTAAAGTTATCACGGTTAATGGCGATAGCATGGATGGCACTATTTCCCCAGGTGACCAAATATTTGTCGACACTGGCGTCACACATTTTGATGGCGACGGTGTGTATGTTTTCGTTTTCGGAAAAACTCTTCATGTGAAACGCCTGCAGATGCAGCGTGACAGACTGGCTGTCATCTCAGACAACCCTATCTATGAAAAGTGGTACGTTGAAGCTGGGGATGAGGACACGTTCTATATCATGGCGAAAGTCCTGCTCAGGCAATCAATAGATTACAAACGTTTCGCATAACCCGCTTCGGCGGGTTTTTTATTGCGCTCAAACCGCCCCTCCTTACCGTCAACCTAACTTTTCCAACCTCTTTATCTAATTTTTTTACCTCTCCCTCTAAAAAATATCGCTTTATCATTCAATTAATTATCGCACTATCGATTATAAATATCGTTTTGGCGATTGACTCAAATAATCGCTTTAGCTATTGTTTAGCCATCGAAACGAAACATCGACAGCTGAGCGAAGTAGCCAGCGGAGAAGTGGAGATTCGGTCAGTCGAACGGCGCGACAGTAAACCATGCGTCGGACGCCCGACGGGCTCAGGGAGAGCGGCAATGGTGCGTAATCAAACGACTTTCATACCTCAGCCGCTTCACCGAGGCAGCTTAGTTATGACAACCGGCGGCCATCCACCGCCAGAGATTAAGCGCAGAAGTCTTTCTAGTTCCGCTGGCCGGCGACAAGGCAGAGGTTGAAATGTGTAAGCAAGGCATCAGAGCCCTGATCATTTCGGCAGTTATCGGGCTCTTCATCTGGACGGCGCTAATCAGCGCACTGTGGGAGTTATATCAATGGTCGATTTTGCACGTAAACCCGCTCGTCAGCAGGCTATTCGGTTAAGCCCTCTGTCAGCATTCATTCGTCGGGTGTGTTACATGCTCGCACAAAAAGGTGACCCTTCATGAACACGATGTTCGCACTGGTTCTCACTGTCGGCATGCTGACTGGCGGAAATCAGGACGTTCTTCTCGGTGTATATGACAGCGAGTCGGATTGTAAGAAAGCAGCTGTTGAGCAGGGAATTGAAGAAAACTGTTACCCGCTTAAGGGAGTGTTAGCAGAAAACCCAGCCGCATTTACGGCGCAGATGTAGGGGGAGTTAAGCAGAAGAAATGCGCTTATTGCCGCAAGCCGATTGAGGAAGGCAAGGAAGTAAAAATGACCATCCTCATCATTCACGGTTCGCAACTGGCGCCACGGGAAAGAACCTATTGCTCTCCGAAGTGCGGTCAATACGACCAAATGGCCAACGAGGCCTAACGTAAAACCCGCCGAAGCGGGCTGTACGTCCGGTGACACCGACCAAAGTTCCACCGCAAATTACCAAAAACCAATGAACACCCTGAATGGGCGCTATCAATGGCCCGAGGGATTCTACATCCAAAATTGAGGCTATCACATGGAATATTTTTATCTGATAAAAGCGACTCAAAAATCGGGTAAAGCCGATGCTGTAATCTGGCGGTCTGCAAAAACCGAATCCCGCGCGCTGCTGCAGCTGGACGTCGACCTGGAAGATGCTGAGATCGAAACAGGCCGCGGCAAAGACTATCAAAAGCCAATCCGTACCGATTTCCCGGTATTTAACGATCTTCCGGCTGAAGGTGTTCTCGATTACTCATGGTGTGAACGCTACCAGCTCGCCGACGATGGTCGCACCTGGGCACTGAAGCTAGGACAAGAGCCTGTAGACGTTCATCACACCGATGATGCTGAAGTATCCTCTGAGCCTGTCACTGGCGAGTTGGTTGATGACAATAGTGCTGACGATGCTGGTGATGTCGATACCGTGGAATCGTTCGGCAATGCTGAATACGAAAACGATACAAACGCCCTGTTCAATATTGCTGAGCAGCCGTTCCGCATTAAGCTGCTGGCGCAGTACATGGCGAATGATAACCACGTCTATCAAATCAGTATTCCGCACCGTAAAGAGCTCGCAGTTCTGGAAATGGATACCGATAACTCCGCAGTGCAGGATCTGATTCTCGCCGCTGAGAACATCCAGGGGTTAAAGGATGCCGACATGCCTACCCTGTGGAAATTTACCAGCGCCAACAAAGCTGTATTTCCTGAAGGTAAGCGCCACGAACTGGGCAAGCGTATCCAGTTTGCAAAACTGTGGTTTGAAACTCCGCACATTGACCGCGGCAAACTCGTTCGCGAATGGTCTGCCGGAAATTACATTTCTTCCGTTCAGAAAACGGACACCGGCACTAATGCAGGCGGCAGTAATAAAACCGATCGCAATCCTGACTACACACATACGCTAGATACGCTTGATGTTGAGATTGCGCTGGCCACAATGCCGATGGATTTCGATATCTACAATTTCCCGGCATCCATTCATCGCCGGGCTAAAGAAATCGTCCAGAAAAAAGAAAGCCCGTTCAAAGAATGGTCTGCTGCGCTGCGTAAAACCGCAGGCATCCTGGATTATTCACGCGCTGCCATTTTTGCCCTCATTCGTGGCACCACCAGCGATATTCATCATTTCCCGGTAAGTCTGCAGACCTATATCAATGCGAACCTGACAGAGCATAAGCATGACACGCCCTCTGCTGAAACGCTTGAGAAAGCCGGGCATGTCTCATCTGCCGCCGTCGCTGAACGGTCAGCCGTGGATAAGATTCTCGCAGCTGAGCGCGGTGAATATATCGAAGGGGTAAGCGATCCAGATGCACCGAACTGGGTAACGGAAGACCTGACCAAACCCAAACAGCCTGAAGTTTCAAACATGGGCAATGGTGTTTTTTCGATTGATGGTCTGATGGATAGCCAGCCAGCACCAGCACTTTCTATCGTGGACCAGGCGCGCCAGCGCGCTGCAGAAGAAAAATTACATCCAGCTAATTCCGGGGAAACCACCAGCGATGTGCAGATGGAAACGGCTCAGCCAGTCGAAGACGAAAATGATAATGCGGTATCAGCAAGCGAAGGCACTGATGCAACTGCTCCACAAGCAGATGCCGTGAACATGCGCGATATTCTTGCTGAGCGCTTCCCTGACCTTACCGTTGCAGTTTTGAAGGACCAACAATCAGCAACTGCAGAAGAAGAGCATGAGCCAGAGCCGGAAGCAACAAAATGGCCTGAATTCTTCGAGCCCGGTCGATATGAAGGTGTTCCGAACGATGTTTACCACGCGGCGAACGGCATCAGTTCGACTCAGGTTAAAGATGCCCGTATATCTCTGATGTATTTCGAAAAGCGTCACGTCACGAAAGTCATTGATAAAACGCGCTCTCCAGTTCTGGATATGGGCAATTTGGTGCATGCGCTGGCGCTGCAGCCTGAACAGCTGGAAAAAGAATTCAGCATCGAACCGGAAATCCCGGAAGGCGCCTTCACCACGACAGCGACGATCCGCTCGTTTATCGACGAGTACAACGCCGGGCTTCCGCCGCAGTTGAGTGCTGACGACATCAAGACGCTGCTGGAGGCGCACAACGCCACACTGCCGCAGACGGTTCCTATGGGTGATGACGTTCCCCAAACAGGTGAAAACTACATGGCCTTACCCGCTGAATTTCAGCGCGTCGAAGAAGGCCAGAAAGTTACCGCAGCCAAAATGAAGGCATGCATCAAAGAATATAACGCCACTCTGCCCGCCCAGATGAAAACCAGCGGCAGCCGGGATGCCCTGTTAGAACAACTGGCGATTATCAATCCTGACATGGTCGCTCAGGAGGCTCAGAAGGCGCAGCCGCTGAAAGTCTCAGGCACTAAAGCGGACCTGATTCAGGCCGTGAAATCGGTTAAACCGGATGCCGTATTTGCCGACGAACTGCTGGATGCATGGCGCGAAAACCCGGAAGGAAAAATACTGGTTACCCGCCAGCAGATGAGCACTGCGCTGGACATTCAGAAAGCACTTTTGAATCACCCCACCGCCGGCAAGCTGCTCCAGCATCCGAGCCGCGCCGTTGAGGTGAGCTATTTCGGTATTGATGAGGAAACCGGGCTGGAAGTTCGCGTGCGCCCTGACCTTGAGATAGACATGAGCGGCCTGCGCATTGGTGCGGACCTGAAGACCATCAGCATGTGGAACATCAAGCAGGAAGGCCTGCGCGCGAAGTTGCACAGGGAAATCATTGAGCGCGATTACCACCTCAGCGCGGCTATGTACTGCGAAACCGCTGCTCTGGATCAGTTCTTCTGGATCTTCGTCAACAAAGACGAGAACTACCACTGGATCGCCATTATCGAGGCATCCGAAGAACTACTGGAACTCGGCATGCTGGAATACCGCAAAGCAATGCGCGCCATCGCGAACGGTTTCGACACTGGCGAATGGCCGGCGCCGATCACTGAAGATTACGCCGAAGAACTTAACGATTTTGATGTACGCCGTCTCGAAGCGCTGCGCGTACAGGCATAAGGGGGAACAGTCATGGAAAATACCAACATTGTTACAGCCGAACAGCAAGCACCAAACACCATTTCAGCTAGCAACGCGATCTTTAACGTTCAGGCTCTCGGTCAGTTAACTGCTTTCGCAAACCTTATGGCTGATTCACAAGTGACAGTACCAGCTCACCTTGCAGGTAAGCCAGCCGATTGCATGGCCATCGTTATGCAGGCTATGCAGTGGGGCATGAATCCCTATGCGGTCGCGCAAAAAACGCATCTGGTAAATGGCGTACTCGGATATGAAGCCCAGCTCGTCAACGCGGTAATCGCCAGCTCCAGTGCTATCAACGGTCGATTTCATTACCGCTACGGCGGCGATTGGGAGCGTTGCACAAGGACTCAGGAAATTACCAGGGAAAAACACGGTAAAAATGGGAAATACAACGTTACCGAACGGGTGCGAGGCTGGACTGATGAAGACGAAATCGGGCTGTTTGTTCAGGTCGGCGCGATCCTTCGCGGTGAGTCAGAAATCACCTGGGGTGAGCCGCTTTATCTCTCGGGTGTTGTAACTCGTAATTCTCCATTGTGGGTTTCTAACCCGAAGCAGCAGATCGCTTATCTGGGCGTGAAATACTGGGCTCGCCTGTACTGCCCTGAAGTGATTCTGGGTGTTTATAGCCCGGATGAAGTTGAGCAACGAACAGAACGAGAAATCAATCCGGTGCCGGTGCAAAGAATGTCTGTAGCTGAGATTACCAGCGGCTCAGACATCACCACCAGCGAGCAAGACACAGCTATAAGTATTGATTCTCTTGCCGATGGACTCCGCGACCGAATTGATACAGCTAACTCAGTGGATCAGGCCAAAGCCATTCGCGCAGACATCGAATCACAGAAAGCTCTGCTGGGTACTGCTCTTTATACCGAACTGAAAAATAAGGCGGTGAAGCGCTACTACCTTGTTGATGCGAAGAACAAGGTTGAGGCTGCCATAAATTCACTTCCTAACCCTGGGGATCCGGAAGCAGAAGCGTTATTCGCGAAGGCAGAAAGCACCCTGACCTCATCGCGCCGCCACTTGGGTGATGAACTGTATGACCAGTTCCGTATCACCCTGGACGACATGAAACCGGAATACTTGGGCTAAGGGAGGCGGGAGGGTTCGCCCTCCCGGTAACGATATGAGCAAATCACTTAACGCACGATGCATACGCCGCTGGAAAGTTGAATTCAAAGGGCGCTGCGATTCGAAATATAGCCCCTACTGGCACAAGCGAGATCTCCGCGGTTACATCCGTGAGGCGGCACTGACTACGGCGTATTGCATGGTTGAAAACTTGGCCTACAACAACGCAATGCACGATTTTTTCGCTGATGTGGGTGACAGGAATGGCTGGTCGCCAGAGTTCTACGCATGGTACGACGGGCGTCGGGAGCATTATCTCAAAGAAGCGCGCGACTACCTGAATGAAGAAGCCACCAACGACGAGATCGACGAAGAAATAGAAAATGAGCTGGAGGCCTGGAATGACTAAGCGCGGAATGAAATTATCCAAATTCACTGAGCTGGTAGCCCTAATCTGGTCCAACCCAATGACGCAGCGGCGCGACCCGGAGATTACCATCTCCATTCACTCGCCGGGCAGTATTGGTGCGTCGCCATCCGTTGCTGTCGAGTCCATTCAGGCTGGCTTCGACTGGGACGCTGGGCAGGTGATGATTTACCCGGCCCATCCACTTACCACGCTGACGCCTGAACAGGTGGCGGACATAACCACCAGCGTGCGGAAAGGCCAGTCATGGCACGCATTTGAGGCTTACAAGAAGCACAAGGCCCAGCTGGAAAACGCAGCGCTTGAGCATGCGAAAGTCGCCGGGCAGCGCGACGAGCTTCTAGCGGCGCTGGTTTCCTTGGCTGCTGTCGCTCGCCGCTATCTTCCGGATTATGACGAGCATTCAGAAATACAGAAGACTGATGACGCCATCTCCCGCGTCAAAGGCGGTGCAGCATGAGCAAGTACGCAAAGCTAGATCAGCTGATTCTAAACAAAATCGGCGGAAGCCCTACTCCATTCCACAAGATTTTTGTAAGGGATGTTGAAGAAGAGTCTAAGAGAATTGCTGAAGAAGACGGGAGTGGGTACCCGTTCAGATTTGTTGATCGCCGACTGCAATATATGCGTAAACGGTCATTGATCCGACATGTTAATGGCAAGGGATGGGTAAGAGCATGACAGCAGAAATCATCGATCAGGCCAACGAACTAGCGCAGCAGCGCATCGACATGGCGATCGCAGCACACCGCATCAACCGCAACGCCGTATCAGCTGAGCATTGTAGTGAATGCGGAGAGGTTATCCCGGCGCCGCGGCGCGCTGCCGTTCCCGGCTGCCAGACGTGCGCGGAGTGCCAGGGCGTGATCGAACTGAAGAATAAACAGAGGGGCATCTGATGCGTATAACATTCAACATCCATTCGAAGGCAGATATCGAATCGGCCATATCCGCCCTTCGCCACTTCATCAGCGAGAAGAAGTCAGGTGATGGCACGAGTGATACCTGGGGGATTGGTATCACTGGCGGAACTTACTTTGCCGTTGGCGTTAAAACCAACGGCAACTACACAGTTAAACAGCAATGACGCAACTTATAGCCAGTTATGAGCTGGCTATTGGGTGCGAAAACACCGCCTCCATTATCCCTTTTACCCGGCCACGCGCCGGGTTCTTTTTGCCTGGAGAACCTATGAGCGAAGTTATTCAGCTGACTCCTAATAAGTGGGTTTCGGAAGAAGTGCTGATGACGATCACCGGACTCACCAAAAACGCTATCAAATCGGCCCGCGAAAAATCCTGGATGGAAGGTCGCGAGTATCGGCACTATTCCGGAGACTGCCAGCCTAAGGACAACTCCCCTATCCTCTACAATCGCTTAGAGATAGACAACTGGGTTGAACGTCAGCGACCAGCGATCCCGCGCCAGAAATCTGTTTAAATACCCCAGTGATTCACAACAAGGAGAACGCATGAAATATCCTACCGGGGTAGAAAATCACGGGGGTAGTTTGCGCCTGTGGTTTATATATAAGGGTGTAAGGGTTCGGGAAAATCTCGGTATACCTGACACCCCCAAAAACAGGAGAATGGCAGGAGAACTGAGAACGACCATCTGCTATGCCATCAAGATCGGCACGTTCAATTATGTCGAGCAGTTTCCGCAGTCTTCAAACCTTGGGCGATTTGGCCTGACGCGCCCAGGGATTACTGTTGGCGAACTCGCCAAAAGATGGTTAGAGCTTAAGAGGATGGAAATTACGCTTAACGCCTTCAACCGTTACCGGTCTTATATCAAAATTTGTTGCGAATTACTGGGGCCAGACAAAAAGCTTTCCAGCATAAACACGGAACAGATTCTGGTAGTGAGAAAGGAGTTACTTACAGGGTTCCAGATTTGTGGGAAACACCTGAAGAATCGCTCCGCCAAAAAAGGCCGGACAGTGAGAACAGTAAATGTTTACCTTAACTGCCTTGGAGGTATGTTTTCTTTCGCTAAGCAAAATGGGTATATCGACAGAAACCCATTCGAAGGCATTGATCCACTCAGGAAGAGTAGATCGGAACCAGATCCACTTACCCACGAAGAATATTTCCGACTTCTTAACGCTTGCCCATCAGAGCAAATAAAAAATCTGTGGATACTGGCCGTTAACACAGGACTTCGCCACGGAGAAATCAGTGCGCTGGCCTGGGAAGATATAGACCTGAAAAAATGGACAATCACTGTAAGCCGCAACATTGCTATTAAAGGGCATTTCACCCCGCCTAAAACAGAATGCGGAAACCGAGAAATAGTACTCACCGACGCAGCAATACAGGCTCTGAAAAGCCAGATGGCTTATACACGGATGGGCAAACAGCATCAAATAGAAGTGCATTTGAGGGAGTTCGGCAGAACCAGAACAGATGCGTGTACTTTCGTATTTGTTCCGCGGCTGACTGCAAGGAATGGAAAAGGTGGAGACTGGTATGCGCCTGGTTCTTTCGGCGCGACGTGGAATGATGTGCTCAAGAGAGCCGGCATTCGTCATCGCCGTGCGTATGAATCAAGACACACTTTCGCATGCTGGGCATTAAGTGCGGGAGCAAACCCTAACTTCATTGCTTCACAGATGGGCCACACGTCAGCGCAAATGGTTTACAACGTTTACGGAAAATGGATGACTGACAACAACAGTAATCAGATGGCGATACTCAACGCAAATTTTGGAGGTTTTGCCCCATCCATGCCCCAGGCTCTAAATCAGTAACCACTTTTCCCTTTCATTTCTACGTGTCATTGCGCCCAGTCTGGTTTGTTTAAAATATGGTCCTGCCAGTCGACGACGGTAGACTCTTTAACCGCAATATGGCGCACGGAAATACGTTCGCCGTGCATCGCCACCTTAGAACCGGTCAGCAGCGGATGCCAGTGCGGCAGCGCTTTACCTTCCGCCAGCAGGCGATAGGCGCAGGTGTGAGGCAGCCATTCGAAGGTCGGCAGATTATCACGCGTGAGTTTGATGCAGTCCGGTTCGTACTCGAAGCGACGCTCGTAGTTACGGCACTGGCAGGTTTTAATGTTGAGCTGACGGCAGGCGACGTTGGTGAAGTAAATCTCGTCGGTATCTTCATCCATTAGCTTATGCAGGCAGCACTGTCCGCAGCCGTCGCACAGTGATTCCCACTCCGCGTCGGTCATTTCATCCAGTGTTTTTTGTTGCCAGAAAGGTTGTTCGCTCATTGGGATGTCCGTCATTACAATTCAGGGTGCACCTTATAACCAGTCTGGCACGCCGATGCAAGTTTTGCCGCCCCAAAAGGCGGCAAGCGGACGTTACAGCACGCGGGTGGATAACGTCAAACCATTGAAGCCGACTTCCAACTCATCTCCGCTGGCGAGCGGCCCGACCCCGTCCGGAGTCCCGGTCAGAATGATATCGCCCGCTTTCAGCGTAAAGAAGCGCGACATATAGGCAATCAGCGGTACGATCTTATGAATCATATCGGCGGTCGTCCCCTGCTGGCGAACTTCACCATTAATCTTCAGGCTTAGCGGCGTATTTTGCGGATCGCCGCTGAACTCGGCGGCAGGGATAAAACCAGAGATTGGACAAGCGTTATCGAACCCCTTGGCTTTCTCCCACGGTTGTCCGGCCTTTTTCATCTTGCCCTGAATATCACGCAGGGTGAGATCCAACGCCACGCCATAACCGGCAATCGCCTTACGCACGTGATCTTCGCTGGCCTGGCGCAGCGTACTGCCGATCAGCACCGCCAGTTCAACCTCATGGTGCACCGAGCCCAATCCTTCAGGCAGTACCAACGGCTGGCGGATATCACATAGCGCCGTTTCAGGTTTAATAAACAGCACCGGTTCCTCCGGCATCGCGCTGCCCATTTCCTTAATATGTTTTGCGTAATTACTCCCAACGCAAACCACTTTGCTCACTGGATAATCCAGTAACTCACCCTGCCAGTTATGATGTTGGTACATTATTTTCCCTCAATGGGTTAATCGGATTTATTCCCCTGTTCCGCGAGGTGTTTCTTAAGTAAATTCTCAGGAGGGGGAGGAAGTTGAAGGTAATAGCCCTGATCGACGAGCGCTTGTTTTACTTTCTCGAGGTCAGCGTTAGCCAGCGTCTTGCGCCCGTCGAGCGGCAACAGCATGGTCATCTGCGGGGTGCCGAAGCTTGCCATTAGTTCCGGCGGGACGCGCGAGAAATCGTCCTTTTTTTCGACATATAAATAGGTTTGTTCACGTTTAGTACTTCGATAGATCACACAAAACATAGATTTACTCGGAATTAGACCCGTGGTCACTTGCCTCAATATATGAGTGACTATAACATGCCTTTTAGTCTTCGGAATATCACCGCACTTCGGCGGATGATAAACAGCAAATTGAGTAAGGCCAGGATGTCAAATACGCCAATCGAACTTAAGGGCAGTAGCTTCACCTTATCTGTCGTTCATTTGCACGATGCAAATCCCGAGGTTATTCGTCAGGCGTTAGAAGACAAAATCGCCCAGGCTCCCGCTTTTTTACGTCATGCGCCGGTGGTGGTCAACATCAGCACTATTGAAGAGAGCGTCGACTGGCGCCCGATGCATGAAGCTATCGTCGCCACCGGTTTACGCATCATGGGCGTGAGCGGGTGTAAAATTTCCCGCCTGAAAACGGAAATCGACCGCGCCGGGATCCCGCTACTGACGGAAGGAAAAGAGAAAATCGTTCGTCAGGCGCCGCCGCCGGAACCCGTCGCACCGCCACCAGTTGCTACGCCGATCACAAAAACGCGTTTGATTGATCTGCCGGTACGTTCCGGTCAGCGCATTTATGCGCCACACTGTGATCTAATTGTTACAAACCATGTGAGTGCCGGCGCGGAACTTATCGCTGATGGTAACATCCATGTGTATGGCATGATGCGGGGACGTGCGCTCGCTGGCGCAAGCGGCGACAGAGATGCCCAAATATTTTGTACTAACCTCGCGGCGGAACTGGTGTCCATCGCAGGGGAATATTGGCTGAGCGATAACATCCCAGCTGAATTTTATGGCAAAGCGGCACGCCTGCGTTTAGGCGACGGCGCTTTGACAATTCAACCGTTCAATTAATCCCTTTTTAACAAGGAATTTCTATGGCACGCATTATTGTTGTGACTTCGGGTAAAGGGGGCGTTGGTAAGACCACCTCCAGCGCGGCCATCGCTACTGGTTTGGCCCAGAAGGGAAAGAAAACTGTCGTTATCGACTTCGATATCGGCCTGCGTAACCTCGACCTGATTATGGGATGCGAGCGTCGGGTGGTTTATGACTTCGTCAACGTTATCCAGGGCGATGCCACTCTTAATCAGGCGCTAATCAAAGATAAGCGTACTGAAAATCTCTATATCCTTCCGGCTTCTCAGACCCGTGATAAAGACGCGCTGACCCGCGAAGGCGTAGATAAAGTTCTTGAAGAACTGAAAAAGATGGATTTCGATTTTATTGTCTGCGACTCCCCTGCGGGCATCGAAACCGGCGCGCTGATGGCGCTGTACTTCGCTGACGAAGCCATCATCACCACTAACCCGGAAGTCTCCTCCGTGCGCGACTCCGACCGTATCCTTGGCATTCTGGCCTCCAAATCCCGCCGCGCGGAAAATGGCGACGAGCCGATCAAAGAGCACCTGCTGCTGACGCGCTACAACCCAGGCCGCGTGAACAAAGGCGACATGCTGAGCATGGAAGACGTGCTGGAAATTCTGCGCATCAATCTGGTGGGCGTGATTCCGGAAGATCAGTCCGTGCTGCGCGCATCGAACCAGGGCGAGCCGGTCATTCTGGATACCGTTTCAGATGCGGGTAAAGCCTATGCGGATACTGTGGATCGTCTGCTCGGAGAAGAACGTCCTTTCCGCTTCATAGAAGAAGAGAAGAAAGGTTTCCTCAAACGCCTGTTCGGAGGATAAATTATGGCATTACTCGACTTTTTTCTCTCGCGAAAAAAGAACACGGCTAACATTGCGAAAGAACGCCTGCAAATCATCGTCGCGGAGCGCCGCCGCGGCGACGCGGAGCCACATTACCTGCCGCAGCTGCGCAAAGATATCCTGGAGGTCATCTGTAAATACGTACAGATAGATCCTGAGATGGTCAGCGTACAGCTGGAACAGCGCGATGGTGATATTTCGATTCTCGAGCTGAACGTGACCCTGCCAGAAGCTGAAGAGTCGAAACCCTGACCCTGTTGTCTTATTAACGGCATCTCGCCGTAGGATTAAAAAAACCGGCCACGCCACGCGCGGCCGGTTTTTTATGGCCTGAATAGCGCCCGGCGCTAGCGAGGATAGTCGTTGAGCAGCGCTTTCAGACGATCGGCCATCAATTCACCACGCCAGCCTGAAACCAGCTCTGGCTCGCCGTTTTTCGTTTTCAGCTGCCAGTGCCAGTTCAGCAGTTGGTTGATCTGGCGGCGCGACGCCAGCAGTTCGGCGCTCACCCCCTTCTCGGCGCTCACTTCCTGTACCAGCGCTTTAATATCTTTAAAGGCTTTGCGGTACCCCGGCATATCGATCAGGTTTTGCAGCGGCTCAGGCAGCGCCGATTCCGGCAAGGCCTGCGCTTTCTCAACCAGGCTAATCAGCGTCTTACCATGGAAGCGAATTTCGCTCCCGGATAAACCGAGGCTATCAAGTTCGCCGAGGCTGGTCGGCATATAGCGCGCCACGCTCCATAGATGCTCTTCGCGTACCACAAAGTTCACCGCCAGGTTACGCTCGCGCGCTTTGCGCAGACGCCACTCCGCCAGCAACTGCAGGCAGCCCAGCTGACGCGTACGCAGTTGCCAGGCGTTACCGATTTCCCGCCACGCATCCGCCGGGTCAAGGACTTCCTGACGACGCTGCTGCATCAGGTGGCACTCGTTTAACGCGGCCGGCAGCCAGCCCGCGTGGTCGGTTTCCGCCATTAATTTGCTGGCTATCGGCAACAGATACCAGACATCGGCGGCCGCATATTCGCACTGACGCTCGGTCAACGGACGGGCCAGCCAATCGGTGCGTGATTCGCTTTTGTCCAGCGCAACGCCGGAATACTCTTCAACCATTGAAGCGAAGCCCCACGACATCGGGCGCCCGCAGAAGGCGGCCAGAATCTGGGTGTCGATAAGCGGCTGCGGCATCAGGTTGAACGCGTTGAGGAAGACTTCTAAATCTTCGCTGCCCGCATGCAGGTATTTGGTGACATCCTGGTTGAGCAGCAGCTCGCGCATCGGCGCCCAGTCGTTGATGGTCAACGGATCGATCAGAGAAACCTGTTTGCCGTCGAACAGCTGCAGCAAACCAAGCTGCGGGTAGTAGGTGCGGGTGCGAACAAACTCGGTATCCAGCGCAACCGCGGGTGCCGAGCTTGCCGCTTCACAGATAGCGCGCAGGCCATCGTCGGTGGTGATCATCTGATAGTTCAAATCATACTCTCTTAACTTGCGCCCATAAAAAACGCCGGCTTAGCCGGCGCGAGATTAATGACAAACCTCATGCAATCGTTGGGCTTGCAGATTGCACCAGACAAATAACAAGGAAAATCAATTTATTGATTTTCGGCTGATAACCACAAAGAAGGAAAAACCACGCTTTTTCCTTCTTTGTCAGTAATCTTGACGCCGGCTTCGCCGGCGCCTGGCGACTCACTCGTTACTTAGCCTTTATTGTCTACTTTAGCACGGGCTTCGTCACGCAGTTCTCGTCGTAAAATTTTTCCGACGTTGGATTTCGGTAGCTCGTCACGGAACTCCACCAGCTTCGGTACTTTGTAGCCGGTCAAATGGCGACGGCAGAAAGTAATCAGCGCTTCTTCGGTTAACGCAGCATCTTTCTTCACCACGAAAATTTTTACCGCTTCGCCGCTACTGCCGGACGGTACGCCGACGGCGGCCACTTCCTGCACGCCGGAATGCTGCATGACCACATCCTCAATTTCATTCGGATAGACGTTAAAACCGGAGACCAGAATCATATCTTTTTTGCGATCGACGATGCGCAGGAAGCCTTCATCATCCATCACCGCAATATCGCCGGTATGCAGCCAGCCATCTTTAATGATTTCATCGGTGGCATCCGGACGCTGCCAGTAGCCCAGCATCACCTGCGGCCCTTTGATGCAGAGCTCACCCGGCTCGCCCGGCGCGACTTCATTATCATCGTCATCGACCAGCTTGGCTTCGGTCGACGGCACCGGCAGGCCGATGCTGCCGCTGTGGTAGTCGATATCATGCGGGTTGACGCTCACCAGCGGCGAGCACTCAGTCAGGCCATAGCCCTCCAGCAGATACTGGCCGGTCAGTTTCACCCAGCGCTCCGCCACCACCTGCTGCACCGGCATGCCGCCGCCGGCGGAAAGATGCAACGAAGAGAAATCAAGCTGCTGGAACTCTTTATTGTTCAATAGCGCGTTAAACAAGGTATTCACCCCGGTCATCGCGGTGAACCGATATTTTGCCAGCTCTTTTACCAGGCCCGGAATATCGCGCGGATTGGTAATCAACAGGTTCTGCCCGCCGAGTTCAATAAACAGCAGGCAGTTCATGGTCAAGGCGAAGATGTGGTACAGCGGCAGCGCGGTCACCACCAGCTCTTTACCACGGTGCAGTAGCGGACCGTAGGTCGCATTCACCTGTTCGAGGTTAGCCAGCATATTGCGGTGAGTCAGCATCGCCCCTTTCGCCACGCCGGTGGTACCGCCGGTGTACTGCAGGAAGGCAAGATCGTCCGCGACGATTTCCGGCTTCACGTACTGCATACGGTAGCCATGCTGCAGGGCGCTACGAAATGAGATGGCGTCCGGCAGATGATATTTTGGCACCAGCCGCTTAATGTACTTCACCACGAAGTTGACCAACGTTCCTTTAGCGGTGGAGAGCTGATCGCCCATCCGCGTCAGGATGACGTGTTTTACCTGGGTTTTATCGACTACTTTCTCCAGGGTATGTGCGAAGTTGGAAACGATCACAATCGCCGCCGCGCCGCTGTCATTGAGCTGGTGCTCCAGTTCGCGCGGGGTATACAGCGGGTTAACGTTGACGGCAATCATTCCGGCACGCAGGATCCCAAACAGCGCCACCGGATATTGCAGCAGGTTAGGCATCATCAGCGCGACGCGATCGCCCTTCTGTAGCCCTAATCCTTGCTGGAGATAAGCGGCGAAAGCGCGGCTGCGCTCTTCCAGCTTACGGTAGGTCATCACCTCGCCCATGTTGATAAATGCCGGCTGATCGGCATAACGGGTAGTGGCGTGCTCAAACAATTCAACCAGGGATTGATAGCGGTCAGGATTTATCTCCGCCGGAACATCGGCGGGATAACGGTTTAGCCAAACCTTTTTCACTGCTTCACCTCTGAAATAGTTATTCGTCGTCATCACAGCCCCTGATCAACAAACATTTTGTTAACATTATATTAACTCAGCGTACCAGTTTATTAATTAGGCGTTTTTCAGGTTGCGAAGCGCGTCACTATTTATTTTTCTTATGAGACTAAAAAACACGAAACAGCGGGCTAGCCGCTGTTTCTATTCCATTATAAAAACAACAAAATCATTCCGTTACGACGTTTCTGACCTCAGCCGGGCCCGGGTTATACCAACTCCAGCCGCCGTATCCGTAGCCCCATGGGCGCGGGCCGAGCATCCACGGGTCAATGGGCTGCGGCGGCATCACCACCTGCTGCACCACGTTCCAGCGTTTATAGCCGGTGGCATTCATCAACATGAATTTATACGGCGTTGCGCCAACTTTACCGTCGACAACGCCGCTAATCGGCCCAACCACGGTTACCAGCTGGCCGCGGAAATCGACCGGGTCAAGGAAACCGCTCACGTCGGCGAGGATACGGCCGCGTGAAGGTTCGCCCAGTTCCGGCCGCGCGCCGCTATCCAGCGGTACGGTGGCAATTTCTAAGCGGGTTTTCCCCTGCTGATTCTGCACGTTGACGACCTTACCGCCAAAACGCGCTTCCTGGCCGATATACAGCTGCGGCGCGTTCATCACCCGCACTAAATCCTGCTGTGGCGTAGGGCTGGTGCCTTTAATAACATCCGGCACCGACACGCAACCGCTTAGCGCAACGGCAACCGCCGCGGCTAACAGCCAACGGACGCCCTGTTTTTGACCCGCCATGATGCGACTCCTTCTCTCAGTCTTCTCTCTACTGAGATTCACTCGCGGCCAGGAAGTTTCTTCCACGCCACTTCGTTTCGCAAATAAACTGGTTCCGCATGCTCAACGGCCACGGTTTTTCCTGCCGCCAACAGATGAATGGCCAGCGGCAGCATATCTTCAGCCGCCGGCAGTTCAATCTCGCCGCTGCTTAAAATCAGCCCGCTCTCTTTCGCCAGATCCGGCCACGCCTGCCAGCCGGTGCCGACGGTAGCCCATTCGCCAGAAAGCAGCGCCAGGCGTTCGGCAACCGCAGCCGGTTTGAGAACCGCTTCAGTTTCTTCACCGTGCCAGACGCCATTTTCGTCGCGCTGATACTCAGCCCAGTACACTTCTCCCATACGCGCGTCGATGGCCGCCAGCACGCGAGTAGCGCCGGTTTTGCGCCACGCGCCCTGCGCCATCGTCGCCAGCGTAGAGACGCCGATCATCGGCAGCTCAGCGCCCAGCGCCAGTCCTTGCGCAATGCCGATACCAATACGTACGCCGGTAAAGCTGCCCGGACCGCGGCCAAAGGCCAGCGCGTCAAGTTCATTCAGCGTAGTGCCGCTTTCAGTGAGGACCTCCTGCACCAGAGGCAGGATACGTTGGGTGTGTTCGCGGGGACAAATTTCAAAATGGGCGCTCAGGGCGCCATCATTCCACAGCGCCGCGGAGCACGCCTCCGTGGCGGTATCGATAGCCAAAATTCGCATGGGTGGTCACGCTCTCGTTACATAATCCAGGTTTTAGGGCGGTAAATTCATCGGCTGACGGACTCACCGCCGCCGCACCGCCCGAAATCCATTGGGGATAGCTGATTAACAAAATGGCGCGCAGCTTACCACATTTTGCGACGGATTACCTTGCCGGCGGCACGGCGAGAAAGCGTACCGCCCGGCGGATATCACGGGTCCGCGGCGCGGGTGGCAGGCTGGCCAGGAACACGGCGCCATAGGGGCGCATCACCAGCCGGTTGTCACAGATAACCAGAACGCCGCGATCGTCAATATCGCGGATCAGGCGACCCACGCCTTGTTTGAGGGTAATGACGGCATCCGGCAACTGAACTTCATCGAACGGGTCGCCGCCGCGCAGGCGGCAGTCTTCCATTCGCGCTTTGAGCAGCGGATCGTCCGGCGAGGTAAACGGCAGCTTATCGATAATCACCAGCGACAGCGCGTCACCGCGCACGTCAACTCCTTCCCAGAAGCTACTGGTCGCCACTAATAGCGCATTGCCGGCGCTAACAAACTGCTGCAGCAGTTGGCCTTTGCTGGTCTCTCCCTGCAGCAGTACCGGCAGCGTCATGGTGGCGCGGAACTGCTCAGCCAGATCGCGCATCATGGCATGCGAGGTGCAGAGCATGAAGCAGCGTCCATCGTTGGCCTCAATCAAGGGTTTCAACATTGCCGCCAGATGACGGGCAGCGCCAGGCTGATTCGGTAGCGGTAGGTTACGCGGTACGCAGAGCAGCGCCTGATGCTGATAATCAAATGGGCTGGGCAACAGCAGCGTCTGCGCGTCATCAATGCCGAGACGAGCGGTAAAGTGGTGGAGATCGTCATTCACCGACAGCGTCGCCGAGGTAAAGATCCAGCTCCCCGATTTTTGCGCCATTACCTCTTTAAACTTCTCTGCCACCGTTAACGGCGTCAAGGCGAGGGTAAAATGACGCGACGTGCATTCATACCAGTAGCTATAGCCAGGCTGATTGATCTCCTTGAGCCGCTTCAGGCGGCCGCGGTAGAGCGTCGCGCGCTCAAAGGCGGCGTCGAGCAGCGCCGAACGGCCAAGGGAGAGTTTGGCGACGTCGTAACACAGTTCAAGCGCGTCATCGAGCAGCAGCAGCGCGCGCTGAATGTGGCTATCCGCCAGCAGTTCGCGCAGGTTGCCGCGATAGCCCGGATCGCCCAACTGCAGCCGAAAATCCTGCGCGCTTTGCGCCAGACGATCGGCGCATTTTTGCAGCTGTTGGGTATCTTTCAGTTCGGTACGGTAGGCAATGGTAATGTCTTTGGCCAAATCCAGCAGCTGGCGGCTGGAGAGCGACTGGCCAAAATACTGGCTGGCGATATCCGGCAACTGATGGGCTTCATCGAAGATCATCACTTCCGCTTCGGGGATCAGTTCGGCAAAGCCGCTCTCTTTTACCACCATATCGGCAAGAAACAGGTGATGGTTGACCACCACCACGTCAGCATCCATCGCCTTCTTACGCGCTTTAACCACAAAACAATCTTTGTATAACGGGCAGTCGCTGCCGAGACAGTTATCGTTGGTGCTGGTGACCAGCGGCCAGGCCTGAGAATCTTCGGCGACGCTGGCGCAGGTGCTGATATCGCCATCCTGCGTCTGATTAGACCAGGAGCGCAGAAGAATAACGTCACTTAACGTTTGTACCGGCAGATCGCCGCCCGCCAGCGCCTGCTGCTCAAGGCGTTCAAGGCACAGGTAGTTTGAGCGCCCTTTTAACAACGCCAGTTTGCCAGTGAATTTAAGCGCTTTAGCAACGGTCGGTAGATCGCGGCTGTAGAGCTGATCCTGCAGCGCTTTCGAACCCGTGGAGATGATCACCTTTTTCTTCGCACGCAGCGCGGGCGCCAGATACGCGTAGGTTTTACCGGTGCCGGTCCCTGCTTCCACCACCAGCGGCCGGGAGGCTTCAATGGCCTCACTCACCGCTACCGCCATCTGGCGCTGCGGCTCGCGCGGCTTAAATCCCGGTATCGCCATGGCCAGCTGGCCGTCTGCTGCAAAATCGTCGATCACGTTGCCCCCTGGTTATTTGGACAGTGATTATGTCAGGGAGGACGGCGTTTCGCCAGCCCGGGTAGTGACGCGGACGGAACATTATGGCAGTCTTGCCGCAGCCAAATGGATAGAACAACGAGGAAAGATAAATGACAATTACGCGTATTGATGCCGAAGCCCGCTGGTCTGATGTGGTCATTCACAACCAAACCATTTACTACACCGGGGTGCCGGAAAACCTCGACGCCGACGCGTTTGAACAGACCGCCAACACCCTGGCGCAAATTGACGCGGTGCTGGAAAAACAGGGCAGCAATAAGTCACGTATTCTTGATGCCACCATTTTCCTGGCCAATAAAGATGATTTTGCGGCGATGAATAAAGCCTGGGACGCCTGGGTGGTTGCCGGTCACGCGCCGGTGCGCTGTACCGTACAGGCGACCCTGATGAAGCCGCAGTATAAAGTTGAGATTAAAATCATCGCCGCGGCGTAGTTACTCGTCTTCTTCGTCATCTTCGAAGCGCGCTACTATCCGGTCGCCGGTATGCGTGGCGCGCAGTTCATCGGCCACCAGGGCGATTGCCTGGCCGCTGCTCATCCCCTGCGCCATCAATTCCTGAATACGTTCGACCGCTTTTTGCTGTTGCTCATGGCTCAGCGAAGGTAAACCTGCAAACATCACTCACTCCTGCTACATTGTGGGGCGTAATTATTTCACGCCGTCCGCCATTTCGCCAGTGGGCGGCACATTAGGATCGAGGTTAATGTTGTCCCCCGCTATTATTACCCTGCCCTGGCGTGCGGATGCCGCCGAACGCTATTTCGCGCCGTTAAGCGCGATGCCGTGGGCGATGCTGCTGCACTCCGGCTTTGCCGACCATCCGTATAGCCGTTTCGATATTATCGTCGCCGAACCGCGCGCGACGCTGGTTACCCGCGGCGAGCAAACCTGGGTCAACGACGGTGAAGGCGAATTTGTCTCCCAGGACGATCCGCTGCAGCTGCTGCAACAGCAGTTGGATCGCTGTCAGTTAACGCCGCAGGCCGATGAAAACCTGCCGTTTCTCGGCGGCGCGTTGGGGTTATTCGGCTACGATCTTGGCCGCCGCTTTGAACGTCTTCCCGCGCAAGCGCAGGCTGATATAGCCCTGCCGGAGATGGCGGTCGGCATTTATGACTGGGCGCTGATCGTCGATCATCAACGTCAGCAGGTATCGCTACTGAGCTACGACAATCCGCAACAGCGCCTGCAGTGGCTGGAATCGCAAACGCGCCAGCCGGCTGAATCTTTCTCCCTGACCTCCAGTTGGCAATCAAATATGAGCCGTCAGCAGTACGGCGAAAAATTCCGCCAGGTGCAGGCGTATCTGCGCAGCGGCGACTGTTATCAGGTCAACCTGGCGCAGCGTTTCCAGGCCCGCTATCGCGGCGACGAATGGCAGGCATTTTGTAAGCTTAATGCCGTTAACC
Source organism: Klebsiella sp. CN_Kp091 (assembly GCF_040065095.1). Classification (NCBI taxonomy): domain Bacteria; kingdom Pseudomonadati; phylum Pseudomonadota; class Gammaproteobacteria; order Enterobacterales; family Enterobacteriaceae; genus Klebsiella; species Klebsiella sp. CN_Kp091. Next base: position 184,389 of record NZ_JBEAIO010000006.1, on the reverse strand, counting down.
GCGCGCCGTTCAGCGCCTTCATTCGCCTGGCGGAAGGGGCGATTTTAAGCCTGTCTCCGGAGCGATTTATTCAATTGCATCAGGGCGACATCCAGACGCGCCCCATTAAAGGCACGCTGCCGCGACTCGACTCTCCGCAAGAAGATGCGCGCCAGGCGGTAACGCTTGCCCACTCACCGAAAGATCGCGCAGAAAACCTGATGATTGTCGATCTGATGCGCAATGATATCGGCCGCGTCGCCGTGCCGGGCAGCGTGCGCGTACCGGAACTGTTTGTGGTTGAACCTTTCCCGGCGGTGCATCACCTGGTGAGCACCATCACCGCACGATTGCCTGCTACGCTTGATGCCAGCGATCTGCTGCGCGCGGCCTTCCCTGGCGGCTCTATTACCGGCGCGCCAAAAGTTCGCGCTATGGAGATTATCGATGAACTTGAACCGCAGCGACGCAACGCATGGTGCGGCAGCATTGGTTATCTCAGTCTGTGCGGCAATATGGATACCAGTATTACTATCCGTACGATCACCGCCTGGCAGGGTCAGCTGTACTGTTCCGCGGGCGGCGGTATCGTGGCGGACAGCGAAGAGGCAGCGGAATATCAGGAAACTTTTGATAAAGTTAACCGTATTCTGCATCAACTGGAGAGCTAGAACATGGCGGCTAACGCCCTCGACCTGGACGACTTTCTTTCCCGTTTTCAGCTGCTGCGCCCGCAGCCCTCGCCGCAGTCGCTGAACCAGCGCCAGGCGGCGGTACTGGTGCCGATTGTCCGTCGCCCGCAGCCGGGACTGTTGCTGACCCAGCGTTCGCCGCTGCTGCGCAAGCACGCGGGCCAGGTCGCCTTCCCCGGCGGCGCAGTTGATAACACCGACGCAACGTTAATCGCCGCCGCGCTGCGCGAGGCGCAGGAAGAAGTGGCGATCCCGCCGGAAGCCGTTGAAGTGATCGGCGTGCTGCCGCCGGTCGACAGCGTCACCGGCTTTCAGGTGACGCCGGTTGTCGGCATAATCCCCCCGAACCTGCACTATCATGCCAGTCAGGACGAGGTGTCTGCGGTGTTTGAAATGCCGCTTGAAGAAGCGCTGCGCCTGGGTCGCTACCACCCGTTGGACATCCATCGGCGCGGTAATTCACATCGCGTCTGGCTATCGTGGTACCAACATTATTTTGTCTGGGGAATGACCGCCGGCATTATTCGCGAGCTGGCGCTGCAAATCGGCACCCGTCCTTAGCTATAATAAGTAATGAGAAGCCGCTCGCACTATTAGTAAAACCAAGGTTATCCATTAGTTTAATTCATGTGAATAGTTAAGCTGACAACCCGGTTCCCTCTTACACTATGCGCAGTTATTACATCGTTACCGCAACCGCGGTAACCCTGTCAGGAGTGTTATCGTGATTAGTATATTCGACATGTTCAAGGTGGGGATTGGTCCCTCATCTTCCCATACTGTAGGGCCGATGAAGGCCGGTAAACAGTTCGTCGATGACCTGGTCGAAAAGGGATTGCTTAATGAAGTGACGCGCGTCGCCGTTGACGTCTATGGGTCGCTTTCATTAACCGGCAAAGGCCACCATACGGACATCGCCATTATCATGGGACTGGCGGGCAATCTGCCTGCGACGGTCGATATTGACGCGATCCCGGCATTTATCCGCGACGTAGAAACCCGCGGCCGTCTGCTGCTGGCAAACGGGCAACACGAAGTCGACTTCCCGGCGGATGACGGCATGCGTTTTCGTAGCGACAACCTGCCGCTGCACGAAAACGGCATGACTATCCATGCGTGGGCCGGCGAGAAAGAAATTTACAGCAAGACTTACTATTCAATCGGCGGCGGTTTTATCGTCGACGAAGAGCATTTCGGCAAAGAAGACGCGAGCGAACTGCAGGTTCCGTATCCGTTTAAATCGGCGCAGGAAATGCTGGGCTACTGCAAAGAAACCGGTCTGTCGCTCTCCGGCATGGTGATGCAAAACGAACTGGCGCTGCACAGCAAGCAAGAGATCGAAGCCTATTTCGAAAACGTCTGGCAAACCATGCGCGCCTGTATCGATCGCGGCATGAACACCGAAGGCGTGCTGCCGGGGCCGCTGCGCGTGCCGCGACGCGCTTCGGCGCTGCGTCGTCTGCTGGTCGCCAGCGATAAACTGTCTAACGACCCGATGAATGTTGTCGACTGGGTGAACATGTTCGCGCTGGCGGTCAATGAAGAGAACGCCGCAGGCGGCCGCGTCGTTACCGCGCCGACCAACGGCGCCTGTGGTATCGTTCCGGCAGTGCTCGCCTACTACGATCACTTTATCGAATCCGTCAGCCCGGATATCTATATTCGCTACTTTATGGCCTCCGGCGCGATTGGCGCGCTGTACAAGATGAACGCGTCCATTTCCGGCGCCGAAGTCGGCTGTCAGGGCGAAGTCGGCGTGGCCTGTTCAATGGCGGCGGCGGGGCTGGCTGAACTGCTCGGCGCCAGCCCGGAGCAGGTTTGCGTGGCGGCGGAGATCGGCATGGAACATAACCTCGGCCTGACCTGCGACCCGGTCGCCGGCCAGGTTCAGGTGCCGTGCATCGAGCGAAACGCTATCGCCTCCGTGAAGGCGATTAACGCCGCGCGTATGGCGATGCGCCGCACCAGCGAACCGCGCGTCTCTCTCGATAAAGTTATCGAGACCATGTACGAAACGGGTAAAGACATGAACGCCAAATATCGCGAAACCTCTCGCGGCGGCCTGGCGATCAAAGTCCAGTGTGACTAAAACACGTCTGTGAAATGCGCCCTTTCCGGGCGCATTTTTCTTTTTCTCCCACCAACTTATCTTACCCACTACACTTGCTTTAAGCCGGCTGTTACTCTTATTCCTCTATTTAGCCGACAGGGCGCCTCGCATGCAAAATGCACAGAAGGTCATTTCGACGTACCGCCGCAAGCGCATTCTGGTGTGCCTGGCCGTTGCATTTCTGACGCTTGCAGTCACCCTGACAATCCGATTTATTTCACAGCGTAGCCAAAATCAACAGCGCATCCAGACGGTGACCCGCAATATGGTGATCGCGATGGACAATATCCTGCAGCCGCTGGCGGCAAAACACGCTACCCTGCTGAGTATGGTCGGCAAACCCTGTCAGGATGTGCATCTTGAGCTGCGTAAAACCGCGGCCACTCTGCAGACCGTACGCTCAATCATCCTTGTTCAGTCCGGGATGGCCTACTGCTCCAGCATTTTTGGCCCGCGCCATGTGGCCATTCATCAGCTACAGCCCACGCTGCCGACGGTAAAGCCGCTGCTGGCCTTTTCAACCGATAACTCGCTGCTCAAAGGCACGCCGGTACTGATCCAGTGGTATCCCTCCTCCGTGAGCGGCGCCGACGGCGCGTTGTTAATTATCAATATCGAGCTGCTTGGCGAATTGATTCTCAAAGAAAAATCATCGCTCATAAGCGACATCAGCCTCACGGTCGGCAACAAGAGTTTTCTCAGCGATGTCGGCGTCGTCGAAAGTCATCAGTTGCCGGGTCTGCCGATAATTTACCGGCAAAGTTCCAGCCAGTTCCCCTTTACCATCAACATCAGCGGCCCGGGAGCCTCCGCGGTGGCCTTAGAAGAGCTGCCCGCTGAATTACCGCTGGCGCTGATGTTCAGCCTGTTGATGACCGGTATCGCCTGGCTGACGACCGCAGGACGAATGACTTTCTCGCGCGAAATAACCCTGGGTATCGCCGCCCACGAGTTCGAGGTATGGTGCCAGCCGCTGCAGGATTTACGTACTCAGGAATGTTGCGGCGTGGAAATTTTGCTGCGCTGGAACAATCCGCGCCGCGGAAATATCTCGCCGGATGTTTTTATCCCTATTGCTGAAGGCTACAACCTGATAGTCCCCCTCACCCGCTACGTCATCGCTGAAACCGCCCGTCGGCTGCATTATTTCCCGCAGGATGCCAATTTTCATATTGGTATTAACGTGGCGGCGCGTCATTTCAGCAACGGCGAGCTGCTGCGCGATCTGCACACCTATTGGTTCAGCGCTAATCCGGTACAGCAGTTGGTGGTCGAGCTGACTGAACGCGATGTCCTGCGTGAGGGCGATCATCACATGGCGGAGCACCTGCATTTTAAAGGCGTCCAGCTGGCCATTGATGACTTCGGCACCGGCAACAGTTCTTTGTCCTGGCTGGAAAAACTCCGCCCGGATGTACTGAAAATTGATAAATCTTATACCGGCGCCATTGGTATTGACGGCGTCAACGCGACGGTGACCGATATGATTATCGCCCTGGCGCACCGGCTCAAAATCGTCACCATTGCCGAAGGGGTTGAAACTCAGGAGCAGAAGATTTACATGCGCAGCCACGGCGTGGATTTACTACAGGGATATTATTATGCCCGCCCGTTACCGGTAGAGGATTTTCCGCGCTGGCTGGCGGAAGAGAAGCACCGTCTGGCGGCGACTGGGAGTAAAAAACAACCCGCCGGCCAGGTTTAGCCCGGCGGGTTCGGCATTACTCTTCTTCGTCGTTATCGTGGACGGTTTTAATAACCCGTACCAGATCGACGCGGTAATCATTCGCTTCAATGATGGTGAACTGCAGCGGCGGCAGTTCGACAACATCGCCTACCCGCGGGATATGACCGTTCGCGGAGATAACCAACCCGGCAACGGTCGCGATATCATCGTCTTCGTTGACCAGGTCGTCCAGCCCCAGCGCCTGCTGTAGCGCATGGAGGTCGGTTGAACCTTTGATGAGCCAACCCTCGCCATCCAGCACAATTTCCGGCGTTTCATCGGCATCCGGGAACTCACCGGCGATCGCTTCCAGGACGTCCAGCGGCGTCACCAGCCCCTGCACCACGCCAAATTCGTTGGTGACGATGACAAAGCTACCGCGCGCCCGGCGCAGCACGCCCAGCAGGTTGATCGGGTCCAGCGTTTCCGGCACCACAATCGCCGGAGAAGCGGAAGCCATTGCGGCAACGTTCTCGCCCGCTTCCAGCGCCACCAGCATCTCTTTGGCGCGTACGATACCGATGATTTCATCAAGCTCGCCGCGGCAAACCGGGAACATGCTGTGCGGAGACGAAAGCAGCTGGCGACGAATTTCTTCTTCGCTCTGCTCAGCATCCACCCAGCTAATTTCGCCTCGCGGGGTCATGATGCTGCGCAATGAGCGCTGCGCCAAGGTCAGCACGCCGTTAATCATATAGCGTTCTTCTTCAGCAAACGCGCCTTCCGGCACCGGCACTGCCGCCGGGCTATCGCTATCGTGCGCGACAGCCGCCTGTTTGCGACCGCCCATCAGGCGCAGAATCGCATCAGCGGTACGCGCGCGCAGCGGCAACGTCGACTGGTGGCGGATAAAGTTACGCCGCGCCACCTGGTTAAAGAACTCAATGGTAATCGAGAAGCCGATTGCCGCGTACAGGTAGCCCTTCGGAATATGGAAGCCAAAGCCTTCAGCCACCAGACTCAGACCAATCATCAGCAGGAAGCTCAGACACAGCACGACAACCGTCGGATGTTGGTTCACGAAGCGGGTTAACGGCTTCGAGGCCAGCAGCATCAGGATCATCGCAATAACGACCGCAGCCATCATCACCGGCAAATGGTTCACCATGCCGACGGCGGTAATCACCGCATCAAGCGAGAAGACGGCATCCAGCACTACAATTTGTAGCACTACCACCCAGAAGCTGGCATAGCCTTTGCCGTGACCGGCATCATGCTGGCGGTTTTCCAGTCGTTCATGAAGTTCTGTCGTCGCCTTGAATAGCAGGAAGATACCGCCGACCAGCATGATCAGATCGCGCCCGGAGAACGAAAAATCGCCTATGCTTATCAAAGGCTTGGTCAACGTGACCATCCACGAGATAACCGAGAGCAGTCCCAGGCGCATAATCAGCGCCAGCGACAGGCCGATGATACGAGCCTTATCACGCTGTTTTGGCGGCAGTTTATCGGCAAGGATGGCGATAAAGACCAGGTTATCGATACCCAGAACAATTTCGAGGACTACCAACGTCAGCAGGCCAGCCCAGATGGTGGGATCCATTAAGAATTCCATGAGCGGCTCCCGTTAACGACAGCGGTAGTCATCGCGATGTCAAGCACCGGCGAAACAATAGTTGCTGGTAAAAAAGCGTGTGTGGTTGAGGCGGCAGACGAGTGCCTGAGGGTGAAAAGACGTCGATGACGGTCCATACGGCGGGCTATGCCCTATACTCCTGAGTAATTAAACGGAAGCTAAACATAGCAAAATATAGCGCAGAATTGGCAAAAATTTACCTGTCTTTGCAATAGCTAAGGCTATTTTTTGCGCTGCGAAATTATTGATTATTGAAGCGTAATTTACGGAGCTCCATCACATTAATTATTTTTTCACTATCTAAAATAATTCGCGGTAGTAATTAATTTAGATCTTACACCCTTACTGAATCGATTTTTCCACAAGAGTGATTCAGGATGTATCAGACCAGATGATGCATTCACCATAATAACGGAGGTAGCAAGTGACGATTGCTATTGTAATAGGCACACATGGTTGGGCTGCAGAACAACTGCTGAAAACCGCAGAAATGCTGTTGGGCGAGCAGGAAAACGTTGGCTGGATCGATTTCGTTCCCGGCGAAAATGCCGAAACGCTAATCGAAAAGTACAATGCACAGCTGGCAAAACTGGATACCACAAAAGGCGTGCTGTTCCTCGTCGATACGTGGGGCGGTAGTCCATTCAACGCGGCAAGCCGCATTGTTGTTGATAAAGAAAACTATGAAGTGATCGCTGGCGTCAACGTCCCGATGCTGGTTGAAACCTTCATGGCCCGCGATGACGATCCGTCGTTTGATGAGCTGGTGGCGCTGGCGGTGGAAACCGGTAGCGAAGGCGTGAAAGCGCTGAAAGCCAAACCGGTTGAAAAAGCGGCGCCGGTACAGGCCGCAGCGCCGAAAGCGGCGGCACCCGCTAAACCGATGGGGCCAAATGATTACATGGTGATTGGCCTGGCGCGTATCGATGACCGTCTTATCCACGGCCAGGTTGCGACCCGCTGGACCAAAGAGACCAACGTCACCCGCATTATCGTGGTCAGTGATGAAGTTGCCGCCGATACGGTGCGTAAAACGCTGCTGACCCAGGTGGCTCCTCCGGGCGTGACCGCTCACGTTGTTGATGTCGCGAAAATGATTCGCGTCTACAACAACCCGAAATACGCCGGCGAGCGCGTCATGCTGCTGTTCACTAACCCAACGGACGTTGAACGTATTGTTGAAGGCGGCGTGAAAATTACCAGCGTCAACATTGGCGGTATGGCTTTCCGTCAGGGTAAAACGCAGGTGAATAACGCGATTTCGGTCGATGAAACCGATATCGAAGCATTCAAAAAACTGAATGCCCGCGGTATTGAACTGGAAGCGCGCAAAGTTTCCACCGACCAGAAACTGAAAATGATGGATTTGATCGCCAAGGTGGATAAATAACCCGGCGCTCGTGAGCCAATTTTCACTTTAAGACTTTATCAACAGGAGAAGTACAATGGAGATTACCCTTCTTCAGATTGTGCTGGTGTTCATCGTCGCGTGTATTGCGGGTATGGAGTCGGTACTTGATGAATTTCAGTTCCACCGTCCTCTGGTCGCCTGTACGTTAATCGGCGCCGTTCTCGGTGACATGAAAACCGGTATCATCATCGGCGGTACGCTGGAAATGATCGCCCTCGGCTGGATGAACATCGGTGCGGCGGTTGCGCCTGATGCCGCGCTGGCATCCATTATTTCTACCGTACTGGTTATCGCTGGCCACCAAAGCATTGGCGCCGGTATCGCGCTGGCTATCCCGCTGGCGGCGGCAGGCCAGGTTCTGACCATTATCGTTCGTACCATTACCGTTGCCTTCCAGCACGCGGCGGATAAAGCCGCTGAAAACGGTAACCTGACGGCCATCTCCTGGCTGCACGTTTCCTCGCTGTTCCTGCAGGCGATGCGTATCGCCATCCCGGCGGTTATCGTAGCCATCTCTGTCGGCACCAGCGAAGTTCAGGGTCTGCTGAACGCCATTCCGGAAGTGGTGACTGGCGGTCTGAATATCGCAGGCGGCATGATCGTCGTCGTCGGTTACGCGATGGTCATCAACATGATGCGCGCGGGCTACCTGATGCCATTCTTCTATCTCGGTTTCGTCACCGCGGCCTTCACCAATTTCAACCTGGTTGCGCTGGGTGTGATTGGTGCCGTCATGGCCATTCTCTACATTCAGCTGAGCCCGAAATATAACCGCGTAGCGGGTGCCCCGGCTCAGGCGGCTGGTAACAACGATCTCGATAACGAACTGGACTAACAGGTGAGCGAAATGGTTGATATGACTAAAAATACCACCGAGAAAAAACTCACTCAGAGTGATATTCGTGGCGTGTTCATTCGTTCTAACCTGTTCCAGGGTTCATGGAACTTCGAACGTATGCAGGCGCTGGGCTTCTGCTTCTCTATGGTTCCGGCAATCCGTCGCCTGTACCCGGAGAACAACGATGCGCGTAAGCAGGCTATTAAGCGTCACCTTGAGTTCTTCAACACCCATCCATACGTCGCGGCGCCGGTACTCGGCGTAACGCTAGCGATGGAAGAACAGCGTGCTAACGGCGCGGAAATCGACGATGGCGCGATCAACGGTATCAAAGTCGGTTTGATGGGGCCGCTGGCAGGCGTCGGCGACCCGATCTTCTGGGGTACCGTGCGTCCGGTATTCGCCGCGCTCGGCGCCGGTATCGCGATGAGCGGTAGCCTGCTTGGTCCGCTACTGTTCTTCATCCTGTTCAATGCCGTGCGTCTGCTGACCCGCTACTACGGCGTAGCATACGGCTATCGGAAAGGCGTGGACATCGTTAAGGATATGGGCGGCGGCTTCCTGCAGAAACTGACCGAGGGGGCATCAATCCTCGGCCTGTTTGTCATGGGGGCCCTGGTTAACAAATGGACGCATGTCAATATTCCCCTGGTGGTTTCCACTATCACCGGTCAGGATGGCCAGACTCGTGTGACCACCGTGCAGACCATCCTTGACCAGCTGATGCCGGGACTGGTGCCGCTGCTGCTGACCTTCGCTTGTATGTGGCTGCTGCGTAAGAAAGTCAATCCGCTGTGGATCATCGTTGGCTTCTTCGTCATCGGTATCGCCGGCTATGCGGTCGGCCTGCTGGGTCAATAATCGTCACGTAGTAGGCCGGGGGCAGCTTTGTCCCCGGCTTTTTTTTAGCGTAAAAACGTGTACCTGTACGCAGGTCCACGCTGCCTGGAGGATCAATGGCAATCACGGAGCTGGTGCTCATTCTGTTTATCGTCGCCCTGGTGGCTTTCGCTATCTACGACCAATTCATCATGCCGCGCCGCAATGGCCCCACCCTGCTGTCAATCCCCCTGCTGCGTCGTGGACGCGTCGACGGGATGATTTTCGTCGGCCTGACGGCGATTCTCATCTACAACAATATTGCCAGCCACGGCGAAATAATCACCACCTGGTTATTATCTGCGCTGGCATTAATGGGGTTATATCTGTTCTGGATCCGTACGCCGCGAATTCTGTTCAAAAAGAGCGGTTTTTTCTTTGCCAACGTGTGGATTGAATATCCGCGCATTAAAGCAATGAATTTGTCGGAAGACGGCGTACTGGTGATGCAATTAGAGCAGCGGCGCCTGCTTATCCGCGTACGAAATATCGACGATCTGGAAAAAATATACAAACTACTCGTTACCAGTCAATGAGTTATAGATATAGCCTGCGCTATATTTCCGCCATTCATTGCTGTCGGAATATATAGCCATGGCTATATTTACTCCCCTCACCCCGTTATATTATTTAACCAATCCTTCACTTAATATTTTAAATGAAAATCGTTATCATTTATTGTTGCTAATATTATTTTTCTGTGATTGTTTTATCTTCTAAAAATATGTTAAGGTTGCGCCCGTCGTTGGGGAGTAGCCGATTTTCCGCAAGTGGAAAATGTACGTGTCAACATACTCGTTGCAAAACGTGGCACGTACGGGTTGAGCGGTCGTTCAATCAGGCGAGACCATAGATACATCACTGCTGTACGTTATGCTCAAGCTCCGCGTATATTTACTGGGGGCAGCGATGTGTCATATGGATATTCCCCGGTCAGGACACGCTCATGAATATTTCTGCCACTATCCTTCTTGCCTTTGGTATGTCGATGGACGCGTTTGCCGCTTCTATCGGTAAAGGCGCCACCCTGCATAAACCTAAGTTCTCCGAAGCGCTACGCACCGGTCTTATATTCGGCGCGATCGAAACCCTGACGCCGCTGGTCGGCTGGGGCCTGGGCATGTTGGCCAGCCAGTTTGTGCTGGAATGGAACCACTGGATCGCGTTCGTGCTGCTGGTGTTTCTCGGCGGGCGTATGGTCATTGAAGGTTTTCGCGGCGGCGATGACGATGAATGTGAAGCGCCGCGTCGCCACGGCTTCTGGCTGCTAGTGACCACCGCATTCGCTACCAGTCTTGACGCGATGGCCGTTGGCGTGGGGCTTGCTTTCCTGCAGGTCAATATTATCGCCACCGCGCTGGCTATCGGCTGCGCCACCTTTACCATGTCAACGCTGGGAATTATGGTTGGCCGCTTTATCGGCCCGCTGCTCGGCAAACGGGCCGAAATTCTTGGCGGTATCGTGCTAATCGGTATCGGCGCGCAGATTCTGTGGGGCCATTTCGCGCCGTAGCCCTTACCCCTCGCGCTGCCAGCAGTGAATCATGAAATCGGTCTGGCAGCCAAAGATTTCCTGCTGGCGTAACGACTCCCTGACTTCCGGTTTCGCTCGCCATGCAAACGGCGTCATCTGTAGTAATGCTTCCGCCTGCGCGCCGCTCAACTGCATCGGATAAGCTAACTGCTGCTCATGACGCAGCGTAAAGCCCGGCATCGCTTCCCGGTTCTGTTCATGCAGACGAACTTCATCGTAGATTAGCCCTTTCAGTTCCATCAGATGGCGCGGCCCAGGGGTGGCGGTAATCACCCAACCGCCTGCTTTTACTACACGCGCCAGTTCATCGGCGTTACAGGGCGCATAAATACGCACGACGGCATCCAGAGATTGATCGGCAAAAGGCAACCGTTGGCTGGAAGCCACGCAGAATTCGACCTGTGGGTAACGTTTAGCGGCGGCGCGGATCGCCGATTTTGAGACATCGAGGCCGAAACTGCGTGCGGCAATGGCGGCGAAAGCATGCGTGTAGTATCCCTCTCCGCAGCCGATATCCAGCAGCTCGCCCGGGGCGAAAGTCCGCAGATAGCCGCAAATCGCCTCGCGCAGCGGTTGATAATATCCGCCATCGAGGAAAGCGCGGCGCGCCTGCATCATCTCAGCGCTATCGCCCGGATCGCGTGAACGTTTGAACTGCACCGGCAGTAAATTGACATACCCTTCCTTTGCCAGATCGAACTGGTGCCGCTGCGGGCAAATATAGCTATTTGCGCTGCGGCTAAGCGGCGCGTGGCATAGTGGGCAGGTGTAAGACATGATAACTCCGGTGGCGCTGAAAGGGCGAAAGTGTAGCGCTATTCGCCCTCGCAGACCACTGTTACAACGCGGGAGGCAGATCCTCGCGGTTATGCATGACGATAAGATTCTCAGAGCCTTGCGGCATACCGTCGGGCATCACGTTTTCCAGACGCAGTACGTCGCCCATAATCTGACTGAATACCGGGGCAGATACCGCCCCGCCGTAGTATTTGCCGTTACTGGGATCGTTTATCACCACCACCAAGGCATACTTCGGCTGACTGGCCGGCGCCACGCCGGCGGTATAGGCGACGTATTTATCGATGTATTTACCGTCAGGGCCAATTTTCTTCGCCGTACCCGTTTTTACCGCGATACGATAATCACGTACCGCCGCTTTTGTCCCGCCGCCCCCCGGTAACGCCACGCTCTCCATCATATGTTCAACCTCATGGACGATCTCTTGCGGCATAACTCGCGTCCCGATAACCGGCGGATCGATACGGGTTATCGACAGCGGGCGCTCAATACCGTAACCGCCGATCGTCGCATAGACATGCGCCAGCTGTAGCGGCGTAACCATCAGTCCATAGCCAAAGGCGAAGGTGGCACGATCCAGCTCGCCCCAATAGCGACGATGCGGCATCAGCCCGGAGCTTTCACCGGTCAAGCCAAGCCCGGTCGGGTCGCCAAAGCCAAAGGCCTTGTAAGTATCAATAAGATGCTGCACCGGCATCGCCAGCGAGAGGTGCGAAACCCCGGTATCGCTCGACTTTTGCAGAATACCGGTGAGCGTCAGCTCGGGATAATAACCCACGTCGCGAATGCGATGGCCATCAAGCGTAAAGGGATGGGTATCGACTACGCTATCCGGCTGCACAATCCCCTGCTGCAGCGCGGTCATAATCACCAGCGGTTTAACCGTTGAACCCGGCTCAAAGGTATCGCTGATAGCGCGATTTCGAAAATCATCGAGCTGGGCGCTGTCGCGGTTATTAGGGTTAAAATCCGGGTAGCTGGCCATCGACAGGATTTCGCCGGTATCAATCTTGATCAACACCGCCGCGCCTGATTCCGCCTTGTTCCAACGCACGGCATTATCCAGCGCATCCTCCGTGACCGTTTGCAGGCGCTCGTCAATACTAAGCTGCAGATTATGCGCCGGAACGGCGGCCTGCTCGGTGATATTCTCGATCACATGGCCGTGACGGTCTTTACGCACCAGCCGGCGCCCGGGCGTTCCCATTAGCTGTTTGTTAAAGCTTTTCTCAACCCCTTCGATGCCCTGATTATCTACATTGGTAAAGCCCAGCAGGTTCGCCGCGACGTGCCCGGCGGGATAGAAACGGCGGGACTCATCGCGCAAATAAACGCCCGGCAGGTGCAATTTATCGATCCAGTCGGCCTGTTCCGGATTCACCTGGCGCGCCAGATAAAGAAAGCGAGCATGCGGATGCGACTGCACCCGATGAGAGAGTTCAATAAGATCGATATGCAACGCTTCCGCCATTGCCTGCCAGCGCGGACCATAGCCGACACCGCCCTTTTCCAGCATGGTCTGCGGATCTATCCAGATAGCGCTTACCGGCACGCTCACCGCCAGCGGGCGTCCTTCACGATCGCTAATAGTTCCGCGCATCACGGCGATGGGTTCTTCACGCAGCGAACGCATATCCTCTTGTTTAACCAGATTATCCGGAGAGACGATTTGCAGCCAACCTACCCTCGCCAGCAGAAATCCAAGACATCCCAAAATCGCCACACACAGCAACCCAAAACGGATAGGGAGAAAATTTGTGACCGACTTACTTTTATTCTTTTGCACCGTAGCTCCAGCATTATTTTGCAACCACCTGATTTAACAGAAAATTGGCAAAACAGACTGCTAAACAGTGCTAATAAGGGTGATGTTTTGCAACAAAGCGCGTCGGAGGGGAAAAATTGGAAATACTTTGCAACAGATGCTAAAAAGCCCCGCTATAGCGAGGCTTTCTTACAAGATGAGTGGTCTTGAATCAGATAGCAGTTACGTTAACTGCAGCCGGACCTTTCTGGCCGTCCTGAATTTCGAACTCAACGTTCTGGCCTTCAGCCAGAGTTTTGAAGCCGTTACCCTGGATTGCAGAGAAGTGTACGAACACGTCTTTGCTGCCATCAGCCGGAGTAATGAAGCCAAAACCTTTAGACTCGTTGAACCACTTAACTTGACCTTTAATCTTTGCCATTTGCAAAATTCCTTAAACTGTTTTCTTCACCCGCAGGTGCTTACATAGATAAAACTGACACATAACTGCATGAGGCACTAATATAAGGTTCGGCAGAGAAGCGGTATTCAACGACAACGTGTTTACTCAGGACTTCTTTACTGAAAATGCCACACATAAACAGAACTGTACCTCGTTTAACCCGAAACGTGTTATCACACACAACGTAAATAATGGCAAGCCATTTTTAAACGTGTCACGATCGTTCGCACAAATTATCAGGAAATCATTTGATCGCCTGCACATTTATGCGTCTTTGCCGCGCCTGGCTTATCTTTGCATTGTCACAAAACAAACAATAACGTATGCCTGATAAATGCAACTTTTTTACCATAGCTCAACAACTTCTGTTCGTCCAGGTACGTACGTATACGAACTGCCATATTTAAGGGGGCGTTGCGGCGTAATGTGCATAATGATGCGCAAATGAGTCTGAAGAACAAGAGGAAATCGCCTTAACTATCTCTGTCATAGTGTTAATTAAAGCGCTAACTCATGACGACACAAATATTCGCTAAAATAGACGTTAATAATGAAACATTAATGACAAACTATTGCCATCAGGCAATAGAAACGTTTCGTTATTACTTTTTTTGATTAGCTCAAAAGATTATTCAATATGTGAAATAGAGCGTAGGTGTTTAATCTATTAAACGGAAACGGTTTGGCGTGGAATAAGAGATTACATAAGAATAAGTTATAGCAAAATTTTATGACACTCACAGGCGCGCACAGGATGTGCACACCTGTTCATCAACTTAACGTTCAGCAACGAGACGAATGAAATCGTCGTCGTTTTTCTCCTTCTCAGCCGCTGAAGGTTCAACAACCTCTTCTTTCTCCGGCTCATTGGCTTCACAGAGACGGCGCAGCAGCGCGTTCTGCCGCTTTTGTTGATCAAGCAGCGACTGCAGCAGTTCAATTTGCTCATTGCTACGTGAACTGGCACGATTCACAAAGAACCACAGCAGCAGCCCTACAAGCAGCAGTACAACGGAAAGCGCCAGAGACGCCAGACTTACAATCCCAGGATTCAGTAACTCACTCATTTCACCACCTCAAAGAGAAGGCGTTCATTCTACCACCCGCGCGGCAGAAGAAAATCCGTCGGCACAAAAATGTCTTACCAGGGGATGAACTTGTTAATAGCGCAAATACCGCTGAAAAATTGTACATCCTGATCGCACATTACGTTAAGCATCTGAGTCCACAGCAGTAAACAACCCGCTATGACAACGATCAGCAAAACCCAGCGTAATTTTTTCACTCCACTCTCCGTACCATAATCAGATGTGGCCAGGATAACATGGCCTTCTTAAACCGCGGCTAACTGTAATACGAAAGGCGAGTTTAGGAATCATAGACTTGTATCAAATAATGTTCATGCCAGAATAAACGTCAGGATCATACAAATAACGAGGCAACAATGCGATTGATCATTCGCTCTATTGTCATACTAGCGATCGTCTGGATTGGCGTATTATTAAGCGGTTATGGCGTGTTAATTGGCAGCAATCAGAATGCTGGCGGGTTGGGACTACAGTGCAAATACCTGACGGCGCAAGGCATCACCACCGCACAATATGTTCACTCTGATAGCGGTATTATCGGTATTACCAACTGCCCGATTCTGCGTAAAAGCGTCAAGGTTATCGATCAGGGTTAAAACAACTGGAGCTACAGCATCGCGCTGTAGCTCTCTCTGACTATCAGAACGGATAATTGTTAAAACCCATCTGCTCGGAAATCTTACGCGCGGCGGCATGCAGCATCGCCACATACTCGTGTAAACGTTCTTCAGAGAAGCGTAGCGTCGGGAAGGAAATACTCAAGCCGGCAATTACCACGCCGAAGCGGTCGAAGACCGGCACCGCAATACAGCGTAATCCTTCTTCCTGCTCCTCATTGTCTTCGCCATAGCCCTGTTCGCGCACCTGGTCCAGCACTTTCAATAGCTCGCTGGTATCAGTAATGGTGCGCTCGGTGCTACGTTTGTACTCCACTCCTTCCATGATTTGCTCGACTTCCGCCCGGTCGCGCCACGCCAGCAGCACTTTGCCAATGGCGGTGCTATACAGCGGATTACGTCGGCCGATACGCGAATACATCCGCAGGTTATACATGGAATCAATTTTGTGGATATAAACGATGCTGTCTTCATCCAGCGCGCCGAGGTGAATCGTCTCTTTGGTCAGGCGAGAAATTTCACGCATCTGGATATCCGCGCTGCGGATCAGGTCAACGTTCTGCAACGCCCGCGCACCAAGCTCGAATAACTTCAACGTTAAAGAATATTTCTCAGACTCGCCTTCCTGTGCAACATAGCCCAGTGACTTCATCGTCTGTAAAAAACGATACACCGTGCTTTTAGACATCATCACACGCTGTGACAATTCGGTGATACCAATCTCACGCTCTTCGCCCAAAGCCTGCAGGATGCCAAAAACTTTTAATACTGAAGAGACAGAATCTGG
Source organism: Klebsiella sp. CN_Kp091 (assembly GCF_040065095.1). NCBI lineage: Bacteria > Pseudomonadati > Pseudomonadota > Gammaproteobacteria > Enterobacterales > Enterobacteriaceae > Klebsiella > Klebsiella sp. CN_Kp091. The sequence continues at coordinate 168,147 of NZ_JBEAIO010000006.1, read as the reverse complement.
CTGTTTATCCATATCAGCAGCTGCCATTGTTCACCTCATCGTAACTGTTTTATAAAATTCAGAACTGTTTTTTATTATAAATTCACATTATGACCGTCGCAATCGTTGTTCTGCGAGTTGGTTACAAATCTGCGACTTATGGTTGAATAATCAATGCTAAAATCATTAATCAGAAAATAGTTTCCTCTAAGACTTAAACTTCACATGGATAAAAAAATTTTGGATGGCCTGCCGGTACCGCAGCGCTACGGCGCCATTCTGACGATTGTGTTAGGCCTGACGATGGCCGTTCTCGACGGCGCTATCGCCAACGTCGCCCTACCGACGATTGCCACAGACCTTAATGCCTCGCCGGCATCGTCAATCTGGATAGTCAACGCCTACCAAATAGCCATCGTCATCGCCCTGCTACCACTATCGTTTCTTGGCGATATGGTTGGCTATCGGCGCATCTATAAAATCGGTCTGGTGGTATTCACTATCACCTCGCTGATTTGCGCACTCTCCCGAAGCCTTGAAATGTTGACGCTGGCGCGAGTGGCTCAAGGTTTAGGCGGCGCGGCGCTGATGAGCGTCAACACGGCGCTGATTCGCCTTATCTATCCGAAGAGACAACTAGGTCGCGGAATGGGCATCAACTCTTTCGTCGTTGCCGTCTCCTCCGCCGCGGGGCCAACCATTGCCGCCGCTATTCTTTCGCTTGCTTCCTGGCAATGGCTGTTTTTAATCAACGTACCGCTGGGGATTATTTCTATCTTCCTCGCCATGCGTTTTTTGCCACCCAACAGCACTGCCAGCAAAATTACCCGTTTCGATCTGCCGAGCGCGATAATGAACGCCCTCACCTTCGGGCTGCTCATCACGGCGCTCGGCGGCTTTGCCCAGGGGCAATCCGGTTATCTGGTGCTCGCGGAAGTCATCGCCATGCTGATTATCGGCTTCTTCTTTGTGCGCCGGCAGTTGCGCATGCCGGTACCACTGTTACCGGTTGATTTACTGCGAATTCCGATCTTTTCGCTCTCTATCTGCACCTCGATCTGTTCTTTTTGCGCTCAGATGCTGGCGATGGTCTCCCTGCCTTTTTTCCTGCAAACCGTTATCGGACGCAGTGAAGTAGAGACCGGGCTGCTGTTAACGCCGTGGCCATTGGCGACCATGGTGATGGCCCCTCTGGCGGGTTACTTGATAGAGAAAGTTCATGCCGGGCTACTGGGGGCAATGGGGCTGCTGATCATGGCCTGTGGCCTGTTTGGTCTTGCGCTATTACCCTCTTCCCCTTCCGACCTCGATATTATCTGGCGGATGGCGCTGTGCGGCGCAGGCTTCGGGCTGTTTCAGTCACCAAACAACCATACCATTGTCTCCTCCGCGCCAGGCCATCGCAGCGGCGGCGCCAGCGGCATGTTGGGGACCGCACGGTTACTGGGACAAAGTAGCGGCGCCGCGCTGGTCGCCCTGCTGTTTAACCTGGCAGGCGATAGCGGCACCCACACCGCGCTTCTGCTGGCCGGCTCCCTGGCGGTCATTGCCGCCGCCATCAGCGGGCTACGCGTAACTCAACCGCGCGCCGCCTGATAGCGCGCGGCCAAAAAAAATCCGCAGCCCGAAAGCTGCGGATTTTTATTTTCAGCGTTTGTACGCCAGATTATTTCAGATATTCTCCGCTACGCAGCGCTTCAATGCGTTTGTCCAACGGCGGATGGGTCATGAACAGTTCGCTCATCGACTTCGCTTTACCGTTGATACAGAACGCCATCATGCTGCTGGCTTCCTGCGGTTCATAGCTGGTTTTCAAGCGCTGCAAGGCAGCAATCATTTTCTCACGACCGACCAATTTGGCGGAACCAGCATCGGCGTGGAATTCACGGTAGCGCGAGAACCACATGGTAATGATGCTGGCGAGAATACCGAACACCAGTTCCAGTACGGTTGCGACCGCAAAGTAGATAAGCGGGTTACCATTGCTGCTTTCGCCTTCATCTTCACGATTACCGCCGAGGAAACCAGCCGCAATCTGCGCGATAACGCGGGAGATAAAGATAACGAAGGTGTTCACTACCCCCTGAATCAGCGTCATGGTGACCATGTCGCCATTGGCAATATGGCTGATTTCGTGCGCGATAACGGCTTCCGCTTCGTCACGGCTCATATTCTGAAGCAAGCCGGTGCTCACGGCGACCAGAGAAGCGTCGCGGCGCGCGCCGGTGGCGAAGGCGTTAATGTCCGGGGCGTGATAAATCGCCACCTGCGGCATGCCGATGCCCGCCTGCTGCGCCTGCTGCGCGACGGTACTCATCAGCCAACGTTCAGTTTCGTTACGCGGCTGTTCGATAACTTCCCCACCAACCGACTTCAGCGCCATCCATTTCGACATCAGCAGCGAAACGATCGAGCCGCCGAAACCAAACAGCAGCGCCATGATCAGCAGGCCGGTCATGCTGCTCGACTGGATCCCCGTCAGGCTAAGCACCAGGCCAAACACCACCATGACTGCCAGGTTAGTCAGCAGGAAAAGCGCGATTCGCATCATAATATTCTTTTTACCTCGATTTAACAAAACGCACTATGCGATACCCATATCGTATGGGTCAGATGCTAATTTTCAACTATCAGGCCCTGCTAAGTCACGAGAAAGACACAACTTTACATTTTGTAGCATATCGCTGACACCCTATGAAAGTGTTGACAATTTTGTTGAATAAAGTCGACGGGCAGATGAAGAGAGAAAAAGAAACGGGCACAATCACTTGTGCCCGTTGAGGAGTTATTTGCTTACCGGCGGCTCTACCGGAGGCTGAGCTTTTTCCTGTTGCGCCAGGTCAATCGCAATATGCACGGTCTCATCAAGATATGGATCCGGTTCCTGATAATCCTTCGGCAGATCTTCAATCTTTTTGAGCAGCGGCTTGCCTTCGCGTTTCAGGCGATCGTTCACCCGCGCCAGACGAATTGCATCATCTTCTTCATTCTCTTTCTCACGCTGTGCGTAGTTCAGAGAAACGATATTGCGCTTGTCTTTCATGGCGTTAAAGCGCGCAATATCCTTAATGATGTACTGGAATTCCGGATCTTTCGCGATACGGTCTTCATGGCGCTTAAGCAGTTCTGGTTCGAACGGTTTCATATCGCCCGACTTCACGTAGGTCGCCGGATCGATACTATCCCACGGCAGCGCATTATCTTCATACTGCTCTCCGGTATCGCGATCTTCTTTACCGGTTGGCATCATGATGTCCGGAGTAACACCTTTACGCTGAGTGCTGCCGCCGTTAATGCGGTAGAACTTCTGGATGGTGTACTGCACGGAACCTAACGCCGGCCATTCCGGGCGCAGCATTTGATCGTAGATACGATTTAGCGAACGATACTGCTGAACGGTACCTTTACCAAAGGTCTGCTCGCCGACGATCAGCGCACGGCCATAGTCCTGCATCGCGGCGGCAAAAATTTCCGATGCCGAGGCGCTGAAGCGATCGACTAAGACCACCAGCGGGCCTTTATAGTAAACCACACCGTCGGTATCGCTATCTTCGCGGACCTTACCGTTGTTATCACGCACCTGCACTACCGGGCCGGATGGGATAAACAGACCGGAGAGCGAAACCGCCTCCGTCAGCGCCCCACCGCCGTTACTGCGCAGATCGATGACGATACTGCTGACATTCTGTTTTTCCAGCTTCTGCAGTTGCACTTTGACATCATCAGTCAGACCAACGTAGAACCCCGGGATATCCAGCACGCCGACTTTTTCTTTACCGACGGTTTTAACCGACATCTTAACCGCGCGGTCCTCAAGACGAATACGCTCGCGGGTCAGAGTAACAATACGGGTTTTTGCCCCTTTGCCAGCCGGCAGAACTTCCAGGCGAACTTTGCTGCCCTTCGGTCCTTTGATCAGCGCGACAACATCATCCAGCCGCCAGCCGATAACATCAACCATGCTCTTACCCGGCTGACCGACGCCGACGATGCGGTCGCCAACGCTAATCGCTTTGCTCTTCGCCGCCGGACCGCCGGCAACCAGTGAATTGATCACCGTGTAGTCGTCGTCCATCTGCAGCACCGCGCCAATACCTTCCAGAGACAGGCTCATTTCAGTATTGAACTGTTCGGTGTTACGCGGGGAGAGATAGTTGGTATGCGGGTCGATTTCGCGCGCGAAAGCGGTCATCGCCAGCGAGAAGACGTCTTCGCTGTTGGTTTGGGCCAGGCGACGAATCGCAAACTTGTAACGCCTGGTCAGGGTTTCACGAATTTCTTTATCGTCTTTACCCGCCAGCTTCAGGCTCAGTTCATCGAACTTCACCTTGGCGTCCCAAAGCGCGTTAAGCTCGGCTTCATCCTTCGGCCACGGCGCTTTGCTGCGATCGAGGTTGAAGTTGTCGTTGCCGGTAAAATTCATCGGACGATCCAGTACCTTTAAAGCGTACTGGTAACGCTCAAAGCGACGTTTCTGCGCGAGGTTATACAGGTCGTAGAAAACGTCCAGTTTACCGCTGCGCAGTTCGTCGCCGATTTTATTTTTTTGCGCCGCATACTGAGAAACATCGCTGGCCAGCAGCACGTTATGGCTGTAATCCAGCAGATTCAGATAGCGGTCAAAAATCTTTGCCGAAAAGGCGTTGTCGAGATCAAACTGCCGATAATGGGAACGGGTAAAGCGCGAGGTAACGCGCTCACTTACCGTCGCGTGCTGCGGCTCTTCTTTCAGCACGGGAATTTGATCGACTCGGGTGATATCGTCCACGGCGAAGGCATGGCCTGCTATTGCTAGCAGGCCCGCAAGCGCGGTGAGCTTAAAAAGTTTGTTCATGCCTGGCCCGGCCTCCGTTTCAGAACACCAGGTGTTCTGCGCGTACAATCATTGACATACCAGAAGTCAGCTGTACACGAACGCCATCTTTGGTGATTTCCACAACGGTGGCGTCCATTGCGTTGTTGCCTGCTTTCACCTTCAGAGCCTGACCGACGCTTAATACAGAGACGTCAGACACCGGGGTAAGGCGTTGCTCTTCACGCGGTGCTTTGGCAGCTGCAGGACGCGGCTTACGCTGTTCACTACCTTCTTTACGGCGAGCCTGCGGCTGAGGACGCGGTTTACGCTCGCGGCGTGCCCCTTCTTCCTGCTGGCCTGCCGCGGCAGCGGCTTCGCGCTTCTTCGCCTGCTGGCTGGCGCGCTGCGCCTGAACGCGAGCTTTGGCTTCTTCGAGCTGCTGACGGGCGTGAGCAACGTGTTGCTCTTCCAGTTCGCCGCACGGGTTGCCGTCGAGATCGACGCGAATCGCTCCCGCTTTCACGCCGTACAGATAACGCCAGCTCGAAGTATAAAGACGTAAGGCAGCGCGCAGTTGGGTTTTGCTGAGATTCATCTCTCCGCCAACTCGCTCTACAAGATCCTGAAAAATACCGATTTTCAGGGGGCGTGCTTCGCCTTCAGCGCTGAAACACTGAGGAAAACGTTCGGCCAGAAACGCGATTACTTCTTTACTGCTATTCAACTTAGGTTGATTTTCCATGAAATTTCCTGATTACAACGGACGTAGCCAACAAGCCGCAGGCATGAACAGGCGTCATTATAATGACGTCATCGCTAAATGCTACGTTATCCGTTGATTATCCTGCGACGTGGGCAAAGATTTTTTGATAATCGGTCGCCGCAATCAGCGTTTCAAGGCGCGAGACCAGCTCTGCAAGCCCCTGTTCGTCTTCTGCGGTGAAGCGGGAATACGCCGTGCTATCGATATCCAGTACGCCAATAATCTGATTGTTTACCTGCAACGGAAAGACGATTTCCGAATTGCTGGCGGCGTCACAGGCAATATGGCCGTCAAACGCATGGACATCTTCCACGCGCTGGACGCGGTTCTGCGCCACGGCGGAACCACAAACGCCGCGACCGACCGGAATACGTACACAGGCCAGCTTACCCTGGAACGGCCCCAGCACCAGCGTGTCGCCTTCCAGGAGATAAAACCCGGCCCAGTTGACCTCTTCCAGCCGTTCAAACAACAACGCGCTGGTATTTGAGATCATTGCCAAAAAACTGGTTTCGCCTGCCATAAGCGCCTGAAAATCGCGGTTCAGATCCGCGTAGAATTCTGTTTTGTTCATTTTTTAATCACTTAGTTGTCTTACTATCTCATCTGCAGATGCCTACTAAAATAAGCATTAAATGCCTTCGGGCTCAAGATGAATTCATTCCTGGGTTAATATAGTGGGATACATTCATTCCCGAACGTAATAAATGCTGATAAAAACACCCTCAATCACGCCGACGAAGAAGATTACCGTTCATTCGGTCAGTTCGCCAACGCCGCATGCGCACTATCAGCGCTGTACGCAGTGCGACATGCTGTTCCGCATACCGGTTGTGAAAAGAAATCAATGCGCCTGGTGCCCGCGGTGCAACGCGAAGGTCCGTGACGGCCGCGATTGGTCCCTCTCCCGGCTCGCCAGTATGGCGTTTACGATGATGTTGCTGATGCCGTTCGCCTGGAGCGAGCCGCTGCTGCGTTTGCATCTGCTCGGCGTGCGTATTGACGCCAACGTTTTGCAGGGGATCTGGCAGATGACCAACCAGGGCGATCCCATTACCGCCGCGATGGTGCTCTTCTGCGCGGTGGTTGCGCCCGTCCTGCTGGTAGTTTCCATCGCCTACCTTTGGCTTGGCAACGTGCTGGGGATGAACCTGCGGCCGGTGCTGCTGATGCTCGGCAAACTGAAAGAGTGGGTGATGCTGGACATTTATCTGGTCGGTATCGGCGTCGCCTCCATAAAAGTCCAGGACTATGCCTTCCTGCAGCCCGGCATCGGCCTGATCGCCTTTATCGCACTGACCCTACTCAGCATCCTGACGCTCATCCACATGAACGTGGAAGAGTTGTGGGAGCGTTTTTATCCCGAACGCCCGGCCATGCGCTACGACACCAATCTTCAGGTTTGCACCGGCTGTCACTATACCGGTTATCGCGACTCCCGCGGCCGCTGCCGCCGGTGCCATACCTCGCTGCATCATCGCCGGCCGCAAAGCCTACAGCGTAGCTGGGCGGCCCTGATTGCGTCGCTGGTTTTCCTGCTGCCGGCCAACCTGCTACCGATTTCGATAATCTACGTCAATGGCGCGCGCCAGGAAGATACGATTCTTTCGGGGATCATTTCACTCGCCAACAGCAACATCGCAATCGCCGGCGTAGTGTTCATCGCCAGTATTTTGGTACCATTCACCAAAGTTATAGTGTTATTTACCCTGCTGGTCAGCATACAATTCAAGTGCGAACAGGGGCTACGTACGCGTATCCTGCTGCTGCGGCTGATTACCTGGATCGGCCGCTGGTCGATGTTGGATCTGTTTGTTATCTCATTAACCATGTCGTTGATAAACCGCGATCAGCTCCTGGCTTTTACCATGGGGCCGGCGGCGGTGTATTTCGGCGGCGCGGTAATTTTAACTATCCTTGCAGTTGAATGGCTGGACAGCCGCTTACTTTGGGACGCTCATGAGTCAGGAAACGCCCGCTTCGCCGACTGAAGCCAAAATAAAAACCAAACGCCGTATCTCGCCATTCTGGTTGTTGCCGGTCATCGCGCTGATGATTGCCGGATGGCTTATCTGGACCAGCTTTGAAGGCCGGGGAACGACGATTACCATCGATTTCCAGTCCGCAAACGGGATTGTTCCGGGGCGTACGCCTATCCGCTATCAAGGGGTAGAGGTTGGTACGGTACAGGATATTTCTTTGAGTAAGGACCTCAGCAAGATCGAAGTTTCCGCCAGCGTGAAGAGTGATATGAAAGACGCGCTGCGCAAAGACACACAGTTCTGGCTGGTGACGCCAAAGGCTTCACTGGCCGGCGTTTCCGGGCTGGATGCGCTGGTCGGCGGTAACTATATCGGCATGATGCCAGGTAAAGGCGAACCGGAAGATCACTTCGTCGCCCTGGATACTCAGCCAAAATATCGCATCAACAACGGCGAACTGATGATTCATCTGCAGGCGCCGGATCTCGGTTCGCTGAACAGCGGCTCGCTGGTCTATTTCCGTAAAATTCCGGTTGGCCGGGTGTATGACTACACGCTCAACGCCAACAATCAGGGGGTGACGATTGATGTATTAATCGAGCGTCGCTTCACCAATCTTGTTAAAAAAGGCAGTCGGTTCTGGAACGTCTCCGGGATTAAAGCCGACGTCAGCCTGAGCGGTGCCAAAGTCCAGTTGGAAAACCTCTCCGCGTTAGTTAACGGCGCCATTGCCTTTGACTCGCCTGACGACTCCAAAGCGGCGGCGCAAAACGACGAGTACAACCTGTATGAGGATCTGGCGCACAGCCAGCGCGGGGTGCTGGTGACGCTGGAGCTACCCGACGGCGATGGGTTGAAGGCGGGCTCTACGCCGCTAATGTACCAGGGGCTGGAAGTAGGTCAGTTAACCAAACTCAATCTCAATCCCGGCGGTAAAGTTACCGGTGAGATGACCGTCGACCCGAGCGTGGTCACCCTGCTTCGGGATAAGACGCTGATTCAAATGAAGAAGCCGAAAATCTCGCTGGATAACCCAAGCGTTAGCGCTCTACTCACCGGCAACACCTTCGAGCTGGTCCCTGGTGACGGCGAACCGCGAAATCACTTTATGGTTATGGCAGCCGATAAAGCGCTACTGGAAGAGCCCAACGTCGCCACCGTGACGCTATCGGCGCCGGAAAGCTATGGCATTTCTGCCGGCCAGCCGCTGATGCTACACGGCGTTAAGGTCGGCCAGGTGCTGGAACGCAAGCTCACCGCAGAGGGTGTCACTTTCCAGGTCGCCATTTCGCCGGAGTATCGCAATCTGGTACGCGGCGATAGCAAATTTGTCGTCAACAGCCGCCTTGATGTGAAAGTTGGGCTGGATGGCGTGCAGGTACTTGGCGCCAGCGCCAGCGAATGGGTTGATGGCGGGATCCGCATCATCCCCGGTGAAAAAGGGGAAATGCACAACAGCTATCCGCTGTATGCCAACCTGGAAAAAGCGCAGGAAAATAGCCTCAGTGAAATCCCGACCACCACGCTGAGTCTTTCCGCGGAAACGCTGCCCGATGTGCAGGCAGGCTCGGTAGTGTTGTATCGCAAATTCGCCGTCGGCGAGATCATCTCGGTGAAACCGCGCAGCAACGCTTTCGATATCGATCTGCATATCAAACCGGAATATCGCCATTTGTTGACCAATAACAGCGTTTTCTGGGCGGAAGGCGGCGCGAAGGTAAAACTCGACGGTAATGGGCTAACCGTGCAGGCGTCGCCGCTGGCTCGCGCGCTGAAAGGCGCCATCAGCTTTGATAACCTCAACGGCAGCAGCGCCAACGCGCGCTTGAACAATAAGCGTATCCTGTACGCCTCCGAAACCGCCGCCCGCGCGGTGGGCGGCCAGATTACGCTGCACGCTTTCGATGCCGGTAAAATGGCGGCGGGCATGCCGATTCGCTATCTCGGTATCGACATCGGCCAGATCCAGTCGCTGGAGTTGATTACGGCAAAAAATGAAGTTCAGGCGAAAGCGGTGCTTTATCCGGAATATGTCGGCACCTTTGCCCGTGCCGGTACCCGCTTCTCGGTGATTACGCCGCAGATCTCTGCCGCCGGCGTTGAACATCTGGACACGATCTTCCAGTCGTATATCAATGTTGAACCTGGCCGTGGTTCGCCGCGCCGCGACTTCGAGATTCAGGACACCACCATCACCGATTCGCGCTACATCGACGGCCTGAGCATTATCGTCGAAGTGCCGGAAGCCGGTTCGCTCGATATTGGTACGCCGGTGCTGTTCCGCGGCCTGGAAGTGGGTACCGTGACCGGGCTGACGCTGGGCTCGATGTCCGACCGCGTTATGGTTAAGCTGCGTATCAGTAAGCGTTATCAGTACTTAGTGCGCAATAACTCGGTGTTCTGGCTGGCTTCCGGCTATAGCCTCGACTTCGGTCTGATTGGCGGAGTGGTGAAAACAGGTACCTTCAACCAGTTTATCCGCGGCGGTATCGCCTTTGCCACCCCGCCGGGAACGCCGCTGGCGCCGAAAGCGCAGGATGGCAAACACTTCTTGCTGCTGGAAAGCGAGCCAAAAGAGTGGCGCGATTGGGGAACGGCGCTGCCTAATTAATTCTCTCCAATGCCTGAACGCCCCGGTGTCCCGCGCCGGGGCGTTTATGGTAAACTGCGCCCCCTTTTTGCTTGTGGTGCGCTGCTCGTGGCTCAAAACGCTGTCTTTCTCCCGGAACTCTTCCTCGCTCAAATGCGTGCGGCAATGCCAACGCATCTTTCGTTCGATGACTTCATCGCCGCCTGCCAGCGCCCGCTGCGCCGCAGTATTCGCGTCAATACGTTGAAGATTACGGTCGCTGATTTTCTGCAACTGGTCGCCCCTTACGGCTGGCAGTTAACGCCGGTTCCGTGGTGCGCAGAGGGTTTCTGGATCGAGCGCGATGATGACGATGTACTCCCGCTGGGCAGCACCGCCGAGCATCTGAGCGGGCTATTTTATATTCAGGAAGCGAGCTCGATGCTGCCGGTAGCGGCGCTGTTCGCCGATGGCGAAATGCCGGAGCGAGTGATGGATGTCGCCGCCGCGCCAGGTTCCAAAACGACGCAAATCGCCGCCCGGATGGGCAATCGCGGCGGGATCCTGGCAAACGAATTCTCCGCCAGCCGGGTGAAAGTGCTGCACGCCAATATCAGCCGCTGCGGCATTAATAACGTTGCCCTCACCCACTTCGATGGGCGCGTCTTCGGCGCCGCTCTGCCTGAGTGCTTCGACGCGATTTTGCTCGATGCCCCCTGCTCGGGCGAAGGAGTAGTGCGTAAAGATCCCGACGCGCTAAAAAACTGGTCTCCAGAAAGTAATCAGGAGATTGCCGGCACGCAAAGAGAACTCATTGACAGCGCATTTCACGCTCTGCGTCCTGGCGGTACCCTCGTCTACTCCACCTGTACGCTGAACCGTGAAGAAAACGAGGAAGTGGTTAACTGGCTGCTGCAAACCTACCCGCAGGCGGTTGAAGTCATGACCCTGGATTCACTCTTCCCGCAGGCTCACGAAGCGCTCACCGACGAAGGTTTCCTGCACGTGTTCCCGCAGATTTTTGATTGTGAGGGTTTTTTCGTTGCCCGCCTGCGTAAAACCACCTCTATCGATCCCCTACCTGCGCCAGGTTATAAAGTGGGCAAGTTCCCTTTCGCACCGATGAAAGGACGTGAGGCAGCGGCTGTCACCGCAGCCGCCAACGCCGTTGGCCTGCAATGGGCAGAGCATCTTCGTTTATGGCAACGCGATAAAGAAATCTGGCTGTTCCCGCAAGAACTGGAAGCGTTAATCGGCAGGGTTCGTTTTTCGCGCATCGGAATTCGCCTCGCTGAAACGCATAACAAAGGCTACCGCTGGCAGCATGAAGCAGCGATCGCGCTTGCTGCGCCAGAGGAGCCGTTTGAGCTCACCTTAGCGGAAGCGGAAGAGTGGTATCGTGGGCGCGATGTCTATCCCGAGGCGCCGCCGCGGCAGGATGAAGTGATTGTCACTTTCCAGGGCGCGCCATTAGGACTCGCCAAGCGCGTGGGATCGCGGTTGAAAAACAGTTACCCTCGCGAACTGGTGCGCGACGGCAAACTTTTCGCCGGAAAGTCGTGACCGCGCGCCAAAAAGCGCACTTTTTGACTGGCGATATACTCCCCGTTGTCTACGCTGAAAAATGACGGCCTAACTGGTCGTACCACAACTCAGCAGACAAACGGGGTGAATGATGAGTAAAACTAACGTACGAATCGGCGCGTTTGAAATCGACGACGCCGAGTTGCATGGCGAGTCACAGGGTGAGCGAACGTTAAGCATTCCTTGCAAATCCGATCCTGACTTATGCATGCAATTAGACGCCTGGGATGCCGAAACCAGCGTTCCCGCCATTCTTAATGGCGAACATTCTGTGCTTTACCGTAAACACTACGACCGCCAATCCGATGCCTGGGTCATGCGTCTTGCCTGACTCAAATGAACCCGTCGCCTGAGACGGGTTATTTATATCCCTCCCCCGCTGCGCTAACTTCCCCTACACTTACCTTATGTTCATTCGCTAATGAGGGCGGGATGTTTGCCTTAGTATTATTCATTTGCTATCTGGACGGCGGGTGCGAAGACATCGTAGTGGACGTCTATGATAGCGAACGACAATGCCTCGTCGCTATGGACGACCAACGAATTCGCCAGGGAGGCTGTTTCCCGGTAGAAGATTTTATCGACGGCTTCTGGCGTCCGGCGACGGAATATAGCGACTTTTAAACAGCCGACTGCAGCCGCACCAGCGTTAGCTCTCCGCCAAACACCGCGCCGGTATCAATGTAGTGTTGGTTATCGCTATCGTAACGGCGTTTAAGCGGCGTATGGCCAAACCAAAAGTGATCCGCCCCGGCTATCTCTCCGTGCCGCCCCGCCAGATGATCGGTTAAACGCTGGCGGCCCCAGAGCACCTGATGCTCGTCCACGGGTAACTGCCAACGATAAACGCTGGCGGGATAGTCGGCATGGGCAATCACGTGGGTGGTATCCTGGCAGCGGAGTTCAATGATTAACGGCACATCCCGGCAGCGGTTAAACAGCAAATCAGCCAACCGTTTCTGTTTCTGTGAGGCGGTTGGATACCAGCCGCCGCCGTTCATCGTCCACAGCGCCATTTCCCCGTTCGCCAGCGCATCCAGCGCCATTTGCTCATGGTTGCCGCGCACCGCTCTGAACCACCGGCAATGCAGCAAGCCCAGACATTTCACGCTTTGCGGCCCACGGTCAATCAGATCGCCAACAGAGATCAGAAGATCCTGCCAGGGATCAAATTTACGCTGCCGCAGCTGGGAGATTAATAAATCAAAACAACCATGTAGATCGCCCACCAGCCAGATATTACGCCAGGCGCTACCTTCTACTCGCTGATACATATTTCCACCCCCTCAGTTAATTATACAAAATATGACTGAAGGCGTGGTTAGAAATACATACGTCAATCAACGTTAAACAAGGCGTAAATATAGTCTGGCGAAGCATTAAGCTTGTCCCGCGAGATCCGTAAAATAAAAATAAAAATAAAATAATGACGAGGTATGACATCGTGACGGACAATAGCCTGCATTCATCATGCACACTTCAGCAACGCTCAAATTTGATTGCCGATCTCGTAATGGGGCGTATCACGCCTGCGCCAATCTGGCAAAAACGCAATTATCGGCTCAAATTCTTGCTGCGTACGGCGCTGTTTTACCAGCCAACCCGCGAAATGCTGGACACCCTTTCGGCTCGTAGTGATTTCCGCCAACTGCTGGCTGCGCAGGCTACGCTTCCTGGTAAAGTACATCGTCAGTATTTAGTGCGCGATCTAAACGCGCGTCAGCGTTCCCAGGCCATCATCAGCCATTATCAGTACGTCGACTCGCTGGGTGAAAACCGGCTGGCGGCGGCTATGATATCGCCATCAGAACGACCTCTACTGACGCTGTCTGGTAAAGACGATGCGGCCTTTACGCTCTTTGCCTCGTCGGCCGGGAAAGCAGAGCGGGAAGGTGAAACCACCCTTTGGCTTCGCGATAACCATCACCAGTTGTTGGCCAGCGCCACGTTTAGCGTAGTCCGCCACCAAGGACAGTGGCAACTGGTCATCGGCGGCCTGCAGGGGCCGCGTCGGCATGTTTCCCATGACGTCATCAAACACGCAACCCGCGCCTGCTACGGTCTGTTTCCCAAACGCCTGCTGTTGGAGTTCATCTGGCTGCTGGCCGCCCGAAGCAATATTCAGGCTATTTACGGCGTCAGCGATAATGGTCATGTGTTTCGCGCGCTGCGCTATCGTTTAAGTAAAGGCCGGCACTTCCACGCCAGCTACGATGAGTTCTGGCAATCAATTGAAGGCGTGCGTCACGATAGTTATCGCTGGCGCCTACCGCTGAAGCTGGAAAGAAAATCGCTGGAGAGTATCGCCAGTAAAAAGCGCTCCGAATATCGCCGCCGTTTCCAGTTCATGGATGAGATGGCCGTACAGGTGGCTAATCTGCTAAGTGTAAAATAAATATTCACGTCTTATTACGAAAAAGATTCGCCGTTTTTAATAACGGCGTTTTCATTTGTACATTCTTTGGTTAATATCGTGGCCTGTTGATAATTGGTTTAAGTTGGCCATTGACCCATGAGTAAAACTGAGATTTTCCTGCTGCTGGTTATCCTGCTTATTTTAGTTAGCGCGCTGTGGTTTATTTTCAGTGACGAGATATGGGTATTGGTCAGCTATCTGGAAACTTCACTCTACCCCACCTTAATCACCCCAGAATAACTTCATTGATCTTCCAGAGAACCGCATTAATTGTATAGCATTCCATCATTGCCTTATTTTATTTATCATACAAATATGTATACTAGCGGCTTCCGATGTAGACCCACTTTTCACCTGCACTATGGGTCTGATTACGTGCAGGTGTCTTCTTTCTGCTATTTTTTCACTCTCTCTCCCTACCAACTTTTTCCCTGGCATTTCGCTAAAAATATGCGCCGTACCGATATTTGCAAAAATTGTACTGAGTAATCATCCCTCCTCCACGCTCAAGTTAGCATTTACTAAGAAATTAATGCAAAAAATCAACATAAAACACCATATAAAGAAATTAAATAAGAACATAAAACATAAAACAGCATCAAAGTTAGTCTTTCATAAAAAAATAAGCATTTTTCCCGACAGCGGTTATATGTTGATTAATGGGATTAATCTCATAACCACAAAAACAGGGCTTTACTCAGCGGCTTTCAATCCAGAGGTTCATCATGAACGTCAAAACCATTTCGCGTAGTCTGCTTGGCGGCTTTATCGCAACGGCGCTCCTCATTCAGGCGCCATGGGTCCAAGCGGCAGGGCTAACCACCGGCACCTTATCCGGCCAGGTTGGCGTGCAGCTGACTATTGGCTCCGGCTGTACCGTCACCAATGGTTCCAGCGCAAACGGCGTTAACAGCTGGGGCACAATTGATTTCGGTACTTACAGCGATCTGATTAACGCTATTGATAGCAAACTGATCGGCAGCGGCGGCGCCAACGCAGTTTCTATTGTCTGTAGTAACAACCTACCGGCAACGCTAACGCTAAATAACGGTCTGCATATGGGTGCAGGCACGCTACGTAAAATGGAAAGCGCCAATGGCGATCAAATTGCCTACCGTCTTTACTCAAATAGTACCCGACAGGCCGAATTTACCAGTGCCGGAATCGGCATTACTGGAACAGGTACTGCTCAGGAGATCCCAATTTATGCTCGCGTGCTGCCAGCAGACCAAGGAGGCGTAACCGCCCCCGCTACCGGTTTTTACCAGGATATGGTGACCGCAACATTAACCTGGTAACGGTCAGGAGAAACGGACGTCATGCTGCGCTCAATTGGGCTGTTATGTGTATTTATCTCGTCAACAAGCGTATTGGCCGACACTGCGCAGAAAAGTTTTAAAGTGACGGCGCAGATTACCACCGGCTGCCTGCTTGGCAGCGGAAGCGGAACGCCTGCCTCTGACTTTGGCACTTTAAACTTTGGTTCTATGTCGTCGCTGTATAGCAACGTGGATGTCGCCAGCTCCGCCGGAGCTGGTTCTATCATCGTGGCGTGTACGCCGGGTATGGCTATCACCGTAGCGCTCGATTATGGCGTCAACGGCGGCTCATCATCCCAACGCTTTATGTCCAACGGCAGCGGCAATACGCTGGCGTATCAGCTTTTTCAGGACTCTAACCGCTCTACCGTTTGGGGTACCGGCGCTCAGGCCTACAGCGTCGCGTCCTTCCCCAATACCACACAAACTTATACGGTTTATGGCCGCCTTTTTGCCACGAATGGCTTCCCGGCGCAGGGTTCATATACCGATACCGTAACGGTCACATTGACCTATTAAAATAAGACAGGCTGAATATGATTCGTCGTAGCATTGCCGTAGTTTTGCTGAGTTTATCAATAGGTCCGGGCGCATGGGCCGCTAGCTCAGTGCTGGTCTGGCCCATTTTTCAAACCATCAGCGCCAACGAGAAAGGCTCTGAGCTGTGGCTGGAAAACCGCGGTGCTAGCGCGGTGAATTTACAACTGCGCATCTTCGGCTGGGATCAAAAAGAATCCAGGGATGTATACGCCGATCAGAGCGATGTGGTCGCCAGCCCGCCCTTTGCCAATGTGCAGCCGGGGCAACGTCAGCTTATTCGCCTGATGCGCGTGTCGCCGGTCGCCAGCGGTGAGGAAAAATCATATCGAATTGTCATTGATGAAATCCCTGCGGCTCAGCCGGTAAAGCAGACCGATAAAAGCTCTGCAGGCCTCAATATGCGCATGCGCTATGTGCTGCCGCTATTTACCTACGGGCAAGGAGCCGAGCCGCTGAAGCTGGAAAGCAGCGTTGAGCCGATACGTACTTCACTCAACTGGTCCCTTAGCGGCCAAAATCTGTGTATTAACAATGCCGGGAATCAGCACGCCAGATTGAGCAGCGTTTACTGGTCAACATCTGCAGGGAAACCGCAGAACGAACAAACCCAGGGGTTATTGGGTTATATACTGGCGAAACGTCGCGTCTGTTTCCCGACACCAGCCCGCGCGGCGAACGCATCCGGCATGCGCCTGTATGCAAAATTGACAGATAATAGTCAGGCGGTGGAAATCCCGGCAGCGCGTTAATATGAGGTTCCTTACCGGGTCCGGCGGTCTGCTGACTATTGTTTCGGCAACAGCCTGGTCGGCTACCTACGACTCATTGCCTGCGCCTGCTGCTGCGCTTAGCCAGCAGCAGGAGTATGTGCTTTACTTGGGCATTTCCGTTAACGGCAATACCCCCGTGGGAACCGTGCCGGTTAAAGTGGTAAACGATCATTACTGGGTTTCCGCCGCAGAACTAAAGCAGATGTGGATCCCAGTAAATGGCAATGAAACGCTGGTCGACGTCGGCCAAATAGCAGACGTGAAGGTGGCCTACGATCAACCAGGCCAGATGCTGAAGTTAACCGTCCCGGATAGCTGGCTACCCGATCAACATATCGGCAATAGCAGCGAGCAAGAGTATCTGCAGGCAATCAGCACCCCCGGGCTACTCTTTAATTACGATTCCTATAGTCTGGCTTCTTCTGGCGGCGACCGCGCCACTAGTACCTCAACGGAATTTCGCTTTTTTGGACCGGCGGGCGTCTTTTCTAATAATGCGGTTATCAGACAGAACTGGTCATCTCGCCATGATGATAGCCAGCAGGGCTATATCCGCTACGATTCGCTATGGAAATATAGTGATCCGGGCAGCATGATCAGCTATCAGGCGGGCGACGTGGTCAGTAATGCTTTAACCTGGAGTAGTTCGGTACGTGTTGGCGGTATTCGCCTCAGCCGTAACTTCTCGGTTCGCCCGGATCTGGTCACTTATCCATTACTCAATCTTTCCGGAAGCGCGGCGGTACCCTCCAGCGTCGATCTGTTTATCAATGGCTACAAAGCCAGTTCAACGCAAATTAACGGCGGCCCATATACCCTAACCAATGTGCCCTATATCAGCGGCGCTGGCGAAGCCACCATTGTCACGACCGATGCGCTTGGCCGTCAGGTCTCCACCAGCGTACCTTTTTACGTTTCCAACACCCTGTTGCGCCAGGGACTCAGCGATTTTGATTTTACGCTCGGTGCGTTGCGTAACAATTATGGCGTTAAAAACGCTGACTACGGTGCAGGCGCCGTCAGCGCTATCTATCGCTACGGATTAACCAACTGGCTTACGGTATCAACGCATACTGAAGATCGGCAAGGATTAACTAACGCCGGTATCGGTAGCGATTTCGGTATCGGCACGCTGGGCACGTTAAGCCTGTCAGCCAGTACTAGCCAGGGCGACGATCGAGGCCGGCAATATTCCGCTGGCTACTCGTATTACGGCAATATTTGGGGGATGAACTATCAGCATATTCAGCGTAGTGAGAATTTCGCTAATCTTAGCAGTTATCGTTCGACGGCAACGCTCAGCCGTAAATCAGACCAGGCCACCTTAAGCCTTAGCCCGTGGGGAAAAACCCTTGGTTCATTTAGTCTGGGTTATTTCGATATTCAGGCGCAGGACGATAGCCGCACCCGGCTCATGAACTTCTCATGGAGTCGCAGCCTGTGGCGGAACAGCAGTTTTAACATCAGCATCAACCGCGATTTACAGGCAAACACCTATTCCAGCATGATGCAGATAACCATTCCCTTCGATAGTTTCGGTTCAATACAGTTGAGCGGTCAGCGCGCCAGTTCCGGCGAGTGGGGGCAAAATGTCGCCTACACTCGTTCAGCACCTGCAGAGGGTGGATTCGGCTGGAACCTGGCCCACTCCATCAGCGGCGATCGTTACAGCCAGGCCGATATGACCTGGGTGAATGAAGTTTCAACCTTAAGCGGCGGTTATTACGGTTCACAGCATAATAACCAGGGCTGGTTTGAAGCGGCAGGCTCGGTCGTGCTGATGGACAGCAGTCTGTTCCTGGCTCGCCGAATTAGCGATTCATTTATCGTCGTTTCGACTGCCGGCTACCCGGATGTCGCGGTCAATTATGAAAACCGCAAAGTCGGGACCACTGACAATAGCGGCCACCTGCTCATTCCGTGGGCCACCTCGTGGTATCCGGGTAAAGTAACCCTCGATACCTTGCCACTGCCAACGGACGTTGAGGCACAGGTAGTGGAAAAACGCATTGCGGTGAGGGAAGCCAGTGGCGCACTCGTTGATTTCCCGGTCACCCGAGTCCGTTCAGCCTCGATAACCCTGGTCGATAAAATGGGACAGCCGCTGCCGTTGGGCACGCTGGTTGAGGAGAGCAGCAGCCAGCAGTCAGGGCTCGTGGGCTACGATGGGCTCGTGTGGTTTAGCCATCTGAGCAGACAAAACAGATTAGTGATTCACGCCGCCGCCGGCGAGTGTACGGCACAATTCGAACTACCTGAATCAACCCCCGTGCCGCAACGTATCGGCCCACTTAGCTGTGGTTAAGAATCAACGGAGATGCGATGAGATCGATTATCTGGTTATGTTCATTACTGTTTATTTTGGGCTACAGCGGATTGATATATGCCGATTGCAAGATTAAACCAAGTTCGCCTAACTTTGGCTCAGTGAGATCTTTTGACGTAGCCGCAACCCCGCAAGGGGTCAGCGCCGGCGCGGGCTTTAGCTGTACCAACCTGCTTTCGCTTTTTTCGACCAGTACCATTACCGCAACTATCAAAGATTCCGCCAATAAAAGTGGCAAAATCCCGCGACTTTATAACAGTGCTAACAACGCCTGGATCCCATATCGCGTTTGTAAAGACGCCAGCTGTAATCCAGCGTATCAAATTGATGGCGCCATCCCCTGGACTATTAACGCTCTGCTTGATCTATTAGGTTTATTTAACACCAGTGACGGAACCATTCCGCTTTATTTTCAGACCATGGCCGGAAGTAACATTCCTGCGGGCACCTACAACGACACACTGACCATTGAGTGGAAATATCATTATTGTCTGGTAGGCGCACTGGGGCTCTGCGTTGCGGACGATGGCACGCTAACCTCACAGGTTCTTCTAACCATGAACGTGACCAACTATTGTTATATTGATAACGCGCCAGATGTCGCGTTCTCCCCTGCTGCTCTGGTCGCCGCTATTCGCGAGGTCAGCGGCCAGTTAACCATCCGCTGCACGCAAAATGCGGCTTACAGCATCAACCTCTCCAGCACCAATGCACTTAACGGCAGTTGGCGGCAAATGAGTCAGACGATTAATTCCACTAGTTATTTTCTGCAATATCAACTCTACAAAATGGACGGTAGTGCCTGGACGCCGACCGCTAATGTCAGCCTGAACGGAACCGGTGGCGCGCAGCAAACGAACTTCACGGCCAGAGTGAACGCTTCGCAGAGTAATCAACCTGCTGGCGTGTACAGTGATACGGTGTTGGTCACCGTGAGCTATTGATTATGTTGTCACGTTTTTTTTGTAAAGGGAATGTTAAGGATAATTTTGTTGTGATATAAGGGGAAAAGCTCGCCGTGCAGCAACGCCGGGCATAATGAAATGGATTTTTTAACTTGCTGAATAATACATAAAAAGAGACCGAACACGATTCCTGTATTCGGTCCAGGGAAATGGCTCTTGGGAGAGAGCCGTGCGCTAAAAGTTGGCATTAATGCAGGCTAAGTCGCCTTGCCTTTTAAGAATAGATGACTGTGACAGGTTTTCCAGTCCGCGACAAAAGTGGTTGAAAAATTGCTGACAAATAACAAAAAACCGCCGCGTTCTCTTACCAAACGCCGGCGGTTTTTTTTACCTTTAAAACAAAGTGATATAGGTCATTATCAACAAAGCTTTTGCGCTCGTTCGATAAATGGCGCCAGGCTCATTTTTTGCCCCGGATGCTGCGGATCGTCAGCCTGAATGATGGAAATCGGCTGTGCGGTAGTCTTACCGGCCTTCACTTCCTGCTCGGCGACATCATTCAGCGGATACTGCACCAGGGTGCTCGGGTTGATGGCGTACAGCGCATTACCCGGGCGGCAGGTTAACATGACTTCTTCACGGGTGAACGCCCAGTTGTCCTTACCCACTTCAAAACGGCTCACGGTAATCACCTGTGGCGCCGCCAACGCGGCGCCTGAGCTTGCCAGTAACAACATTGTCAGAACGATTTTTTTCATCATTTAGCCAGTTAATTCAATTAGGTTGCCAGGTCGCGAACAGGCTGACGGCTAGTACTGCCAGCGCGGCAAGCGCCATTTCCAGCTGTGTAGTGCGTAAAATAGTTCGTTCCGCCCACGAGCCGTTACCTGACATTCGCGGTACCAGAACATACCTGTTCACCAGCGCAATTGCTACCATCCCGGCGACCAGTGCACATTTGAACAACAACATCACTCCCCACGGTGAATCGCCAATCAGCCGCCCCTGTATCAACAGCGTATTGCCAATCCCGCTGGCAATCGCGCCAGCCACGGCCAAATGCCCGTAACGTGAAAAGCGCATCATGGCGGTTATGGCTACCTGACGCCAGCGCCCGCGCGCCAGCCGCAGGCAGTAGACAAATGGCAGCAGCCCACCGGCCCACGCAGCGACGCAAAACAGATGTAGCGCGTGATTAGTACGCTGTAATGCGCCAGTCCAACCATCATGCATCGCCGCATGCCCCACGCCTGCCATTAACAACAACTGCGCGCAAAATAGCAGCAACAACAGACGCGCCGGGCGACGCGGTTTGATCCACGCAACAGTCAGCGCAATCCACGCCAGTACCATCTGCCACAGCCAGACGCCGCCAAACTGCGTCCCGATAACAGCGCGCCAGATTGCAGGTTGCCAGACATCGTTCCAGCCATCGCCCATCAACCCGCCCTGCGCCATCAGCATCAAAGTGGCTGAAATAGCGCTAATCATTAGCAGGTAGCGCAGCAGTGGATAAAAACGCTGCATCAACAGGCGACGCAGCGAGACTGGCGCCCACCATGCGCCGTACAGCGCGCAACCGAAGGCCGTCATCAATGAGATGAAGTGGACAAACCGCAGGCCGACATATATTCCCGACAGCATGGTTTATTTCACGCTGAAGTGGTATTGCCCTTTGGTCTTATGGCCGTCAACGGAGACCACATGCCACTCTACGGTGTACTCGCCCGCCGCCAGCGGTTCATTCAGCGGCAGCGTTAATTGCGCTTTATTACCGTCGCTACGGGCCAGTTTGCCGGTAGCCACTGGTTTATTCTGCGGACCGCTGAGGGTCACGCCGCTGAAAGTGGTTTCCACCCCTTCACTGAAGGTTAAGGTGAGCGCCTGCGGCGACGTTGAGACCGTCGAATCGGCCGCCGGGATTTGTTGCTGGAGATGGGCATGGGCAAAAGCGCTGGCGGTGGTCAACATAGCGCTGAGAAATACGGCGGCGTATAGCGCGCGTCCGGCGATGTTTCGCATTAACGTCATTCCTTTTTGTTATGTATGTTGGACAGAGAATAACCCTGTATAATAGCAGAGTCGAGCTAAGCATCCGGGACTTGCCTTTCAGCGTCACGCTTAGTAACTTTTGCGCCGTAATGAAGGAGGTACTGATGGCAAATAATCTGGCAAAAATTTCGCAAGATGAAATGGACAAGGTCAACGTTGACCTCGCAGCGGCCGGCGTCGCTTTTAAAGAACGCTACAATATGCCCGTCGTTGCCGATCTCGTCGAACGAGAGCAACCCGCTCACCTGCGCGACTGGTTTCGTGAACGACTGATCGCGCACCGTCTGGCATCCGTGTCACTTTCCCGCCTGCCGTATGAACCGAAAGCGAAATGATTGCTCATTCCTTGAGGATACCCCCATTGGCAACCGCCGCGCATTCTATTACGCTGGTGTTTTTGGCGAGGAGTAAGCCATGCTGCGCGTAATCGATACCGAAACCTGCGGTTTACAGGGCGGCATAGTTGAAATTGCCTCCGTCGATATCATCGACGGCCAGATAACGAATCCCATGAGTCATCTGGTGCGCCCTGACCGCCCAATCAGCCCGCAGGCAATGGCAATCCATCGCATTACTGAAGAGATGGTGGCCGATAAGCCCTGGATTGAAGAAATCGTGCCGCACTACCAGGGCAGCCCATGGTATGTCGCCCATAACGCCAGTTTCGATCGCCGGGTATTACCGGAAATGAACGGCGAGTGGATTTGTACTATGAAGCTGGCGCGCCGCCTGTGGCCGGGGATTAAGTACAGCAATATGGGGTTGTATAAGTCGCGCAAGCTGAGCGTAGCTACCCCGCCGGGTTTGCATCACCACCGCGCGCTGTACGACTGCTATATCACCGCCGCCTTACTGCTGGATATTATGCAGGTGTCCGGCTGGTCGCCGGATGAAATGGCCAACATTACCGGCCGCCCGGCGCTGCTGACTACCTTTACCTTCGGCAAATATCGCGGCAAAGCGGTGTCGGAAGTGGCGGAAAACGATCCAGGCTATTTACGTTGGCTGTTCAATAACCTGGACCGGATGAGCCCGGAACTGCGTCTGACCCTTAAACACTATCTCGGCGAGTAACGCTACACTTCCACCTTGCCGGGCAAAGTCCCCTGCGCGAGGGCGATTAAAAAGGCGTATTCCAATGCCACGCCCTCGTAGCTTTTAAACCGTCCCGACTTGCCGCCATGCCCGGAATCCATATCGGTACATAGCAGCAGCAGATTGTCGTCGGTTTTCAGCTCGCGTAGCTTCGCCACCCACTTCGCGGGCTCCCAATATTGCACCTGCGAATCATGCAGCCCGGTGGTCACTAGCATATGCGGATAAGCCTGGGCAGATACGCCATCATAGGGGCTATAGCTCTTCATATAGTGATAATAGGTTTCGTCCTGCGGGTTTCCCCACTCCTCAAACTCACCGGTAGTGAGCGGAATAGATTCGTCGAGCATGGTGGTCAGTACGTCAACAAACGGCACCTGCGCCACTACGCCATGGAACAACTCCGGTCGTTGGTTAATCGCCACGCCCATCAGCATGCCGCCGGCGCTGCCGCCCATGCCATAACATAATTTAGGGTCGCCATATCCCTGCGCCAGCAGCGCATCGCAGACGTCCAGATAATCGTTAAAGGTATTCTTTTTGTTGAGGAATTTGCCGTCTTCATACCACTGCTGACCAAGTTCGCCGCCGCCGCGAATATGGGCTATTGCAAAGACAAAACCGCGATCCAGTAGGCTCAGACGGCTGGCGCTAAAATCGGCGTCCATGCTGGCGCCGTAAGAGCCATAGCCGTACACCAGTAGCGGGTTGGCCCCTTTACGAAAGTGTTCGCGGTGATAAACCAGCGATACCGGCACCTCCACGCCGTCACGCGCTTTCACCCACAGGTGTTCGCTGCGATAACAGGCGGCGTCAAAGCCCTGCACTTCCTGTTGCTTGATAACCCGCCGCTCGCCGGTATCCATATCCAGCTCAAATAGCGTATCCGGGGTGGTCATCGATGAATAACCGTAGCGCAGCCTTGACGTTTCCGGTTCGGGATTATAGGCAAGCCAGGTGACGTAAGCTGGATCGTCAAAGGCAATGCCAACCACTTCCCGCGTTTTACGGTTGATCTGCCGCAGGCTGGTCAAGCCCCGCTGACGCTCCTCGACCACCAGCCAGTCGGTGAATAGAGTAAAACCTTCGAGCATCACATCGGGACGCGCCGGGATCAGCGTCTGCCACTGGTCTTCGTCGCGGAGCACGGTGCGGTAAAGCCCGAAGTTTTTACCCTCGCGATTAGAACGCAGATAAAACGCGTGCTGATAATGATCGAGGCTATATTCATGATCCTTACGTCGTGGCAAAAAACACACCGGCTCCGCATCGGGAAGCTCCGGGTTAAGTAATAACACTTCGCTGGTGGTGGCGCTGGCAAGATAAATCACCACAAACTGCTGGGAGGTAGTCTTATGCACGCTGACGTAAAACGTGTCGTCTTTCTCTTCGTAGACCAGGACATCGTTATCTGCGGTGGTGCCAACGGCATGTCGCCAGACCTGATAAGGCAGCAGCGTCGTCGGATGTTTGCGCACATACCACAAGAAGCGCGAGTCGTTGCTCCAGGCGAATCCTGGCGTGACGTTTTCCAGGATTTCAGCCGACCATTCGCCGCTGTTCAGATCCTTAAAACGTAAGCCGTACTGACGCCGTGAAAGGTAATCTTCCGCCACCGCCATCAGCTGGTTGTTCGGCGCGACGCCTAATCCGCCGAGAGTGTAGAATTCGCTTTTCGCCGCCCGCTGGTTGGCGTCGAGCAAAATCTCCCATTCATCCCACTCTTCTTTGAGCACTGACTGACGTTGGTAAATCGCGTATTCACAGCCGGGTTCATAGACCTGACGATAGCGGTAGCCATTTTTGCTATAAGGTGCGGAGACCTCCCGCTGCGGAATGCGATCGATGATTTCCTTCAGCACCCGCTCCTGCAGGCTGCTTTGTGAATCCATCACCTTTTTGCCGTAGTCATTTTCCTGATGGAGATACTCCAGCACTTCCGGGCGCGCGCGTTCGTCATCGCGTAGCCAGTAGTAGTTATCGATGCGAGTGTCGCCATGTAGCGTCATGGCGTGGGGGATCCGTTTGGCTTTCGGTAGCATGCGTTATTCTTCTGCGTCTTATTATGGAATCACAAAATCACTCAGGGCGCCGAGCGCCCTGAACGATGTCGTGTCTATAAGGGTGGCAAAAGTGGCCAGCGATGCAAGCGAAACGCTCTCTTTTAAGAATCAAGCGCCTGCTTTTGCGCCTGAACATCGCGTTCTATCTCCTGACGAACGTCCTCAGGCAGCTTGAGCGCATCGCCGAGCGCATCCAGATAGCTGCGCTCCATAAAATGGTCAATATCAATTACCGCGCAGCTGAGGTAGTAGATTTCCAGCGCTTCTTGCCCATCGCGCACGCTTTGCGCCAGCCGCTGCGGGTCGAGCGGCTGGGTTAAAACCCTGTCGATCAACACCCGGCCTTGCACGTCGATGTTCGCCGCGCGCAACTGCTCTTCTATATGCTGACGTTCACGCTCGTCAATATGACCGTCGCTTTTGGCGGCAAAGACTAGCGCGGTAATCAGCCGCTCGCTGCGCGCATCAAGCGCAACCGGTTCCTGGGCAGGCGCTGTTGATGTCTGTGTCACGATATCCGCCTGCTGGCCGCGCATTTTTTGCTGATACTTATTCCACAGCACGCTGCCTGCCACCGCGCCGCCGCCAACCAGCAGCGCGCCGGTGCCATATTTCGCCAGCAGCTTGCGCGATGACTTGCTGGCGACCAATAAGCCCGCAAGACCGCCCAATGCGCCGGGCAGCAGGTTTTTAGCGGATGACGACTTTTCAGCGGAGACGGGGTTACCCTGCTGGCCCAGCAGGGACTGAAGTTGATTAAGCCAGTTAGCCATAACATTCCTCATAGCGCGAGATGCGATGCCATCAGCCTAAACGACGAGACGTCAGGAAATGTTATGGCTGGCTAAAGATGCGAAAATTTCCGTTGCGCCCGGTTATCAGGCAGCTTTCACTTTCCGCGGTTTTTTTGCGGCGCCTTCTTCGGCGGAAGAGGACTCAGCCTCGGCAATTGCCGACTCCGGCATTTCTGCCGCCGCCTCAGCATGATCTTCTGCTTCCGGCAATTTCCCTGACTTCAGAATGTGGTGTAAGGCGTCTTTGCGCTCGGCCAGCCACATCGACATATTGTCACGCTGAGCTTCATCTAATTCCAGCGGGCACGCGACCAGCCAGTCATTGAGCACCTCTGCCAAATCGAGCATTTTGTCGTAAGCATCGGCCTCTTTTTTGCTGGCAAAAGACATTTTTTCCTCACCTTCACGGATCACGACGTATTTGATTTCAACCGCCATTGTGCAGCCTCTTTATACTGTATTTATATACAGTATATCAAATTTCGCCGCCGTTCTCAACTTACGCGTATAAAGACAGACGCAAACGTTTTCGTTTATAATGCGCGCCATGTTCTGTTTACGCTGAGAGTAGGTTATGACTTTATTAGGTACCGCGCTGCGCCCCGCGGCCACGAAGGTAATGTTGTTAGGTTCCGGCGAGCTCGGAAAAGAAGTCGCCATTGAATGCCAGCGGTTGGGTATTGAAACCATCGCCGTCGACCGCTATCCCGATGCGCCGGCGATGCAGGTGGCCCATCGTTCTCACGTCATCAACATGCTGCACGGCGACGCGCTGCGTGAACTGATCGCCTTAGAAAAACCGGATTATATCGTGCCGGAGATCGAAGCCATTGCTACCGACACTCTGGTTGAACTGGAACAAGCCGGGCAAACAGTGGTGCCGACGGCGAGAGCCGCGAAACTCACCATGAATCGTGAAGGCATTCGCCGGCTGGCGGCAGAAGAACTGCTGATCCCCACCTCTGCCTATCGTTTTGCCGACAGTGAAGAAGGCTTCCGCGCTGCCGTCGCCGAAATTGGTCTGCCTTGTATCGTTAAGCCGGTGATGAGCTCCTCGGGTAAAGGCCAAAGCTTTATCCGCTCGGCTGAGCAGCTCAGCGCCGCCTGGCAATACGCTCAACAGGGCGGGCGCGCAGGCGCCGGACGCGTCATCGTCGAAGGAGTGGTAAATTTTGATTTTGAAATTACGCTGCTCACCGTCAGCGCCGTCGACAGCGTCCACTTTTGCGCCCCGGTAGGCCATCGTCAGGAAGATGGCGACTACCGTGAATCCTGGCAGCCCCAACAGATGAGCGATCTCGCGCTGCAACGCGCGCAGGAGATCGCCCGCAAAGTGGTGCTGGCGCTGGGTGGATATGGGCTCTTCGGCGTTGAATTGTTCGTTTGCGGCGATGAGGTGATCTTCAGCGAAGTCTCCCCTCGCCCACACGATACCGGTATGGTCACTCTGATCTCGCAGGATCTATCGGAATTCGCCCTGCACGTTCGCGCCTTCCTTGGCCTGCCGATCGGCGCCATCCGCCAGTATGGCCCGGCGGCATCGGCGGTGATTTTGCCGCAGCTAACCAGTGAGAACGTGACCTTTAGCAATCTGCAGGCCGCCGTCGGCGCGGGTCTGCAGTTGCGCCTGTTCGGTAAACCGGAAATCGCCGGCGCGCGTCGCCTGGGCGTTACGCTGGCGGTTGCTGATAACGTCGATGAAGCCATCAGCCGCGCCAAAACCGCCGCCGCCGCGGTTGTCGTGAAGGGATAAAAAAAGCCCGGTCGCTCACGCGCGCCGGGCTTCTGTCATTTAAGGCGCAGAAATTATTTCGCGCCTTCTACCGCTTCGCGGGCCAGTTTGGTGATGCGATCGTAGTCGCCATTTTCCAGCGCGTCGGCTGGAACCAGCCAGGAGCCGCCGATGCACAGCACGCTGTTAAGCGCCAGATAGTCGCGGTAATTCGCCGGAGAGATGCCGCCGGTCGGGCAAAAACGAATGTGGCCGAATGGACCCGCAATCGCCTGCAGCGCTTTCACGCCGCCGTTCGCTTCCGCCGGGAAGAATTTGAACTCTTTCAGGCCATACTGCATGCCCAGCATCAGCTCGGATACGGTGCTAATACCCGGGATCAGCGGGATAGTGCCTTCGCCGGTCGCCGCTTTCAGCAGGGATTCGGTCAGGCCCGGGCTAATAGCGAACTGCGCGCCTGCTTCAGTAACGGCTTTCAGTTGCTCAACGTTGGTCACGGTGCCGGCGCCGACAATCGCCTCCGGCACTTCTTTGGCGATAGCGCGGATAGCTTCCAGCGCGCACTCGGTGCGCAGCGTGACTTCCAGAACGCGTACACCGCCTGCAACCAGCGCTTTCGCCATCGGCACCGCGTGTTCCAGCTTTTTCACCACGATAACCGGTACGACCGGGCCGTTAGTCAGGATTGCTTCTGCAGTTGTTTTCCAGTTTTTCATCAGAGTTTTCTCTCGCCAGATCTACAAATCGAATCGTCTTAAAAAGTAATGCAGGTTGCGCCCTGCTCGGCTCCGGAGAGCTTCTCGCGCAGCGCGCCGAACATCTCGCGGCCGGTACCGACCCGCGAGCTGCTCAGGTCAGGAATATGCGGCTGGCGGGCGGCCAATTCGGCTTCATCGACCAGCAGGGTCAACTCGCCGGTCTGCCCGTTAACGCGAATGATGTCGCCATCGCGCACTTTCGCCAGCAGCCCGCCATCGTAGGCTTCAGGAGTTACATGGATGGCTGACGGTACCTTGCCTGATGCGCCGGAAAGTCGGCCATCGGTGACCAGCGCAATTTTGAAACGGCGGTCCAATAATACACCAAGTGGAGGCATAAGTTTATGTAATTCTGGCATGCCGTTCGCTTTCGGCCCCTGATGGCGTACGACGACTACGCAATCTTTATCCAGCAGCCCCGCTTCAAACGCGGGTAGCACGTCGTGCTGGCTCTCAAAGACGACCGCTGGCGCTTCGATAATCTGGTTCTCAACCGGCACTGCGGAGGTTTTCATTACCGCACGACCGAGGTTACCGCTCAGCACTTTGGTACCGCCATGGCGGGAGAACGGTTTCTCGAAGGTAGCGATGACCTGATCGTCAAGCGGCGCGGTCGCCCCTTCACGCCAGTCCAGTTCGCCGTTATTCAGCCATGGTTCCATGGTGTAACGCGACAGCCCGAAGCCGGCAACCGTGTTGACATCTTCGTGCAGCAATCCGCCTTTCAGCAGCTCGCGAACCAGTACCGGCACGCCGCCTGCCGCCTGGAAGTGGTTAATGTCCGCCGGACCGTTTGGATACAGACGCGCCAGCAGCGGCACCACATCGGAAAGATCGGAGAAATCATCCCAGTTAATGATAATGCCCGCCGCGCGCGCCATTGCCACCAGATGCATCGTGTGGTTGGTGGAGCCGCCGGTCGCCAGCAGCGCAACGATACCGTTGACCACCACTTTTTCGTCAATCATTTTACCCAGCGGCATCCACTCATTGCCGTTGCCGGTCATGCGCGTCACCTGACGAGCTGCGGCGCTGGTCAGCGCTTCGCGCAACGGGGCGTCCGGATGAACAAACGAGGAACCTGGCAGCTGCATGCCCATAAACTCAACCACCATCTGGTTGGTGTTGGCGGTACCGTAGAAGGTACAGGTGCCCGGGGCATGATAAGAGGCGGCTTCGGATTCAAGCAGCGCCATACGGTCAACTTTACCTTCGGCGTACAGCTGACGAATGCGCACTTTTTCTTTGTTCGGCAGGCCGCTGGCCATCGGACCAGACGGAATAAACACCGACGGCAGATGGCCGAAGGAGAGCGCCGCCATGGTCAGTCCGGGAACAATTTTATCGCATACGCCAAGATACAACGCGCCATCGAACATATTGTGCGACAGGCCGATGGCGGCAGACATGGCAATCACTTCGCGGCTCAGCAGCGACAGCTCCATGCCATCCTGGCCCTGCGTCACGCCGTCACACATTGCCGGCACGCCACCAGCCACTTGCCCTACCGCATTGGCGGAGTGCAAGGCTTTACGGATGATATCCGGATAATGTTCATAAGGCTGGTGAGCGGACAACATATCGTTATAGGAGGTGATAATAGCGATGTTGTTGCGCAACATGCTCTTCAGCGACGCTTTATCTTCTGACTGACAGGCGGCAAAACCGTGCGCCAGGTTGCCGCAGGCCAACTGTGAACGATGGACGGTATCGCTTTTGGCTTGATTAATCCGTGCGAGGTAGGCTGAGCGGGTTTCGCGCGACCGTTCGATAATGCGATTTGTTACCCGTAACATTGTCGAATTCATAGAGGCTCCTCAAAATTTATCTGTCCGGCCACCGCGCGATGACGTCGAAGAATGGTGTAAATGGCACCACCACTGGGGCTCAGGGGCAAAATGTCTACGAGCAGTGTAATAAAAAAAGCCCCGGGGGTGAATCCTCCCGGGGCTTAAAAGATTAAAAATTATGCGCCAGACTGCGCCAGATCATGTTACCGGTAAAATAACTCTCCCGGATTAACGATACACTTACTCGAATTCGTTCCAGGAACGGCCATCGCGGGTGATCATCGCCACCGACGCCACCGGGCCCCAGGTCCCTGCCTGATAAGGCTTCGGCGCGTCGCCGTCGGCCGCCCATGCGCCGGTTATGGAGTCTACCCACTTCCACGCTTCTTCTACTTCATCGCGACGCACGAACAGCGCCTGGATACCGCGCATGGTTTCCAACAGCAGGCGTTCGTAGGCATCCGCCAGGTGAGTTTGATTGAAGGTTTCGGAGTAGCTCAGATCCAGCTTGGTGATCTGCAGATTATGCTTGTGATCGAGGCCTGGAACTTTGTTAAGCACCTGAATATCAACACCTTCATCCGGCTGCAGACGAATGGTCAATTTGTTCTGCGGCAGCTCCTGCCAGGTCTCTTTGAACAGGTTCAGTTCCGGAGTTTTGAAGTAAACCACCACTTCGGAGCATTTCGTCGGCAGGCGTTTACCGGTACGCAGGTAAAACGGAACCCCAGCCCAGCGCCAGTTATCGATATCCACGCGGATGGCCACAAAGGTCTCCGTATTACTGGATTTGTTAGCGCCCTCTTCTTCCAGATAGCCCGGTACTTTTTTGCCTTGCGCAAACCCGGCGGTGTACTGACCGCGGACGGTTTTCTCACGCACGTTCGAGCGATCGATACGGCGCAGCGATTTCAGCACTTTCACTTTTTCATCGCGGATGCTGTCGGCAGTCAGATCGGACGGCGGCGACATGGCGATCATGCACAGGATCTGCAGCAGATGGTTCTGGATCATGTCGCGCATCTGCCCGGCTTGATCGAAATAACCCCAGCGGCCTTCAATACCCACTTCTTCCGCCACGGTGATTTCAACGTGGTCAATGGTGCGGCAGTCCCAGTTATTGACGAACAAGGAGTTAGCAAAGCGCAGCGCCAACAGGTTCAGTACCGTCTCTTTGCCCAGGTAATGGTCGATACGGTAAACCTGGCACTCTTCGAAATACTCACCCACCTGGTCATTGATTTCACGCGAGGTTTCCAGCGAGGTTCCGAGCGGTTTTTCCATCACCACCCGCGCGGGCTTGGCATTCAGCTTCGCTTCGCCCAGACCTTTGCAGATAGCGCCGAATGTGCTGGGCGGCATCGCGAAGTAGTTAATGGTGACGCGGTTTTCCTGATCCAGCATTTCGCCCAGACGCGTAAAACCGCTGGTATCGTTGACATCAAGGTTACAGAAGTCCAGACGACCGCTCAGGGTATCCCATAGACCTTCGTCGATTTTCTCTTTCATGAAGGTTTCTAACGCTTCACGCACGACTTTAGTGTAAGCGTCTTTATCCCAATCGGCGCGACCTACGCCGATGATGCGGGTTTCAGGGTTAATCTGGCCAGCCTTTTCAAGCTGATACAGGGAAGGCAACAGTTTACGGCGCGCGAGGTCACCTTTCGCGCCGAAAATGACCAGATCGCATGCCTGGGCCGTTTGCGTTACCGCCATGTCATTCTCCTCAGTTGATAGTCTGGTGCTTATGCCAGGCTAAATTTGTAATTTTCTTACGCTGCACTGTACTGTGTTTACGAATTTCCTGAAACCCTTGGCGGTGCTTTCCCGACGTTACCGCACATAGAGGAAAAGCGTTCGCCGACAAATTGGGCATCAGGCTAAGAATGTTCGTTGTTTCGTCTGGTTTTCAGTTAGTAAAATACGACTCTGATCATGTAATGAAAAAAAACGACATTTTTTCTCGTCATTCCTCACCGCTTCTGATTGCGGAGGGGTATATTCTTGCTAAAACGCCTGATGATTTCACCCATTAATGAAATCGTTTCCATTGATGAGCGCCTGTAAACAATGAACATGCTGGAAAAAATCCAGTCCCGACTGGAAAACCTTAGCAAATCTGAACGCAAAGTGGCGGAAGTCATTCTTGCCACCCCGGCGCAGGCCATTCACTCAAGCATTGCGGCCCTGGCGCTGGAAGCCGGCGTCAGCGAGCCGACCGTAAACCGATTTTGTCGCAGCCTGGAAACCCGGGGCTTCCCCGATTTTAAACTGCATCTGGCACAAAGTCTGGCACACGGTACCCTCTATGTTAACCGTAATGTCGATGAAGACGACAGCGTCGAATCCTATACGGCGAAAATTTTCGAATCAGCAATGGCCAGCCTCGATCAGGTGCATCACGCGCTGGATATGTCGGCGGTCAACCGGGCAGTGGATCTGCTTACCCAGGCGAAGAAAATTTCCTTCTTCGGCCTGGGGTCTTCAGCCGCCGTCGCGCATGACGCGATGAATAAATTTTTCCGTTTTAACGTCCCGGTCATCTACTCCGACGATATTGTCCTGCAGCGCATGAGCTGTATGAATTGTAACGATGATGACGTGGTGGTCATCATTTCACACACCGGGCGCACCAAAAGCCTGGTTGAACTGGCGCAGCTGGCGCGTGAAAACGATGCCATGGTCATTGCCATTACTTCAGCCGGCACCCCGCTGGCGCGGGAGTCGACGCTGGCCATTACTCTGGACGTCCCGGAAGACACCGATATTTATATGCCAATGGTGTCGCGTCTGGCCCAGCTCACGGTAATTGATGTGCTGGCGACCGGCTTCACCCTGCGCCGCGGAGCAAAATTCAGAGATAACTTGAAGAGGGTCAAGGAAGCGCTGAAGGAATCGCGCTTTGATAAAGAACTACTCATGAGTAGTGATAAACAATAATAGTCATTATAAGTCAGAGACCAATTATGTCTCGGCAGCGTAGCAGTTCCGCCCGTTAGCGGATTTGGCGCTACCGAATCCATGTTCACGCAACACCAAAGTTGTTTTAGTCAACGGAGTATTACATGTCCAGAAGGCTTCGCAGAACCAAAATCGTAACGACCTTAGGTCCGGCAACTGACCGCGATAACAACCTCGAAAAGGTTATCGCCGCGGGCGCTAACGTCGTACGCATGAACTTCTCTCACGGTACCCCGGAAGATCACCAGCTCCGCGCAGACAAGGTCCGTGAAATTGCAGCAAAACTGGGCCGTCACGTAGCGATTCTCGGCGACCTGCAGGGGCCGAAAATCCGCGTCTCTACCTTCAAAGAAGGCAAAATTTTCCTTAACATTGGCGACAAATTCCTGCTCGACGCCAACCTGGGTAAAGGTGAAGGCGATAAAGAAAAAGTCGGCATCGACTATAAAGGCCTGCCGGCGGACGTCGTGCCAGGCGATATCCTGCTGCTCGACGATGGTCGCGTGCAGCTGAAGGTCCTGGAAGTACAGGGGATGAAAGTTTTCACCGAAGTTACCGTTGGTGGCCCGCTATCTAACAATAAAGGTATCAACAAACTCGGCGGCGGGCTGTCTGCAGAAGCATTAACCGATAAAGACAAAGCCGACATCGTTACCGCCGCAAAAATTGGCGTTGATTACCTGGCGGTCTCCTTCCCGCGTTGCGGCGAAGACCTGAACTACGCTCGCCGTCTGGCCCGTGACGCTGGCTGCGATGCGAAAATCGTCGCCAAAGTCGAACGTGCGGAAGCGGTCTGCGATCAGGATGCCATGGACGA
Source organism: Klebsiella sp. CN_Kp091 (assembly GCF_040065095.1). Lineage (NCBI taxonomy): Bacteria > Pseudomonadati > Pseudomonadota > Gammaproteobacteria > Enterobacterales > Enterobacteriaceae > Klebsiella > Klebsiella sp. CN_Kp091. The sequence goes on along the minus strand of NZ_JBEAIO010000006.1, from coordinate 134,137 downwards.
CGTTATTCTCGCCTCCGACGTGGTGATGGTGGCTCGCGGCGATCTCGGTGTGGAAATCGGCGATCCGGAACTGGTGGGTATCCAGAAGGCGCTGATTCGCCGCGCTCGCCAGCTTAACCGCTCGGTCATCACCGCCACGCAGATGATGGAATCGATGATCACCAATCCAATGCCGACCCGTGCGGAAGTCATGGACGTGGCGAACGCCGTGCTGGACGGTACCGATGCCGTAATGCTGTCCGCAGAAACCGCTGCCGGCCAGTATCCGTCAGAAACCGTCGCCGCGATGGCGCGCGTGTGCCTGGGCGCAGAGAAGATCCCAAGTCTCAACGTTTCCAAACACCGTCTTGACGTCCAGTTCGACAATGTCGAAGAAGCGATTGCCATGTCGGCGATGTATGCGGCCAACCACCTGAAAGGCATTACCGCGATTATCACCATGACCGAGTCCGGCCGCACCGCGCTGATGACTTCGCGTATCAGTTCCGGCCTGCCGATTTTCGCCCTCTCCCGTCACGAGCGCACCCTGAACCTGACGGCGCTCTATCGTGGCGTGACGCCGGTGCATTTCGATAGCCATAACGACGGCGTTGCCGCCGCGCACGATGCGGTTAACCTGCTGCGTGATAAAGGCTATCTGGTCTCCGGCGACCTGGTGGTCGTCACCCAGGGCGACGTGATGAGCACCATTGGCAGCACCAACACCACCCGTATTCTGACCGTCGAGTAATCGCCTTCAGTGATGGGAAAGCCTCCTTACGGAGGCTTTTTTATGCTTGTTATTCTGGTAAATGCAGGCGCCATAGCCCTGCTCAGCGCAGCATACAGCTTACTTCTTCGGAAACAGTTCTTTGCGCTTATAAGGCTCAGTTTCGCCCGGCTTACGCGTCTTCAGCAGTTTCAGGATCCAGGTATACTGTTCGGTGTGCGGCCTGACGAAAATCTCAACCTCTTCGTTCATACGACGCGCAATCGTCGTGTCATCGGCTTCCAGCAGATCGTCCATCGGCGGGCGTACCAGTACCGTCAGACGATGCGTTTTACCGTCATACACCGGGAACAGCGGCACTACGCGCGCACGGCAGACTTTCATCAGACGGCCAATCGCCGGGAGCGTCGCTTTGTAAGTCGCAAAGAAATCGACAAATTCGCTATGCTCAGCGCCATGATCCTGGTCGGGCAGATAATAGCCCCAGTAGCCCTGGCGCACCGATTGAATAAACGGCTTGATACCATCGTTACGCGCGTGCATGCGCCCGCCAAAACGACGGCGTACGGTGTTCCAGACGTAATCAAAGACCGGATTTCCCTGGTTATGGAACATCGCCGCCATTTTTTGCCCGCCTGAAGCCATCAGCATCGCCGGAATATCCACGCCCCAGGCGTGCGGCACTAAAAAGATGACCTTTTCATTATTACGGCGCATCTCGTCAATGATCTCTTTCCCCTGCCAGTCAACGCGGGACATCACGCGCTGCGGATCGCGCATGCCGAGTTCGGCCATCATCACCATTGCCTGCGGAGCCGACATATACATCGCATCAATGATAGCTTCACGCTCTTGTTCGCTTTTTTCCGGGAAGCAGTACAGCAGGTTAATCTGCGCCCGACGGCGGGAGCTTTTTGCCAGACGGCCTACAAAACGCCCCAGTTTGCCGAGAATGGGGTCGCGGAAAGAGGGAGGCGTCAGCGCGATTCCGGCGAAGGCGAAAACGCCCAGCCACGCGCCCCAGTAGCGCGGCAGTAAAAAAGATTTCTCAAATTTGGGGATAAATTCAATGTTATTTTTTTTCGTTTCCATGCCCGGTCCGCAGAAGGTCTGCTCAATCAATAAAGATAATGGCTTAGTTTAGCGATACGTTACTCATCGCACAAAAGAAAAAGCCGGCGCATAGCGGGCGCCGGCTTTCTGGAGAGATTATTCAGACTAATCAAAGCGCAGCTGCGGGATAACCTCTTTGGCCTGCGCCAGGTAATCGGTACGGTCGGAACCGGTTAAACCTTCGGTACGCGGCAGTTTTGCCGTCAGCGGGTTAACCGCCTGCTGGTTGATCCAGACTTCATAGTGCAGGTGCGGGCCAGTAGAACGCCCGGTATTGCCCGACAGCGCGATACGGTCGCCGCGTTTCACTTTCTGCCCCGGTTTCACCAGCAGCTTACGCAGGTGCATATAACGGGTGGTATAGGTGCGGCCATGACGCACGGCAACATAGTAGCCTGCCGCGCCGCTGCGTTTCGCCACCACCACTTCACCATCGCCGACGGAAAGCACCGGCGTGCCCTGCGGCATAGCGAAGTCAACGCCGCGATGTGGCGCAACGCGACCGGTCACCGGATTCAGGCGACGCGGGTTGAAGTTGGACGACACGCGGAACTGACGCGAGGTCGGGAAGCGCAGGAAGCCCTTCGCCAGACCCGTACCGTTGCGATCGTAGAATTTGCCATCTTCGGCACGGATCGCGTAATAGTCTTTGCCATCGGAACGTAAACGCACACCTAACAGCTGGCTCTGCTCGCGCTTGCCATCCAGCATTTCACGCGACATCAGAACCGAGAATTCATCGCCTTTTTTCAGCTTACGGAAGTCCATCTGCCACTGCATCGCTTTGATGACCGCGCTGATTTCCGTACTGGTGAGGCCAGCATCACGAGCGCTGGAGACGAAGCTGGCGCCAACGGTGCCTTTCAGGACGTTGTTGACCCAATCCCCTTTCTGCAGCTCGCTGCTCATTTTAAAGCCATTGGCGACGCGATTATAGGTACGCGTCTCGCGGCGCGACATCTCCCACGTCAGGCTTTGTAGATCGCCATCGGCGGTTAGCGTCCAGGAGAGCTGTTGTCCGATTTTAAGATTACGCAGCTCTTTATCAGCAGAGGAGAGTTGAGCGATGTCGCCCATATCAATACCGTACTGATTAAGAATACTGCTCAGCGTATCGCCCGTGGAAACCACATATTCATGGCCGCCGGAGTCGCTATCGGATTTATCGTCGAGCTCGTCCTGCGGGATAGCTTCTTCTTCCTGCGGCGCCTGATCGATGGGTTCGGAAGCTTCCGGCAACAAAGAGCGGATTTCGCTTTTTTCCAGCTCAATCGTTCTGACTATCGGGGCTGATTCCGGGTGGTAGATGTAGGGCCGCCAGACGGCGACCGCTAATGTTAGAACGCTCAACGACCCCAGCATAACGCGATGAGGTCGCGGCAAGTTGTTGAATGCCTGAGTGACAGCGCGGGCTATCTGTTGCACGTATTCACTTCCTCGTTAATCTCCTTTCAGGCAGCTTGAATACTGATGCCCCAACTGGCTCAGGAACTGTGGGTAACTGTCTTTACCCAGTTTAATTCCGATTCCAAGTGGATCCAGGGTTCCCATGCGCACGGAGGTCCCCCTGGCAACAGCTTCGATAACCGCTGGCCTGAATTGTGGCTCAGCAAAAACGCAAGTCGCTTTTTGCTCAACCAACTGTGTTCTTATTTCGTGTAAACGCTGCGCACCAGGCTGGATTTCAGGGTTGACGGTAAAATGCCCCAATGAGGTCAAACCGTAATGTTTTTCGTAGTAGCCATAGGCGTCATGAAAAACGAAATACCCCTTACCTTTCACCGGCGCCAGCTCGTTACTCACCTGTTTGTCGGTTGCGGCTAATTTTGCCTCAAATTCCTTCAGGTTGGCGTCAAGTTTGGCTCGACTCTGCGGCATAAGTTCCAATAATTTATCGTGGATTGCAACCGCTGAGAGCCGCGCTATCTCTGGGGAGAGCCACAGATGCATATTGTAAATGCCGTGATGGTGATCGCCGTCACTTTTTTCGCCATTAGCATGTTCGTGACCATGTTCGTCATCGTCATCATCCGTCCCTTTGATGAGCAACGGTTTCACCCCATCCAACTGCGCGATAGTGACCTTTTTCTGCTCCGCAATGCTTTGCGTTGACTTGTCCATGAATGCTTCCATTTCTGGACCAATCCACACCACTAAGTCTGCGTTCTGTAAGCGTTTTACATCAGATGGGCGCAGGGAATAATCATGCTCGGAAGCACCGTCAGGTAGCAAAACCTGGGTATCCGTTACGCCATCGGCGATAGCGGAAGCGATAAAGCCAAGGGGTTTCATGGAAGCGACGACGGCAGCATGAGCCACCGGGGCATGAGCGAACAAAAAAGCGGCGCTAAGTCCAGCGCAAAGAAGCGTATTTTTATGTAACATAATGCGACTAATCATCGTAATGAGCGAAAGTGATGTGATATTATAACATTCAATCGCTAGTGCAACCCCTAATTTGACATGACGAATCTTGTAACGCTGGAAAAAGTCGCGGTCGTCTACGGCCAGCGGCGCGTGTTGTCTGACATTTCGCTAACGCTAAAACCAGGCAAAATTTTAACGCTTCTTGGCCCAAACGGCGCCGGGAAATCGACGCTGGTGCGCGTGGTGCTCGGCCTGGTGACGCCGACAGAAGGTGCTATCCAGCGCGAGAAAAATCTGCGTATCGGCTATGTGCCGCAAAAACTGCATCTTGATGCGACCATGCCGCTGACTGTCAGCCGCTTTATGCGCCTACGTCCCGGTACCCGCAAACAGGATATTATGCCGGCGCTGCAGCGCGTGCAGGCCGGGCATCTAATCGATGCGCCAATGCAAAAGCTCTCCGGCGGCGAAACCCAGCGCGTGTTGCTGGCGCGCGCCCTGCTGAATCAACCACAACTGCTGGTGCTGGATGAACCTACCCAGGGCGTCGACGTCAATGGGCAGGTGGCGCTGTATGATTTAATAAACCAACTGCGTCAGGAGCTGAACTGCGCGGTCTTAATGGTTTCCCACGATCTGCACCTCGTCATGGCCAAAACCGATGAAGTGCTGTGCCTGAACCAGCATATTTGCTGCTCCGGAACCCCGGAAGTGGTCTCGATGCATCCGGAATTTATCTCCATGTTCGGCCCGCGCGGCGCGGAACAGCTTGGCATTTATCGTCACCAACATAATCACCGCCACGACCTGCAGGGGCGGATTGTACTGCGTCGGGGAAATGGTCGCTAATGATTGAATTACTGTTACCCGGCTGGTTAGCCGGCATGATGCTCGCCTGCGCGGCAGGCCCCCTGGGTTCGTTCGTGGTCTGGCGGAGAATGTCCTACTTTGGCGATACGCTGGCGCATGCTTCGCTGCTTGGGGTGGCGTTTGGTCTGCTGCTCAACGTGAATCCGTTTTATGCGGTTATCGTGGTCACGCTGCTGCTGGCGGGCGGCCTGGTGTGGCTGGAAAAACGCCCTCACCTGGCGGTCGATACCCTGCTGGGTATTATGGCCCACAGCGCGCTGTCGCTCGGTCTGGTGGTGGTGAGCCTGATGTCGAACGTTCGCGTCGACCTGATGGCCTATCTGTTTGGCGATCTGTTAGCCGTAACCCCACAGGATTTAATCTCCATTGCATTAGGCGTAGTGGTGGTGGTCGCGATATTGCTCTGGCAATGGCGTAACCTGCTGGCGATGACTATCAGCCCTGATTTAGCGTTTGTTGACGGCGTGAAGTTGCAGCGGGTTAAACTGTTGCTGATGCTGGTGACGGCATTGACTATCGGCGTGGCAATGAAATTCGTCGGCGCGCTGATCATCACTTCGCTGTTGATAATCCCGGCCGCTACCGCCCGCCGCTTTGCCCGCACGCCGGAACAGATGGCCGCAGTAGCCGTTGGCGTGGGTATGCTGGCGGTAACCGGGGGATTAACCTTCTCGGCGTTCTACGATACCCCTGCAGGCCCTTCGGTTGTGCTGTGCGCAGCAGCGCTGTTTGTTCTGAGTATGACGAAGAAAGCGGCGAGTTGATTGAGAGGCTACCCGGTAGCGGAAAGCTACCGGGTTTCATCAGGGCATTTCCGGCGGGGTAATACCGAAGTGATTCCAGGCGCGCACCGTCGCCATTCGGCCACGCGGCGTGCGCTGCAGGAACCCCTGCTGAATTAAGTACGGCTCCAGCACGTCTTCAATGGTTTCGCGCTCCTCGCCGATAGCCGCCGCGAGATTATCGAGGCCGACCGGCCCACCGAAGAATTTGTCGATTACCGCCAATAGCAGCTTGCGATCCATATAATCAAACCCTTCGGCATCCACGTTGAGCATATCCAGCGCCTGAGCGGCGATCTCAGCGGAGATAGTGCCATCGTGACGGACTTCGGCGAAGTCGCGCACCCGGCGCAGCAGGCGGTTGGCGATACGCGGCGTACCGCGCGCGCGACGGGCGACTTCCAGCGCCCCTTCTTCGCTCATCTCCAGCCCCATATGACGGGCGCTGCGGCCAACAATGTGCTGCAGGTCCGGCACCTGATAAAACTCGAGGCGCTGTACGATACCAAAGCGGTCGCGCAGCGGCGAAGTCAATGAACCAGCGCGGGTGGTCGCGCCAATCAGGGTAAACGGCGGCAGATCGATTTTAATCGAGCGTGCGGCCGGGCCTTCGCCAATCATGATATCCAGCTGGTAATCTTCCATCGCCGGATACAGTACCTCTTCCACTACTGGCGAAAGGCGGTGGATCTCATCAATAAACAGGACATCATGCGGCTCAAGGTTGGTCAGCATTGCCGCCAGGTCTCCGGCCTTTTCCAACACCGGGCCGGAGGTGGTGCGCAGATTCACGCCCATTTCGTTGGCGACGATATTGGCAAGCGTGGTTTTCCCCAAACCCGGCGGGCCAAAAATCAGCAGGTGATCGAGCGCATCGCCGCGCAGTTTCGCCGCCTGGATAAAGATCTCCATCTGCGAACGCACCTGCGGCTGGCCGACGTACTCTGCGAGCAATTTAGGGCGGATAGCGCGGTCAGCGGCCTCTTCGAAACCAATGCTGTCGCCTGATACCAGCCGATCTGCTTCAATCATCCCTTACCTCACAACGCCGCGCGCAGCGCTTCGCGGATTAGCGTTTCACTATTAGCGTCCGGACGGGCGATTTTGCTCACCATCCGGCTGGCCTCTTGTGGTTTATAGCCCAGCGCCACCAGCGCGGCAACCGCTTCTTGCTCCGCGTCGTCGGCAGTTGGGCCGGCAGGCGTGGTCAGCACCAGATCGGCGGCCGGAGTAAACAGGTCGCCATGCAGGCCTTTAAAGCGGTCTTTCATTTCGACAATTAAACGCTCAGCGGTTTTCTTGCCGATACCAGGCAGTTTCACCAGCGAGGCGACCTCTTCACGCTCAACGGCATTCACGAACTGCTGCGCCGACATGCCGGAAAGGATAGCCAGCGCCAGCTTCGGCCCGACGCCGTTGGTTTTGATAAGCTCTTTAAACAGCGTGCGTTCCTGCTTGTTGTTAAAGCCGTACAGCAGCTGCGCGTCTTCACGCACCACAAAATGGGTGAAGATGATGGCTTCCTGCCCGGCTTCCGGTAGCTCATAGAAGCAGGTCATCGGCATATGGACTTCGTAACCTACGCCCCCGGTCTCCAGTAATACCAGCGGGGGTTGCTTTTCGAGAATGATGCCTCTGAGTCTGCCTATCACGTAGCGCTCCTGAATAAAGGGCCGAAAGTCTAATGCGTTATCATAAAAAAAGGCTGGATGAATATCCAGCCTGATTTGTGATTATCGTAACCGCCCTCGCGCCAAATTGAGCCGGGTCTCGCTAATCTGAGCCAGGTTCTGACTGAGGTGGCAATGGGTGATGGCGATGGCCAATGCATCCGCCGCATCCGCCTGCGGATTTGCCGGAAGTTTCAGCAAAGTACGCACCATATGCTGTACCTGGCTCTTTTCCGCGCTACCGATGCCGACGACGGTTTGCTTAACCTGGCGGGCAGCGTACTCAAAGACCGGCAGGTCCTGGTTCGTCGCCGCGACAATCGCCACCCCGCGCGCCTGCCCAAGTTTCAACGCCGAATCGGCATTTTTCGCCATAAAGACCTGCTCGATAGCGAAATAGTCAGGCTGGAACTGGGTAATAATTTCGGTGACGCCGGCGTAAATCAGCTTCAGCCGCGACGGCAGATCGTCTACTTTGGTGCGGATACATCCGCTGCCAAGGTAGCTCAACTGCCGCCCGACCTGGCGAATCACGCCATAACCGGTCACGCGTGACCCCGGGTCAATGCCGAGAATAATGGCCATCACGCGCCTCCAGTATTAACTCACCCGCAATACCGGCTACCGGCATCACAGCGTTGCGGCAACCTCATCGGAGATTTCGCCGTTATGATACACTTCCTGCACGTCGTCGCAGTCTTCCAGCATATCAATAAGACGCAGCAGCTTCGGCGCGGTTTCCGCATCCATATCCGCTTTAGTCGACGGGATCATTGAGACTTCAGCAGCGTCAGCTTTCAGGCCTGCAGCTTCCAGCGCATCACGTACCGCGCCCATCTCTTCCCAGGCGGTGTATACGTCAATGGCACCGTCGTCATAGGTAACTACGTCTTCAGCACCCGCTTCCAGCGCAGCTTCCATGATGGTGTCTTCGTCGCCTTTCTCGAAGGAGATCACGCCTTTTTTGCTGAACAGATAGGCCACGGAGCCGTCGGTTCCGAGGTTACCACCAGTTTTGGTAAAGGCGTGGCGCACTTCGGCTACGGTACGGTTACGGTTATCGCTCAGACATTCAACCATTACCGCAGTGCCGCCCGGGCCGTAACCTTCATAAATGATGGTTTCCATGTTCGCGTCTTCATCACCGCCGACGCCGCGCGCGATAGCGCGGTTCAGGGTGTCGCGAGTCATGTTGTTGGACAGCGCTTTATCTACCGCCGCGCGCAGACGCGGGTTGGATGCCGGATCGCCGCCGCCCAGACGCGCAGCGGTGACCAGCTCGCGGATGATTTTAGTAAAGATCTTACCGCGCTTGGCATCTTGCGCCGCTTTGCGGTGTTTGGTGTTGGCCCATTTACTATGACCTGCCATAAAAAACTCTCCAAAAAAGCCGTCTTTCCGCGACAAACGCCGCGGGAAGTTACCCGGCGTTAATTACAAATTCTTCAATCGCCTGCCGGTTGCTCCACGATTTAGTTAGCGCGGCGGCATCCGACGCGCTAACCCAGCGGTAATCCAGATGTTCAGTGAAAACAATCTGGCGTTCATGGGGCAGCGCAAGACGGAACCAGAATTCCGTATTGCGCTCGACGCCCGGCGCATAGCGATGACGTAAGTGAGAAAATATCTCGAACTCCACCGTACGCTGACAGTCAATTAAGGCCAGTTGCTCGCGAGCAACGTCAATGGCGACCTCTTCCTTTACTTCGCGCGCGGCGGCCTGCAACGCGGTTTCCCCCTCTTCCAGGCTGCCGGTAACCGACTGCCAGAAAGCGGGATCGTCGCGTCGCTGCAACATCAGCACCCGCTTCGTATCTTCGGCGTAAATCACCACCAGAACGGAGACGGGCAGCTTGAATGACATCTTAGTTGTTCTCCGGAGACTCTTTTGCCTCTTTCGCCACAACCTGAATCCCCAGTTCGCCTAACGCGGCAGGATTCGCGAAGCTCGGCGCTTCGGTCATCAGGCACGCGGCAGCCGTCGTTTTCGGGAAGGCGATAACGTCACGGATGTTATCGGTACCGGTCAGCAGCATGGTCAAGCGATCGAGGCCAAACGCCAGGCCGGCGTGCGGCGGCGTACCGTATTTCAGCGCATCCAGCAGGAAGCCGAATTTTTCACGCTGTTCTTGTTCGTTAATGCCCAGAATACCAAACACGGTTTGCTGCATTTCACCGCTGTGGATACGCACCGAACCACCACCGACTTCGTAGCCATTGATGACCATGTCGTAGGCGTTAGCCACAGCGTCTTCCGGCGCGGCTTTCAGCTCGGCGGCGGTCATATCTTTCGGCGAGGTGAACGGGTGGTGCATCGCGGTCAGGCCGCCTTCGCCGTCGTCTTCGAACATCGGGAAGTCGATAACCCACAGCGGCGCCCATTTGGTCTCGTCGGTGAGATTCAGGTCTTTGCCCAGCTTCAGACGCAGCGCGCCGAGGGCATCGGCAACCACTTTCTTGTTGTCAGCGCCGAAGAAGATCATGTCGCCGTCCTGCGCGCCGGTGCGTTCAAGGATAGCTTCAACGATTTCGGCGTTGAGGAATTTCGCCACCGGGCTATTGATGCCTTCAAGGCCCTTCGCACGCTCGGTCACTTTAATATAGGCCAACCCTTTCGCGCCGTAGATCTGCACGAATTTGCCGTATTCATCAATCTGTTTACGGGTCAGCGCCGCGCCGCCCGGCACGCGTAAGGCAGCAACGCGGCCTTTGGCGTCGTTAGCCGGGCCGGAGAAGACGGCGAATTCTACCGCTTTCACCAAATCGGCTACGTCTACCAGCTCCATCGGGTTACGCAGGTCCGGCTTATCGGAACCGTAACGACGCTCTGCTTCGGCAAAGGTCATCACCGGGAATTGACCGAGGTCTACGCCCTTCACGTCCTGCCACAGCTTGCGTACCAGATCTTCCATCACTTCACGCACCTGCGGCGCGGTCATGAACGAGGTTTCAACATCAATCTGGGTAAATTCAGGCTGACGGTCGGCACGCAGGTCTTCGTCGCGGAAGCATTTGACTATCTGATAGTAACGATCGAAACCGGACATCATCAGGAGCTGTTTGAACAGCTGCGGAGACTGCGGTAGCGCGTAGAATTTACCTTTGTGTACGCGCGACGGCACCAGATAGTCACGCGCGCCTTCCGGCGTAGCTTTGGTCAGCATCGGGGTTTCGATATCGAGGAACCCGTGATCGTCCATGAAGCGGCGCACGAAGCTGGTGATTTTTGCGCGGGTTTTCAGGCGCTGAGCCATTTCCGGACGACGCAGGTCCAGGTAGCGGTATTTCAGGCGCGCTTCTTCGGTGTTGACGTGGTTGGAGTCCAGCGGCAGCGCTTCCGCGCGGTTGATGATGGTCAGGTCAGACGCCAGCACTTCGATTTCGCCGGTGGCCATCTCGCGGTTAACGTTGCGCTCTTCACGCGCACGCACGGTACCGGTGATTTGGATGCAGAACTCATTACGCAGTTCGGAAGCCAGTTTTAATGCATCCGCACGATCCGGATCGAAAAACACCTGCACGATGCCTTCACGGTCGCGCATATCGATAAAGATAAGGCTACCGAGATCACGACGACGGTTGACCCAACCACACAGGGTCACTTGCTGCCCCACGTGGGACTGACGTAGCTGTCCGCAATATTCTGTACGCATGAGATATCCCTTAACTTAGCCGCAGGCGGATGTTGCCTGCCTTGCAGGCGACGAGGTCGCAGCTTTGCTGAATGTCACTACTGAATGAAAAAAGGCGGCTATTATACTGGAAATTCTGTCTGACGATAAGCCCGACGCAGTTTGTACGCTGCTTTGCTGCGCGCTTATTGCTTGTGCTCACATAAATTAACAAAATTTGTTACCCTTGAGCCGAATTAGCAACGGTATTGTAGCGGCCTGACAACAGAACAAGATACGGGGATACCATGTTAGAACTCAATGCGAAAAAAACCGCGCTGGTCGTTATTGACCTGCAAGAAGGCATTTTACCCTTTGCCGGCGGCCCGCACCGCGCCGACGAGGTGGTGGCGCGCGCGGCAAAGCTGGCTGAAAAATGTCGTCAACAGGATTCGCCCGTCATCATGGTTCGCGTCGGCTGGTCCGCCGATTTCGCTGAAGCGTTAAAACAGCCGGTGGATGCCCAGGCTGGCGCCGCGAAGTTGCCTGAAAACTGGTGGATCTATCCGCCAGCGCTTGGCAAACAGGATAGCGATATTGAAGTGACGAAACGCCAATGGGGCGCGTTCTACGGCACCGATCTTGAACTGCAACTTCGCCGCCGCGGTATCGACACCATTATTCTTTGCGGTATCTCCACCAATATCGGCGTGGAATCCACCGCCCGCAATGGCTGGGAACTCGGTTTTAATCTGGTCATTGCCGAGGATGCGTGCAGCGCCGCTTCCGCCGAGCAGCACCAGGGCAGTATGACGCATATCTTCCCGCGCATCGCCCGCGTGCGCAGCACCGAGGACATTCTCGCCGCCTTATGATTTATATCGGGCTTCCGCAATGGTCGCACCCTAAATGGGTGCGCCTTGGCATCACCAGCCTTGAAGAGTATGCCCGCCATTTTAACTGCGTGGAGGGTAATACCACCCTGTATGCCTTACCAAAGGCCGAGATTGTCGATCGCTGGTATCAACAAACTCACGATGCTTTTCGCTTCTGTTTTAAATTCCCGGCCACGATTTCACATCAGGCGGCGCTGCGCGACTGCGACGATTTAAGCCACGAGTTTTTTACCCGTCTGGCGCCGCTGGAATCGCGCATCGGCCAGTACTGGTTGCAGTTGCCCGCCACCTTCGGCCCGCGCGACCTCCCTGCCCTGTGGAATTTTCTCGATACGCTACCGAAAAACTTCACTTACGGCGTTGAAGTTCGCCATCCCGAGTTTTTCGCCAAAGGCGATGCCGAACAGCAGCTTAATCGTGGCTTGCATCAGCGCAACGCCAACCGCGTGATCCTCGATAGCCGCCCGGTACATAGCGCCGTCGCGCGCAACCCGGCGATGATTGACGCGCAAAAAAAGAAACCCAAAGTGCCGGTTCACGCGGTCATGACCGCGGAGCAGCCGATGGTGCGTTTTATCGGCAGCGATGATATGGCGCAGAATCGCGAATTATTTCGCGTCTGGCTACAGACGCTGCCAAAGTGGCATCAGTCGGCCACGCCGTGGCTGTTTCTGCATACCCCGGATATCGCCCAGGCGCCTGAACTGGTAGATACCTTATGGGAAGATCTACGCGCGGTGCTGCCGGGCGTCGGCGCCGCGCCGTCAATTCCGCAGCAATCCTCGCTTTTCTGATATCCTGCTATGATAGTCGGAGCCACCTGACATAATTAAAGGGAGTTTTGGGTATGGTCAGCGCGCTGTATGCGGTTTTGGGTGCGTTATTGTTAATCAAGTTTTCCTTCGACGTGGTACGTCTGCGCATGCAGTATCGCGTCGGCTATGGAGACGGTGGTTTTAGCGAACTACAGGTCGCCATTCGCGTTCATGGCAATGCCGTGGAATACGTCCCCATTGGGCTTATCTTGCTGCTGTTCATGGAAATGAACGGCGCGCTAACCTGGATGGTGCACGTTTGCGGTATCTTGCTGATTGCCGGACGCCTGATGCACTCCTATGGTTTCCATCATCGCCTGTTCCGCTGGCGGCGTTCCGGAATGAGCGCTACCTGGTGCTCGCTGTTGCTGATGGTGCTGGCTAACCTGTGGTATATGCCCTGGGAGTTGGTTTTCTCCCTGCGTTAGCGCACAATACGCCGTTTTCGTTTTTTCGGGTTTAACGTTATGTCTCACCGCGATACGCTTTTTTCCGCGCCGATTGCCAGTCTCGGCGACTGGACCTTTGATGAACGGGTAGCCGAAGTCTTCCCGGATATGATCCAGCGCTCCGTTCCTGGTTATTCCAATATTATTTCAATGATCGGCATGCTGGCTGAGCGTTTTGTTCAGCCAAATACACAGGTTTACGATCTCGGCTGCTCGCTTGGCGCCGCGACGCTTTCCGTGCGTCGCAATATCGCGCACCCGGGGTGCAAAATTATCGCCATTGATAACTCCCCGGCGATGGTGGAACGCTGCCGTCGTCATATTGATGCCTATAAAGCGCCGACGCCGGTTGAGGTTATTGAGGGCGATATTCGCCATATCGCCATTGAAAATGCTTCGATGGTCGTCTTGAACTTCACTATTCAGTTCCTCGAACCAAGCGAACGTCAGGCGATCCTTAATAAAGTCTATCAGGGGCTAAATCCTGGCGGCGCGCTGGTGCTTTCCGAAAAATTTAGCTTCGAAGACGCCAACGTCGGCGAACTGCTGTTCAACATGCACCATGACTTCAAGCGCGCCAATGGCTATAGCGAACTGGAAATCAGCCAGAAACGCAGCATGCTGGAAAACGTCATGCTGACGGATTCGGTGGAAACCCACAAAGCGCGTCTGCGCCAGGCCGGGTTTGAACATGCCGAACTGTGGTTCCAGTGTTTTAACTTTGGTTCGTTGGTGGCGGTAAAGTCCGGGGATCGGTCATGATCGACTTCAGTAATTTTTATCAGTTGATCGCGAAAGGGCCGCTCTCCCACTGGCTGGAAACCTTGCCCGCTCAGGTCGCGGCCTGGCAACGCGAAGCGCTACACGGCAAGTTTCGTGAATGGGAACGCGCCGTTGAGTTTCTGCCCGAACTGTCGCCCTGGCGTCTTGATCTATTGCATAGCGTCACGGCGGAAAGCGAAACGCCACTCAGCGAAGGCCACCAGCTGCGAATTGAAAATCTGCTGCGAAACCTGATGCCGTGGCGTAAAGGCCCTTATTCGCTGTATGGCATTAATATCGATACCGAATGGCGTTCCGACCTGAAATGGGAACGCGTGCTGCCTCATCTTTCCGATCTCACCGGTCGTACTATCCTTGATGTCGGCTGCGGCAGTGGTTATCACATGTGGCGAATGATCGGCGCCGGCGCGCATCTGGCGGTCGGTATCGACCCAACCCAGCTGTTCTTATGCCAGTTTGAAGCAGTGCGTAAACTCATCGGCAACGATCAGCGCGCGCACCTGCTGCCGCTCGGCATCGAACAACTGCCGGCGCTGGAAGCTTTTGATACCGTCTTTTCGATGGGCGTGCTCTATCACCGCCGTTCCCCGCTGGATCATCTGTGGCAGCTCAAAGATCAGCTAGCCCCCGGCGGCGAGCTGGTACTGGAGACGCTGGTCGTTGAAGGCGATGAAAATACGGTGCTGGTGCCCGGTGACCGCTACGCGCAAATGCGTAACGTTTATTTCATTCCTTCCGCCGCCGCGCTGAAACAGTGGCTGGAGAAGTGCGGATTCATCGATGTGCGCATTGTTGACACCTGTGTGACCACCAGCGAAGAGCAGCGCCGCACCGAATGGATGACGACGGAATCACTCGCCGATTTCCTCGATCCGCGTGACAGCAGCAAAACGCTGGAAGGTTACCCCGCGCCGCTGCGTGCGGTGATCGTCGCCACGAAACCAGAAACGCAGCAGTCGCTGGCCAAAAAAGCGGCCGCGGCCAGGGCGTAATTCACCTCAGCCGACCACTGGTGGCGCTCGCGGGATAAAAAAAGGCCCCTGTTGAAATTGCAGGGGCCTGGTACGGGCAATCATCATATTGGGCGACATGATGTGCAGCAAAAAACGGTCAGCTTCGCGGGTTAACCCCGCGCGGCAGAAATAATCTGTTTCATTTCCGCCACCGCCTCGCCGTTAACGGCATAGCGGCAATATTCGTCGGCATCTGCGTCGGTGGACATCGATAACCCCGGATTACGAAAGCGCATCGGCGATGGCAACCACTGCCCCGCGGAACTATGCACCTCTTTGAGGCCTGCCTGCAGAAATTGTTGCAGATTGGCAGCCCGCACTCCCGCTCCGGCCATAATGATTGGAGTATCACCCAGGGCAATTAGTTCCATAATTTTTGCAAGACCTTGTTCCGCCGTTGGCCGTTGACCGGAAGTGAGGATCCGAGCAACGCCCAGTTCAGCAAGCGAATGCCAGGCCTGACGCGGGTCGGCGCACATATCAAAGGCCCGATGGAAGGTCACCGCCAGCGGCCCCGCCGCCGCCATAATTTTTTGCATGCGGGCGATATCCACCTGGCCGTCAGCATCGAGCACGCCAATCACCAGACCCGCAAAACCCAGATCTCTGACCGTCGCCACATCATCCAGCATGGCGGCAAATTCGCCCTCGGTGTAACAAAAATCGCCGCCGCGCGGGCGAATAATCGGATGAACCGGAATCGAGATACTCGCTCGCGCCGAACGCAGCACGCCCAGCGACGGCGTTAATCCGCCCTCCTGCGGCGCGGCGCACAGTTCAATGCGATCGGCGCCGCAACGCTGCGCCTCCAGCGCGCACTCCATGCTATAGCAGCAGACTTCCAGCAACATCGTTCCCTTCTCCATTTTCATTACGGGCAACACAGCATGTCACGATTTATCCTCACAGACGCCGCGCCGCTTCACACTGTTAAGTATCGGATCGCTCGCTGGCGACGATTTGCTCGATCGACCAGGGATGGAATTTAATGGTCACTTTGCCGTCCGTGACCGCCAGCGTCGGGTTCGGCAAACGTTCACGCTCCCCTTTCGGCGCACTGGTTTTCACAAAAATCCCCGGCTGGCTGAGTCCATCATCAGAAAGTAGCGCCAGGGCGCGGGCATTCAGCGTCTCCGGCTTGCCCGGCAGAACGATTTCGATATGCTCCCAGCCTTCGTGCGGGTAACGTTTTTCACCCGGCCAGGGCAACTCCACAACCGTAAAGCGCCAGTGGGCGACACAAATGGGTTCGGCAAGCTTAAATAAGCAAATGGGGCGGCCATTAATGATATTTTCCGATAGTAACGTGCCGCAACGCTCCAGCCCCTGCCGCCAGCGCTCCGCCGTCGTATTTTGATGACAACGCAGCGAAATATGGTCGGCGTCCAGCGGCGCAAGCTCCAATCCCAACCGTTCGGCCAGCGCTTGCAGCGTATCGCTAAAACGCGGTAAATCCGCCGAAATATCATTCAGTTCATCAATTTGCTGCCAGTTCGCCATCTTGCGCCTCGGTGATCGCTAAAAAGGCTAATTTATCCTGTTTCACCGCCCCGACCAACCGCCAATCCGCGCGCCGAAACAACGAATGGTTATTGATTAAGCGTGCTGCCCGGCAACTTACGTGTGGTGCTGACGACGGGGCGCAAATGCAGTATACTCCCGCCTTAATTTGTCCATGTTCCGGCGCCGCCCCACAGGGGTTCTCGCGCCTTAAAAGTAAGGTATTCCGGTGAATATTCAGGCTCTTCTCTCAGAAAAAGTCAGCCAGGCCCTGATCGCGGCAGGCGCGCCTGCCGATTGCGAACCTCAGGTCCGCCAGTCAGCAAAAGTTCAGTTCGGCGACTATCAGGCCAATGGCGTGATGGCGGTGGCCAAAAAACTGGGCATGGCGCCGCGACAACTTGCAGAGCAGGTACTGTCTCATCTCGATCTGAACGGCATTGCCAATAAAGTCGAAATCGCCGGACCGGGCTTTATCAATATTTTCCTCGATCCAGCCTTCCTGGCGGACAACGTCAATCTCGCGCTGCAGTCCGAGCGCCTGGGCGTGGCGAAACCACAGCCGCAGACTATCGTTGTTGACTACTCCGCGCCGAACGTGGCGAAAGAGATGCACGTCGGCCATCTGCGTTCAACCATCATCGGCGATGCCTCGGTACGTACTCTGGAATTCCTCGGCCATCGCGTTATCCGCGCCAACCACGTCGGTGACTGGGGTACCCAGTTCGGGATGCTCATCGCTTATCTGGAAAAGCAGCAGCAGGAAAACGCCGGCGAAATGGCGCTGGCCGACCTCGAAGGTTTCTACCGCGAAGCGAAAAAGCACTATGACGAAGACGAAGCCTTCGCCGAGCGCGCGCGTAGCTACGTGGTTAAGCTGCAGGGCGGCGACGAGTACTTCCTGCAGATGTGGCGCAAACTGGTCGACATCACCATGTCGCAAAACCAGATCACCTACGATCGCCTGAATGTCACCCTGACCCGCGATGATGTGATGGGTGAAAGCCTGTACAACCCGATGCTGCCGGGGATCGTTGCCGATCTTAAAGCAAAAGGCATGGCCGTCGAGAGCGAAGGCGCGACCGTGGTCTTCCTTGATGAATACAAAAACAAAGAAGGCGAACCGATGGGCGTCATCATCCAGAAAAAGGATGGCGGCTACCTCTACACCACTACCGATATCGCCTGCGCAAAATACCGTTATGAAACGCTGCATGCCGACCGCGTGCTCTACTACATCGACTCTCGTCAGCATCAGCACCTGATGCAGGCATGGACTATTGTCCGTAAAGCCGGCTATGTACCGGAGTCCGTACCGCTGGAACACCACATGTTCGGCATGATGCTCGGTAAAGATGGTAAACCGTTTAAAACCCGCGCCGGCGGTACCGTTAAACTGGCCGATCTGCTGGACGAAGCGCTGGAGCGCGCACGCCGTCTGGTCGCCGAGAAGAATCCGGATATGCCGGCCGATGAGCTGGAAAAACTGGCCAATGCGGTGGGTATCGGCGCGGTGAAATATGCCGATCTGTCGAAAAACCGCACTACCGATTACATTTTTGACTGGGACAACATGCTGGCGTTCGAAGGTAATACCGCGCCTTACATGCAGTATGCCTATACCCGTGTGCTGTCGGTGTTCCGTAAAGCCGGTATCGACGAAAGCGCGCTGGCTGCCGCGCCGGTAGTTATTAGTGAAGATCGTGAAGCGCAGTTGGCTGCCCGCCTGCTGCAGTTCGAAGAAACGCTGGCCGTCGTCGCCCGTGAAGGTACTCCGCACGTAATGTGCGCCTACCTGTACGATCTGGCCGGTCTGTTCTCTGGTTTCTACGAACACTGCCCGATCCTCAGCGCCGAAAGCGAAGAGGCCCGTAATAGCCGCCTGAAACTGGCGCTGCTGACGGCGAAGACGCTGAAGCTGGGTCTTGATACTCTGGGTATTGAGACCGTAGAGCGGATGTAAAAACAAACCCGGTGAAAGCCGGGTTTGTTTTATTCGTCGCCCCGGTCCGCACAGCGCGGCCGGGGAATCAATGCCGCTATCAGAAATATTTGCGCAGATACTCCGTCAGACAAAGAATCGCCATCGCCTGGCCGTACGGCATCGAGGTGAGCGGAATTTGCCGGTAAAAATCGAGATCGGAGCCCATTCCGGTACCAAACGAGGTTTGCAGCAGTTCCCCCTCTGGTGAAATATGTCGCACAATCCCGCGTATCGCCTTTTCGGCAACCTCGGTGTACTCCGCCCCGACATAACGCTTTCGTATCGCTTTCAGGATGCCGTAAGCGAAGCCCGCCGTCGCCGACGCTTCAAGATAGGAATGCGGATCGTCGAGCAGGGTATGCCAAAGCCCGCTCTCATCCTGACATTTCGCTAACGCGGCAATTTGCGCATTCAGCACCTGTAGCAGATAGCGGCGTACCGCACTGCCCTCTGGCAAATCCACCAGCTCAAGGAAGTCCGGGATCACGATGGTGAGCCAGCTGTTACCTCGCGCCCAGCGCGCACGCGCAAAGTTGTGCCGACCGTCGTAATTCCAGCCGTGGAACCACAGGCCAGTCTCTTTATCCATCAGGTTCTGTACGTGCAGCAAAAACTGATAGGTTGCTTCTTCAATATACTGCGGACGATTTAGTAATTTACCGATTTTGGCTAGCGGCAGCACCGTCATCATCAGCGTGTCATCCCACATCTGCTGATGGTTCTCTTCCGCCAGGGTAATGTGCTGCATGCCTCCCTGCTCGGTGCGCGGCATCTCATGCATCGCCCACTCGGCCCAGCTATCGAGCCACGGTAGATACTCCTGGCGCCCGGTCTCTTCATAGCGGTAAGCCAGCGTCAGAAATGGCGCCATGGTATTAACGTTTTTGGTGGTTGCCCCTTCGGCGAAGCGATCGGCGAACCAGCCGTCAATGATATCGCGCATCGCGGTATCGCCGGTTTGTTGATAATATTGGTAGATGCCGTACAGCCCAACGCCGTGGGTCCACTCCCAACCGGCCCAACCTTTGGTATCGATGACTCGCCCATCGTCCAGCCGAAGTAAAAACTGCCCGTTGTCATCCTTAATATTCACCAGGTTTTGCGTCACATTACGGATCAATGCCTGAAGCTCACTGCGAGCGATAAAGCGCTCAGGCTGACGCAATAATGGGCTATGTTTGACCGGCCAAACTTTCATGTTCTTAACCTCTGGTATATGTCGAATTCAAAGTGCCGCCCTGATTCAGCGCCGGGGCGGCAGGTTTATTGCGATTCAGGTAGCCAATGTTGTTATTACCCCACAGGCAGTCGTAAGGCATTCCCGCCAGCATCTCAACTACCGCGCGGTTTTCCGCCGTCGCCTGCTCGGGCTGTGCGTAACCGATATCACGCATCACCAGCGTCTCGGCGCGGAGCACACTGTGCGTATGTAAGTTGAGTTTAAAGCGCAGGGAGACCAGGAAGCCGCAGGCCAGCACCACTAAAGTACCGACGCTAAGGATCAACAGAATGGTGTGACTAACGCCTTCCGGCTGAATTTTTTGCCCGGAAACAAAGCCCGATAATTGCATGATGATACCAACCAGCATCACCGCCCCCGCCTGGGATGCTTTGCGGGTCAGCGTCATAATACCGGCGAAAATGCCCTCCCGACGCTGGCCGGTAATGACTTCGTCGACGTCGGCAATATAGGTGTAGGTATTCCACGGCACGTAATTAATGCCGCCGCGCCCCAGGCCCGCGATCGCGGAAATGAGCAGTAATAATGAATAGACGTCGCTCAGCCCCGCGTAATAGAGCACGGCATAAGAGAGAGAGCTCAAACCAAACAACACCACTACCATGCGGTATGAAGGCGCCGGGCCAAAGCGGATGCAGAGCGGGATCATGGCGATAACCGCGATGAACTGGAAGATAGCCATCGTGCCGAGTAAGTTAGAGGCGACAGAGGCGTCCTGCATCAGCACAAAGACCACGTAATAGGTAAACACGGCGTTGAACACGTCCTGCGCGATATAGCCGCCCAGATACATACCAAGATGCTGGCGGAAGATTTTAATGCGCAGCGTAGAGCTGAGCTCAATAAAGAGGCGATTAAGACTCTGCGCGAGGGTTAAGTTGCGCTTTTCTTCTTCCGCACGTAACGCCGCTTCAGACCACGCTTCCCGCGGGCGTTCCCAGGTGAAAAACCAGACGAAGGTCAGCATTAGCGCGCACAGCACCGAAAAGACCAGGCTTGCGTAAAAAAATGAGCTGGCGTTATCTTTACCCAGTTGGGTGAGCAGGATCCCCGGTAAAAACGAGGCTAAAATCGCCGACATTTGCGCCATGGAAATACGCGCGCCGGAAAATTTGGTTTTCTGTTTGAAATCATCGGTCATCTCCGGCACCAGCGTCTCGTAAGGCACCAGAATCATGGTATAGACAATATCAAACAGCAGATAAGTTGCGAGGTAGTACCAGAATCCCATATCGCCTACCCACATCATTGAGTAGCTAAAAACGCAGGGAATCCCGAGCAAAATAAAAAATTTGCGTCTGCCGAACCGCTTACCCAGCCAGGTAGAGCCAAAGTTATCGGTTAAGAAGCCCATCAGCGGGCTGACGACCGCGTCGAGCACGCGCGCGGTGGCGAAAATGAGCGTCGCCTCAATGGGCGATAGCCCGCAGAAGGTGGTGTAAAAATAGAGTAGCCATGCTGCGGTTAGCGCGGTGGTTCCCGCGCCGAGAAAATCGCCGGAACCATAGGCGAGATAATTAGCTAAACCGATTTTTCGTGTTTTCATCGCCGTAAATCCTGTCTCTTTTTTATTAGATAACTTCGGTCTTACCACGGGCTATACCGAAGTTTTGCGGATACATGGCTACAGTAAGATCATGAAAACCGGCTTACCTTTGCATTTTTGCCAGTACCAATCATTCAGTGGCAAAAAAACAAAGGGCCGGGCAACATGCGTCACCGATTTATAAAACAGCGTTTCTTTTAAAGCAAAAGAGGGAATCATTTTTGCGAGTCAGCTGCCAGAATCTGATACCACACGTTCGCAGAAAGGCGTTTTCAACCGCGCGAATACCCCTTGTGGAAAAATGGAATTAGGAGTAAAGAAAGTAGAAAGGTCCCGTTGCGTATCTCAAGGAGGCTAGATGCCCTACTCTCATCTGTTAGTCGCCGTCGCCCCAACGCCGGAAAGCCGCATGTTGGTCAATAAAGCGGTGTCTATAGCACGTCCGTTCAATGCGCAGGTCAGCCTGATCACGCTGTCGACAGATCCGGAGATGTATAATCAGTTCGCCGCGCCGATGATGGAGAATTTGCGTGAGATTATGCAGGAGGAGACACGTAGCTTTCTTAATGAACTCGCCGCCCAGGCGGAGTATCCCATCAGCAAAATGACTATCGCCAGCGGCGAGCTTTGTCATCACGTGAAGGATTTTTGTCGTCAGCATCACGTCGACCTGGTGATCTGCGGCAACCATAACCAGAGCCTGTTTTCCCGCGCGACCTGTTCAGCGAAGAATATCGTCGGCAGCAGCGGCGTTGATGTGCTGTTGGTTTCCCTGGAATAAGCTGATGCCGAAGCATCAGCCGTTTTGACTACGCGGAGGGAGTAACTACGGTTGGCTGCTGGCAGCTATCTTCATGCGACTTTACCCGCTTTAGATCGGCAACAAACTGCGCCTGCCAGTTATCAATATCATTACTCTCGATCGCCTTGAGCATTTTGCCATGGCGAATAATTCGCTCGGCAAGCGGCATCGTAAGTGCGCGATCCAGCGCCGCCGCCACTTCATCGCGATCGTAGGGGTTGACGATGAGCGCGGAAGTCAGTTCATTAGCCGCGCCAGCGAACTGCGATAACACCAGCACCCCTGGGTTTGCGGGATCCTGTGCGGCGACAAACTCCTTGGCTACGAGGTTCATGCCGTCGCGCAGCGGCGTGACAAGCCCCACGTCGGAATAACGAAATACCTTCATGAGCAGTTTGCGATCGAAATGCTGATTCAGATAATACAGCGGCGTCCACCCCAGTTGACCATAGTGGCCGTTGATTCGTCCGGCGGCCGTTTCCAGCTGATGGCGGATATCCTGATACGCCTGAACATCACCCCGCGAAGTGGGCGCTATCTGGGTATAGCGAATTTTCCCACGATGCTGCGGGTAGTTTTCCAATAGCGCCTCGTAAGCCTGAAAACGCTCCGGCAACCCCTTGGAGTAATCCAGCCGCTCAACGGAAAAAATATTCTTAACTCCTTTTAGTTCAGCTTTCAATTGAGCCAACTTCGGCGGCAACGGCCCGCTGGCGCTGCGCGCGACCTCCTGAGGCTCAATGCTTATCGGATAGACGGCAGTACGGAACGTCTTGCCCCAGGCGCGGTATTGCTGATGCCCCACTTCGCATAAGGTGGTTTGCTGGGCGACGCAATCAACAAATGCCTGTCGGTCATTTTCGGTCTGAAAGCCGAGCAAATCATAATCACAAAGCTGTTCAAGAAGCTCCGCATGTGGAGGTAAGGCGTTGAATATTTCAGGCGTCGGGAACGGAATATGCAGGAAAAAGCCGATGCGGTTCTTCACACCGTTTTTGCGTAATTCGCTGGCAAATGGCAACAGATGATAATCATGAACCCAAATCATATCGTCGTCGGCTAGCAGCGGCAGCAGCTTTTGCGCCACGGCAGCGTTAACGCGTAAATAGCCATCCCAGGCCGGACGCTGAAAATTGACTAAGTCGAGACGATAGTGAAAAGCGGGCCATAGCACCGCATTGGAAAATTGATTGTAGTAGAGTTCGTGGTCTTCTTCGCTCAGGTTGAATGAGGCCCAGGAAATATCCCCCTTACTCACCTTCTTCAACGGCTGGTTATCATCGCCGATTTCCCCACTCCAACCAAACCACGTGCCGCCGCTCGCCTTCAGCGCACCTAAAATGCCCACCGCCAGGCCGCCTGCGCTGGCCTTTTTATCATTCGGCGTTGCAATACGGTTAGATACTACGACTAAACGACCCATGGTCATCCCTCCCGTTAGTGAATACATCCAGGCATTGCGTATTGTCGACGACATGACGTAACCACTGATGTACGGCGGCAACATTTGCCAGCCGCCAGCGCGCCTGTGTGTCGCCTTGTCCAACTTTTATCGATATTCCGCCTAATTGATTAACCATAGTAAAACCCGCCTCATCAGTCAGGTCATCGCCGATAAATACCGGCGTTCGTCCCGCAAAAGGCGCTTCCCGCATAAACGCGGCAATCGCTTCACCTTTGTTGATGCCACGTGGCTTGATCTCTACGACACACTTCCCTTGCTGAATGGCCAGAATCGGATAACGCTGTACGATTTCCTGCGCCAATGCCAGGATGGCGCTCTGGTGTTGTGGCGCCTGGCGATAGTGCAGCGCAAAAGCGATGCCTTTATCTTCCAGTTCACTGCCAGGCAACGTCTGGAGCGCCGACGTTAATGCTTCGCCGACTTCACGGCTGAGCGCCGGCGGTAGTGATACGTCATGTCTTTTTCCATTGATATCGCGGCGTTCAGCCCCGTGGACGCCGGCAAGCGGTAATCGCCAGTGACGGGTAAGTGCATCGAGCTCTGCGAGTGAGCGCCCTGAAATCAATGCCACAGCGTCATGTTGCTGCTGTGCCAGTAATCGCAACATCTGAAGGACGTCTTCGGGGATAACAACCTGATCGGGATGAGGTTTGATATCGGCAAGCGTGCCGTCAAGATCCAGAAAAAAAGCGTGGTTTCCGGTTAGCTCAGGCGGTACAGATATCTGGTCAGCCACCCTGTGTTCCTCCTTATCATGGCCAGCGTTATGCTGGTTGTTAACTAATTGTTAGCCATGTAAGTATAGACAGTGTGACCAGCCTCGCCATTTTTGATAGTCACCGCCAGCGCAGCGGGCGCCGGCGGGACATTAGGAGTAGACTTAAAAGTTGCGCGCAATTAATGCGAACGTTTCGCTTTTTGCTTGTAACGGTCGAAGATAACCGCTGCCAGCAATATTACCCCACGGACCACATATTGCGAGAATGGCGAGATGTTCAGCAGGTTCATCGCATTCTCCACGGTACCCAGGATCAGGATCCCGGCCACCACATAAGAGATCTTACCGATCCCGCCTTTTAGCGAGACGCCGCCCAGGACACAGGCCGAGATCACAATCAGTTCATAACCAATTGAGGTCATAGGCTGCCCGCTGGTCATGCGCGAAGCCAGGATAATCCCCGCCGCCGCCGATACCAGACCTGAAAGAACGAAGATGATGATCTTGGTACGAACAACCGGCACCCCTGCCAGGCGCGCCGCCTCTTCATTGCCCCCTATGGCCAGCGTGTTGCGGCCAAAGGTGGTTTTATTCAGTAGCAGCCCAAAGACGATCAGGCAGGCAACCGTCAGCCAGATAGGCGCCGGCAGACCAAGCCAGTTGGCATAACCCAGGGTGAAGAAACGTTCATCCTCAATGCCAACCGCTTTACCATCGGAAATAATATAGGCCAGCCCGCGGACGATTTGCATGGTAGCCAGAGTTGTGATTAGCGCGTTGATTTTCAAACGCGCAATAACAAAACCATTCACCAGCCCGCTGACCGCCCCCAATAGTAATCCGGCGGCAATACCAATCCACAGACTTTCGGTGAGATTAATAACGACTGCTGTCGTCACACCGGCACAGGCAATGACCGAAGCGACTGACAGATCGAAATCCCCGGAGGCCAGGCAGAACAACATACCGCAGGCAACCATTCCCGACATGGAAATCGCCAGCCCCAGCCCTTTCATATTGACGAAAGAGGCAAAGTTAGGAACAAAGATCACGCAGCCGATGAACAACACGGCGAAGACCACCAGCATACCAAACTGATCCCAGATTCGGCCGAAGCTGAAAGAGGATCGTGCGGCGCTGGGCGTAGTTACAGATGACATCATTCACTCCTTAATCAGGCTACGGCCTGGCTGACTTTAGGCATCGCAAGGCTCAGCGCCTGCTGTTCATTCGCGTCTTCATGCAGCAATTCACCGGCCACTTCACCTTCGCGCATGACGACGATTCGGTCAGCGACGCCGAGCACCTCTGGCAGGTCGCTGGAGGCAAAAACGACCGCCACGCCAGAAGCCGCCAGCGCATAGATAACGTTGTAGATTTCATGCTTTGCGCCAACATCGATGCCGCGGGTCGGTTCATCAAGCAGGATGACCTTCATCTCTTCCGACAACCAGCGACCAAGAATAGCCTTCTGCTGATTACCACCGGAGAGATTCATAATTAACTGTTCAGCTCCTGGGGTTTTGATATTGAGCGATTTGATATGCTGTTCGGCATTACTCGCTTCCCAGGCGTTGTTAATCAGGCAGCCGGCATGAATATGCTTACGTCGCGCGCTGATATTGATGTTGTCGCGCACCGAATGTACCGGAATGATGCCCTCAGCTTTGCGATCCTCCGGACACAGCATCATTCCCGCCTGAATCGCCTGCGCGGGTTTGCGAATGTTTATCGCCTGACCGTCGATATAGACCTGACCGCCGGTAATTCTGCTGCCGCCAAACAGCCCTTTCATTAATTCACTGCGTCCGGCCCCGACCAGACCGAACAAGCCGACGATTTCGCCGCTGCGTACCGATAAACTGATCGGCATTCTGACGCCTGGTGCTTTAACCTGATCCAGTCGTAACCGCTCGCTGCCATATTCACGCGCTTTCCAGCCGTAGATATCGCCAAGATTACGCCCTACCATCGCTTGCACGAGGGCATCGTGATCCACCAGCCGCATGTCATCGAAGGTGCGCACGTAGCGGCCATCTTTAAACACGGTAATGGCATCGCTGAGGGCGAAAATTTCCTCCATACGGTGCGAGACGTAAATAATCACCCGCCCTTCTTCACGCAGTTCGCGGATGACGCGAAACAAATTGTCGATTTCGCGTGCAGAGAGTGAGCTGGTAGGTTCATCGAAAGCGATGATCTTCGCGTTACGCGCCAGCGCCTTGGCGATCTCTACCATCTGCCACTGGCCGATCGACAAATACTTCAGCGGCGTTTCCGGGTCGATATCCAGCCCCAGATGCTCCAGCTGCAGCCGCGCTTCATAGTTCAGCAATGACCGGTTCACAATGCCGCCTTTATGCGGCAACTGGCCCAGATAGATATTCTCCGCCACGGTCATTTCCGGGATCAGATGAAGTTCCTGATAAATAATCGCTACGCCAGCATTCAGCGCAGCGGTAGTATTCGTGAATGCCATTTGTTGGCTATCGATTTGCAAATGCCCGGCGGTTGGAATGTAATTACCGCTGAGAATTTTTAAGAGAGTGGACTTCCCGGCGCCGTTTTCACCCATCAGCGCATGGATCTGCCCGCGATAGCAGTCAAAGCTAATGTCAGACAGTGCTTTAACGCCCGGGAACGTCATGGTGATACCGCGAAATGAGAGATAAGGGGTAGATTGTTGCATAACGACTCCGCTCAACTACGCATAACCTCCCGCCAGCGCGGGAGGCAGAATGAACCCGGCCTTACAGCCCTTTCTTAGCCAACTCTTGCTTAAAGTTGTCGCGGGTAATCAGCACCACGTCCGTCACGGCGGTAAATTTCGGCGGCTCGGTACCTTTGGTCACCCAGTTGTAGAGCATCTCACTAGTTTTATAGCCATGGATATCCGGGCTTGGCAGCAGAGAACCATAGAACCCTGTCGGCTGGGCTTTCGAAAGCTCGTTCACCGCGTCGACGCCGTTAATACCGATGCCGATAACATCCGGCGCTTTAAAGCCCTGGCCTTCAGTTGCCCGTACGCCGCCCAGCACGGTGTTATCGTTCATACCAACAATTAACCAGTGTTTCACCTGCGGATGCTGAACCAGCATGGAGTTGCCAGCATCGAAGGCCCCTGGGATATCATTGGATTTGGTTGGCACGCGATAGATCTGTTTTTCCGGGAACCCCGCTGCTTTCAGTGCGTCAATCGAGCCGGTGGTGCGGCGGCGGGCAGTATCCAGTTCATCGGCGGTAATCGCCATCACGCCGGTATCTTTCACGTCCCAGCCGCGTTTTTGCATCTCTTTATACAATTCCTGCCCCTGACGAGCGCCGATTTCGCTGGCGGCCATCATAACCAGCGGCACGCTCTCCATCGGCTTACCTTTGGCATTAACAAACTGATCGTCGACGGTGATGACTTTCATGTCATAGCCGCGAGCCTTGGCAACAATCGCCGCCCCCAGTTTTGGGTCCGGGGTGCAGATGACAAATCCCTTCGCGCCGCTGGCGGCGAGGCTGTCGATTGCATTAAGCGTTTTTTCACCATCTGGCACCGCGATTTTAATCACCTCAAAGCCCAAATCCTTGCCGGCTTTATCAGCAAATTTCCACTCGGTCTGGAACCAGGGCTCCTCTGGCTGCTTCACCAGGAAACCGAGCTTGAGGGTTTCAGCCATAGCTGATTGTGACATAACCGCCGCGAGACCAATGGCCGCCAGCGCTTTAGTAAATTTGTGCATGGTAAACTCCAGCTTTAATTCGCTTTTCTGTAGGGAAAAATCGGACTTAAATTTTTTATCAGTCTTAAAACAAGGCATTAGAAAAAACGCAATCAACATTGCCGTTGTTAAAATAGTTTTAACTGGAAATTATTTATCCATACGAGAGCGTCATCACACCGCAGAATTACAGTAATTGCGTACATAAATTCAGCAAAAAATGACATAAAAAAAACGCTAATTGTCAGACAATTAGCGTTATGTGTGGCACAATAGTCCATATCACCAGCAGACTTATCCTTGTGGGTTCGCTAACGCCATCCCGGGCTACTCTACCCTTCGATTCTCCGTCAGCTTATACGTTATTCTTCCACTTCTAACAAAAAATGATCTATCACAAGTTCATTATCATCTCGCTATTTCCGAATAATGAATAAGCTATGATCGATATATGAATTTACCGTTAAATCACCTTCATTAATACAAATTAACTAGCTCTACGAGCTATTAAATATAACCATTTAAATTCAATGCGTTACGATTTAAAAACCACAAAAAAGACAATAAAAACAAGCAGTAAAACTGATGTTGTAACAAATCGTAAATAACGCATGTTGAGAGTTTTCTTATTCGACATCTAAGGGTATTCTTGATGTATCGGCAGATATAAATAAATATTCACGTGCAAATGGAATGCACCGTATTTATTTCCTGCCTATTGCGTTGCGCTTGCAAAACTCGCCCGTGAGGCGATGGTAGCGCGTCATACTTCCCATGCGGATAAATAAGGATATTGTTATGGCAGTTCCAGGAATGGTTCAGAAATTAAATACCCAGATTAATCTCGAGTTTCACGCATCAAATGTTTATCTACATTTAGGCGAATGGTGCGCGCAGCAGCGTCTCAACGGCACCGCCACCTTCTTGCGTACCCGAGCTCAATCAAGCGTGACGTTAATGATGCAGGTTTTTGACTATATGAAAAAGGCCGGCGCCTGGCCAATTGTCAAAGCCGATGAAAGCTATCCCCCGCAATGCACAACGCTTGAAGAAGTGTTTGCCAAAACCCTTGAAGAGTATCAGCAACGTAGCAGCATGCTGTCCGGTCTGGCGCAGGAAGCCAAAGCGCAGCGCGATGACACGACGTGGCGTTTTTTGACGCTGCTGGAGAAAGAGCAGCAGCAAGATGGGCTGTTACTACAAACCGTTCTTGAAGAAATACGGACTGCTGATAAAGCCGGGCTCGGTATGGAGCAAACGGACCGCCGACTTCTCAATCTCATCTCGCCTCAACAGCACTAATTGAATCTGGCCGTTTCAGACTGCAACGGCCAGGCAATCAACTTCTCAGAGATAATCTAGTGCGCCTCGCCCTGCGGGGTAAACTTCAGCTCAATCAGCGCAATTGCTTTTTGCACTGCGCGCAGCGTCACCGGATCCGCCGAAGCAGGGTTACTCGCAAAATCAATCGCTTTTAACTGCGTCGCCATTTTTTCGCGCACCTCGACCGGGGCGATAACGTCAATCACATCGAGGATCTGTTTGATGACCAGCTGGCATGCGACGACATCGGATACCAACTCATCTTGTTCAGTGAAAGGTTGAGACATTTTTTACTCCTATTTTCAGGAGCGTAATAGTAACCTAAATCGCACCAGATAAAAAAACATGTGCGGGAGCGGCGAAAAGAAAACGTACCGCAAAGATACTTATTCACTTTGCTATGGCAACGAATTAATGGGTACAACAACAATTACGCCGAAAACAGGCGCTTTTTCCACCCCGGCATTATTGGTGGCTGGCGCTTTCTTTATGGAGTTTCTCGATGGCACGGTCATCGCTACCGCCCTGCCTGATATGGCGAAGGAGTTTGGCGTAGCGGCGGTCGCGCTCAATATTGGCATCAGCGCCTACCTGATCACCCTCGCGGTGCTGATCCCGGCCAGCGGCTGGATTGCCGACCGCTTCGGCGCGCGGAAAGTGTTTACGCTGGCACTCGCCATTTTTACCCTCGCCTCCGTTTTCTGCGGTTTATCGCGCAACCTCGAAAGCTTTGTGACAATGCGCATTCTACAGGGCGTCGGCGGCGCGCTAATGGTCCCCGTCGGGCGACTGGCGGTGTTGCGCACCACGCCCAAAGATCAGCTCATCAAAGCAATCGCCACGCTAACCTGGCCGGCGTTGGTCGCACCGATAATCGGCCCGCCGCTCGGGGGCTTCATTACCAGTTACGCCAGCTGGCACTGGATCTTTTTTATTAACGTTCCGCTCGGGCTACTGGCGATGGCGCTTTCGCTACGCATCATTCCCAATATCCGTGAAGAAGAACGTCGCCCTTTCGATCTACCCGGTTTTGTGGCGACATCATTGGCAATGATAAGCCTGGTGGCGGCGATGGAACGACTCGGCGACCAACAGCCGCAAAGCTGGCAAACGCTGGCGCTATTGGCGACGGGTATTGGATGTATGGCTTTTGCGCTACGTCATTTCCGCCGCGCCGCCTGGCCAATGGTACGGTTGGACGCTCTGCGGGTTCCTACTTTCCGGGTAACCATGTACGGCGGTTCACTATTTCGCGCCTCGATAAGCGCCGTCCCGTTTCTGCTTCCGCTACTATTCCAGGTAGGGTTCGGTATGGATGCTTTTCATTCCGGGCTACTGGTGCTGGCCGTTTTTGTCGGCAATCTCACTATCAAGCCCGCAACTACGCCGCTCATCCGCTGGTTGGGGTTTCGCCGCTTATTGCTGATTAACGGTGCGCTGAATGTCGCCTCGCTACTTGCCTGCGCGCTGTTAACGCCGCAAACGCCGGTATGGCTGATAATGTTGATCCTCTATCTTGGCGGGGTGTTCCGTTCCATCCAATTTACCGGCGTCAGTACGCTCGCTTTTGCCGACGTTCCTTCCGCCCAGATGAGTTATGCCAATACGCTGTTCAGCACCGCTTCACAGCTGGCGGTTGGGCTCGGAATCACTCTCGGCGCTATCGGCATTCGCATCGGTGAACAGTTGAGCGAGTGGTTTAACCTGACGACGCTACCGGGAATTGATTTCCGTTTGGCGTTTGTCTTTATCGCGCTGATCTGTTTGATAGGGATGATTGATACGCTGCGACTTACGCGAGATGCCGGTAGCACGGTATCCAGTAAAGCACGACCATAACAAACAGGCCCGCATATTGATGCAGGCCTGTTTGAAAAGCCCTATTAGCCTATAATCTGGCGTACGAAAGCTTCGATTTCTTTATCCTGGCAGTTTTCGAAGAAGCATTGCTGGAACCGCGGCCCGGAAACGGCGGTTTTTACCAGTTCCGGATCGATAGCTCGTAAGGTATCAAGATAATTTTCTTTCACCACCGCCGCTTTCACTTTATTCAGAATCCCAGCATTGCGAACCTGCGGCTCTTTACGTTCCGGCGGATAGCCCTCGCCATTACGGCCGGTGAAGGCCTTCTCGAAGATAAAGCGCACGTTAAGCTCCGCCCCCCAGCCAAAGCCTTTAGCAAAAGGCAGCGACAACGCGTTACCGTTGTTGATTTGGGCAAACAGGAAGGCATCCGCCGGGTCAATACAATAACCACAGACTACTCCGGGATGGATGTTCAACGACATCAGCGCCCCCTGCCCGGTTCCACAACCGGTCACCACAAAATCGACCGCTTTGGAATTCAGCAGGATGCTGGCCATGATACCCAGATGGATATAGGTGAGATGATGATCCTGTTCATCGCTCATTCCTACGTTGTAAACCGGGAAGCCTTTTTCATCGGCAACGGCATTAAGCTCGTTGAGAATGATAGCATTTTTGCTGGCCTGGCTGTTTTCCATCATCAGTGCGATTTTCATGCTGAACTCTCCTGAATACTGTCCGGGCGCTGCCCGATATGTGTTAGCGTTATCAGGACTCTACTACTTCATAAATGCTTTTTCAAACTTTATGAAAAGGTGTTTTATAAAAAGCATGACGCTTCACACTTCCAGCCTCACTCGGCCCGACCCTACCGTTCCATGTTCACACCACTTAATATTTGTAGTTTCTCTTTGCGCGATAATTTACGAAATAAATATCAAATTAAAACCATTCTCATTTATTATTATATTGCCAATGCGTTTTATTCCCATTTGCATTTTTACTAATTGATTTTTTTAATTTACTTTTTGCAAATAAATTACTAACAAATTATAGTGATGGCACAATATGATTTAATCTTTATTTCCGGAGTGGACGCCATGCTGAAAGCAGAAATGATCGAAAAACTTAATGAGCAAATGAATCTTGAGCTTTATTCTTCTTTGCTTTATCAGCAGATGAGCGCATGGTGCAGCTACCATAGCTTTGAAGGTGCAGCCGCCTTTCTCCGCCGCCACGCGCAGGAAGAAATGACGCACATGCAGCGCCTGTTCGACTATTTGACCGATACCGGCAGCCTGCCGCGCATTAATGCCATTAGTTCGCCGTTTGCCGAATATGCTTCGCTGGATGAACTGTTCCGCCAGACCTATGAACATGAACAGTTAATTACGCAAAAAATTAATGAACTGGCGCATGCGGCAATGACCAACCAGGATTACCCGACCTTTAATTTCCTGCAATGGTACGTAGCAGAACAGCATGAAGAAGAGAAATTATTCAAATCTGTTATTGATAAACTGACCCTTGCCGGTAAAAGCGGTGAAGGCTTGTACTTTATCGATAAAGAACTGGCAACCCTCGATACGCAAAACTAATTCCCACAGCGGCGGCCTCCCCGGCCGCCGCGCGCTCAATGACGGCAAATTTTACTCTCGCTGGTATTGAAACCCTCTTCAACTGCGATGAATTTTCCTTTCCGCTGCAAAAACGTCACCAGTTGCGCCGCGTCCAGATCCTGCGCCGAACAGGTGTGAAAGCGGGCATCTTCGCCAAATTGTCTCTTAATGGCCGCTTCGAGACTGGCAACGCTGTACGACTCGCCCGATGCGATCATCATCTGCAGTACTTCATGACCATGAATAGATGACATAACTCCTCCTGTAAAGCGTGCAGCATATATCAGCATGCGCCTGGCGGCTTTGCGCCAACGCAGCCTTTTCTGCCCCCCCATAGATGTAAAGATATAATTACACCACTTGTAACCATCATTTGACGAAATCACTCATTTCACATACTCTGCGCGACATAATTATTCGTTCATTCCTTCATAGATAGAGAAAAGCGTGAAGAACCGCACTCTGGGTAGTATTTTAATCGTTGCCGGTACCACCATTGGCGCCGGTATGTTGGCGATGCCGCTCGCTTCAGCGGGAGTCGGTTTTGGCGTCACCCTGGTATTACTGATCTCGCTGTGGGCGCTGATGTGCTACACCGCCCTGCTGCTGCTGGAGGTTTATCAACATGTCCCTGCGGATATGGGATTAGGCTCACTGGCGGCACGCTATCTCGGCCGTTACGGTCAGTGGATTACCGGTTTCTGTATGCTGTTTCTGATGTATGCGCTAACGGCGGCCTACATCAGCGGCGCTGGAGAGCTGCTGGCCTCCAGTCTTAATCAGTGGCTGAACTGGAGCCT
This sequence comes from Klebsiella sp. CN_Kp091, assembly GCF_040065095.1. NCBI lineage: Bacteria > Pseudomonadati > Pseudomonadota > Gammaproteobacteria > Enterobacterales > Enterobacteriaceae > Klebsiella > Klebsiella sp. CN_Kp091. The sequence continues at coordinate 100,546 of NZ_JBEAIO010000006.1, read as the reverse complement.
ACCGCCTTCTGCTGGCGTATTGCTCTTTACCGGCATTGGCGGCGCGGTGGTGTGCATCGGTACTTCTCTGGTCGATCTGTTTAACCGCTTTTTATTTAGCGCCAAAATTATCTTCCTCGCGGTGATGCTGGTGCTGCTGCTGCCCCATATTCACCAGATAAATCTTCTGACGCTGCCGCTACAGCAGGGACTGGCGCTATCCGCTATTCCGGTGATTTTCACCTCGTTTGGTTTTCACGGTAGTATTCCCAGCATCGTTAGCTACCTGAATGGCGATATCCGCAAACTGCGCCGCGTGTTTATCATCGGTAGCTTCATTCCGCTGGTCGCCTACATCTTCTGGCAACTCGCCACGCTTGGCAGCATTGACTCTCCGGCCTTTACCGCCGTGCTGGCGAAGAACTCCGGCCTGAACGGCCTACTGGCAGCGATCCGCGATGTTGTCGCCTCGCCGCATGTAGAGGTGGCGGTACATCTGTTTGCCGATTTCGCCCTGGCGACGTCTTTCCTCGGCGTCGCACTGGGTTTGTTTGATTACCTTGCTGATTTGTTCCAACGTAAAAATACGCCTGCCGGGCGTGTTCAGAGCGGCGTCATCACTTTCCTGCCGCCGCTGGCGTTCGCCCTGTTTTATCCGCAAGGTTTCGTGATGGCGCTGGGGTACGCCGGCGTGGCGCTCGCCGTACTGGCGCTGATGCTGCCATCATTGTTGGTAATGAAGAGCCGAAAACTGCACCCGCAGGCGACATGGCGTGTACCGGGCGGCTCGATTGCGCTATGGCTGGTATTGGGCTGTGGAGTGGCGATTGTGGCCATTCAATTCGGCATTGTGGCGGGATTACTCCCCGCGGTGGGATAACAAAAGGGGCCATTTGGCCCCTTTTTTATTTAGCTAAGCAACACTGCTTATACTTTTTGCCGCTGCCGCAGGGGCAAGGATCATTACGCCCCACCTTGGTCTCATTTCTTACCGGTTGCTGCACGGCCGTCGGCTGAGCATTTTCCATCCAGTAATTATATAAAGCCAGCGCAGCGGGCTTGATGCTATCAACGCTTTCGACAAATTCATCCGCGGTCAGCGTATCGAGCGCTTCGAAACGTTCTTCCGTTCCGTGCAGCGCAATGGCATCGAGCTGTGGCTGCAGTTCTGCAGGTAACGTCGACCAGTCGCACAGCGCAACGCCACGCATATAGCCAAAGCACCACTCTTCAACGATGGTCAGCTCCTGGCCTTCAAACTCGCGGGTGCCGAACAGGGGGTCAAATTGCTCCGGGTAGTCGGCCAGACGTTCGGCGATGTCGCTCATATGCTGCAGCGTCAGGTTGACGAAACGATCGCGTTCACGATCGTTAGCCCAGCGCGGCACGTTATCCGCTCCACCCCAGATAGCCAGCAGCCACTGCGCGGGTTCGATTTCGCTCGGCCCGGATAAGATAGCCGTTAACAGACCATCAAGTTCGGAGACATCAAGGATGGCGCCCTCGGTGGCATATTTCGACAGGATCTCATCCAGCCACTCAAGTTCACTTTCGTTCAGGGGTCCGGTTTTCATTACAGGCTCATGATGGTAGAAAAATGGCGCTTACAGTAGCGAAAACGGGAGGAGAAAACCACCCGCTCTTGCTCACACAGGTGAATTTATTAACGCCGGCAGACCCGGCGGCGCATCAATTACATATCTTTAATGATATTAGCACGCATCACTTCGTATTCACTTGCGCTTATAACGCCCTCATCGAGCATTTTCTTAGCCTGTGCCAGGCGCTCTCTGACGTCATCCGCGGCAGAATTCTTACCCATCGTGTTACCGCCGCTGTTGCCATCGTTCTGTTCCTCGCCAAAGCGATTACTGCCAATGGTGCCACGGGTGAAAATCATCCAAATCGACATTATCAACGCGGCCAGGCCGCCCAGCGCGATCACCCATACCCATACTGCGGCTCTGCCCTCTTCGACGGTAGCGGCAATACCAATCAGACCGATCAGCATAATGCCGTAGGGCGCCAGCAACCACCAGCCGGATTTGTTGAGATCGTGCAAACGACGCACCGCAACCGCGATCCCCGGAATGATAATAATTAACCCGAAGATACCGCCAACGACGGGGATCAATCCCAGGATCGCGGACAATATAAAGTTAGCAATGGTAAAAACCACATATTCCTGGCGCGCGGAGCGGCCGCGGAAAGTGGCGTATTTTCGAAAACAGTTCCCGTAGCTTTCAAGCAACGTGGCCATAAGATCCCTCATATATAATTATCATTGCCATTAAGGCGTCACATACCCAAAGGATATCAATACAGCGTTAACATTAACGTCAGTGATATATTACCTTAAATGGTTTGCAAATTTCCTGATAAAAATAGGTAAGGGAAACGCGGTAGATTTCAGCGTATTCATGACCGATTTATAGCGCTCAAAGCCTAACTCGGCTGGTGGGAAGGATGTCAAAAAAGGACAATTCAGAAATGAAAAAACCACCCGGAGGTGGTTTCACGACACTGCTTATTGCTTTGATTATTCTACTTTATCCCAATGGTACCCGGAGTGGGACTTGAACCCACACAGCGCGAACGCCGAGGGATTTTAAATCCCTTGTGTCTACCGATTCCACCATCCGGGCTCGGGATATAAAGTGGAGGCGCGTTCCGGAGTCGAACCGGACTAGACGGATTTGCAATCCGCTACATAACCGCTTTGCTAACGCGCCTTTAATACCTAAACACCCGCTACTGCCGATGCTTTCAATTTGGAGCGGGAAACGAGACTCGAACTCGCGACCCCGACCTTGGCAAGGTCGTGCTCTACCAACTGAGCTATTCCCGCATCATCAAGTAGATTAGGTAATCACTTGATTTTGTTATCGTCTGGAAGACTGTGCCGCCGTTCGATGCGTTGCATTCTACTTATCTCACGCGGTGAGTCAACGGTATTTTTCGCAACTTCGTCTCGTTTGCTGAAATTTGCGTCGAAACGATCACTGTTCAAGCAAATCGCCGCGTGCAGCGTTCAAATATTGCAGCATTGACCACAGCGTCAACACCGCAGCAACCATGAACAGAACGATACCTGCCCACTCCACCCACATATTCGGCCGCCACAGCATCCAGACCAGCGCCGCCATCTGAGCTGTCGTTTTCACTTTACCAATCCATGATACGGCTACGCTGCTGCGTTTACCCAGCTCTGCCATCCACTCGCGCAGAGCAGAAATAATAATTTCACGCGCGATCATCGTCGCTGCCGGCAATGTCACCCACCAGGTGTGGTAGTGTTCGGCAACCAGCACCATAGCAATCGCCACCATTACTTTATCCGCGACTGGATCAAGGAAAGCGCCAAAACGCGTGCTTTGGTTCCAGCGACGCGCCAGATAGCCATCGAACCAGTCGGTAACGGCAGCCACAAAGAAAATTAACGCGCAAACGAAAGGTGCCCAGCTGAAAGGCAGATAAAACGCCAGCACGAAAAACGGTATCAGAATAACGCGAAACAGAGTGAGCAACGTCGGAATATTAAATTGCATGGTAACGGGTAACTATATGTTGTAAGTGTAAATTAGCCCTATGGTGCTACAGAGCCCCTAATGTTTCAACGAGTAGAAGATCTTTTCTGCCAGTCCGTGAGATATACCCGGTACTTGCGCAATTTCTTCTACACTGGCCTTCTGCAAACCCTGCAGACCGCCCATATACTTCAACAACATCTGTCGGCGTTTCGGGCCAACGCCTTCAATCGTCTCAAGAGTACTGGTACTTTTCACTTTCGCCCGTTTTTTACGGTGCCCTGAGATAGCATGATCGTGCGATTCATCGCGAATGTGCTGGATAACATGTAAAGCAGGAGAATCCGGCGGCAGACTAAAGCCCTCGCCTTCTGGTTCAAAGAATAAGGTCTCCAACCCGGCTTTACGATCGCTCCCCTTCGCCACCCCCAGTAGCAGAGGATGATTTTTATCCCACGGTACGTCCAGTTCGGCAAAAACGGCTTTGGCCTGGCCAAGCTGGCCTTTACCACCGTCGATCAGGATAACGTCAGGGATTTTGTTCTCTTCTATAGCTTTACCGTAGCGGCGGCGTAACACCTGATTCATTGCCGCGTAATCATCACCAAGGGTAATACCGGTAATATTGTAGCGGCGGTATTCTGCCCGCAGCGGACCATTGCTATCGAACACCACACAGGAAGCGACGGTTTGCTCCCCCATGGTGTGGCTGATATCAAAACACTCCATCCGCTTCACCGCGGGCAGTTTCAGCAACGTCGCCAGGGCCTGCAAACGCTGGCTGACCGTTGATTGCTGTGAAAGCCTGGTGGTCAGCGCGACGGCGGCGTTGGTGCGCGCCAGTTTCAAATAGCGCGCGCGATCGCCGCGGGGTTTGGTCTGCACATTCACCCGACGACCGGCCAGTTCGGAAAGCGAATCGGCAAGAAGGGTTTTATCGCCCAGGTTGAAATCGAGTAAAATTTCCCCCGGTAAGGTTCGCATCTGGCTGCCCTGCAGGTAGAACTGCCCCACGAAGGTTTCCACGACCTCACCCAACTCGGTACCACCCGGAACTTTCGGGAAATAACTGCGGCTACCAAGCACCTTGCCCTGGCGAATAAACAGCACATGCACGCAGGCCATTCCGGCATCAAAAGCCACGCCGATAACATCCAGATCGTCGCCGGTATTGGAAACGAACTGTTTCTCAGTCACCCGGCGTACCGCCTGGATCTGATCGCGAATACGGGCGGCTTCTTCAAATTCCAGCGCCTGGCTGGCCTTTTCCATCCGGGTAATCAGTTGCGTCAATACCTGGTCGTCTTTGCCCGCGAGAAACAGCCTTACGTATTCTACCTGCTGCTCATACTCTTCTTCACTCACCAGCCCGGCGACGCACGGCCCTAAACAACGACCGATTTGATATTGCAGACAAGGACGCGAACGGTTGCGATAGACGCTGTTTTCACACTGGCGAATGGGGAAGATTTTTTGCAACAGCGCGAGCGTTTCGCGAACTGCGTAACCGTTAGGGAACGGACCAAAATATTCGCCTTTGGCGTGTTTAGCACCGCGGTGCATCGCCAGTCGCGGATGGGTGTCGCCGCTGAGAAAAATAAAAGGATAAGATTTATCGTCGCGCAGCAGCACGTTGTAACGTGGTTGATATAGCTTGATGTAGTTATGCTCAAGCAATAACGCTTCCGTTTCGGTATGGGTAACGGTTACGTCAATTTGCGCGATCAGCGCCACCAGAGCCTCGGTTTTACGCGAAGCCAGGTTGCTACGAAAATAGCTGCTAAGCCGCTTTTTCAGGTCTTTAGCTTTACCAACATAAATGACGGTACCGCCGGCATCATACATACGATAAACGCCCGGTTGGCTGGTAACCGTCTTGAGGAAAGCTTTTGCGTCAAAAACATCACTCACTGACTTGCTAACGACTCCGCATTGCACAGGCCATGGCGAATTGCCAGGTGAGTTAGCTCCACGTCACCATGAATGTTTAGTTTACTGAACATTCGGTAACGATAGCTATTCACCGTCTTGGGACTCAGGTTTAACTGTTCTGAGATCTCATTGACCTTTTGGCCCTTGGTGATCATCAGCATAATCTGCAATTCGCGTTCAGACAAACTGGCAAACGGCGATTCCGTTTTTTCCGGTTCAATTTGACTGAGCGCCATCTGTTGGGCGATGTCGGAAGCGATGTAACGCTGACCCGAAGCAACGCAACGAATCGCATTGACCACTTCCTGCGGGGCTGCGCCTTTACTTAAGTAACCGGCGGCGCCAGCTTGCATGACCTTCGCAGGCAGCGGATTCTCAGTATGTACGGTCAACATGATCACTTTGGTATCGACAATAGCGCGCGCAATTTTACGCGTTGCTTCAAGCCCCCCGATACCCGGCATGTTCATATCCATCAGGACCACGTCCACAGGATTCGCACGGCACCACTTCACGGCATCCTCGCCGCAGCAGGCCTCACCGACAACTTTAATCCCTTTTATATCTTCCAGAATGCGTCGTATCCCTGCGCGCACTAGTTCGTGGTCATCAACAAGAAGTACGTTGATCAAAGGAATAATCTCCAGAATTAGGGATAACGCTACTGATAGTTTATCTCACATATATTACCGGGTTTTATCGTAACTTTAAAAGCCCAAAAAGTGTCCTGGAGAAGATTTCTCTCCCATTTATGGCAATTTGTCTCCACACCAGGTGGAAACCTATACAGAACATATAGTTGGATTATGTTTCTTTTTTTAACATTCGCCCTACAGAAGGAGCAAAAAAAGCAACAGAACAGCCCGCAGATAAATACGTTTTGAAGGATGTAACAATAATTAACTTATCCCAAAAACCGCGGCAAAAATTAACGACGACCGTTAAGATGAACAGATATTATTCAGTAAATTTAACCGCTCAGCGCCCGAAGACAGGAACATAAATCACACGCTCCTTTTTTTTCTACTGCTTGTGGTATACTGCGCCGCCTTAACATTTAGTATTGCGCAACAGCGCCGATAGCAAACGAGGATATCGATGAGCACACCAGATTTTTCCACTGCAGAAAATAATCAGCAACTGGCGCAGGAAGTCTCCTGCCTGAAAGCGCTACTGACGCTAATGCTTCAGGCTATGGGCCAGGCGGACGCAGGCCGCGTGATTATTAAAATGGAAAAACAAATCGCGCAGATGGAAGATGAGGCTCAGGCTGCCGTATTCTCCAGCACCGTTAAGCAAATTAAACAAGCTTACCGTCAGTAAGAAAGGACCGGCTGAAAGTTATCACTGACAGCCGGTTTCACGTCTGACACGCAGAACGAATGATTCGCTCAAATTAATCCTGTTGCGACGGCATAACAGGCGATTTGCGTTTTGTTGGGCGCGTTAAATTTGCGCTGCATATTCTTCTGATGAAAATTGACCGTATTTTCTGAAATAGACAATATCATCGCCACCTCGGCCGAAGTTTTCCCTTCCGCGGTCCATTTGAGAATCTCCAGCTCGCGCCGGCTAAACTTCATCTCCGGCGGCATTACCATCTCATCCTCCAGGCGCAGCAACGCCAGCAGGCTAAGTTCGGTGAGCGTTCTCAGGCGTAATTCTAATTCGTCCTCCTGATAAGGACCCGGTTGCGTATTTTTTGCAGAAACCGATAAGAATCCCAGCGCATGATTTGGTAAGGTAAGACACTGCGTCACACCTTTATTTAAACCATGATCGCGCGCGCCGTTCCATAATTCCGGCGTATCACAAAAGAGCTGGTCATTCCACGGTAAATGCCCACGAAGAAAATTTTCTCTGCGCAATACGGGATCAACAGCAAAATAATTCTCTGCCTGATAATGAGACATCCAGGCCTGAGGATAAGTTGATTGCAGCGTGAGTCTCGGGCGCGTAAAAGGCACCGGATGGCGCACACAGAGTGCGTAGTAGTCGTATTCCAGAGCCTCTGTTTGCTGCTGGAGCAGGTTATAAACCGAATCCCCATCATGAGTTGACTGGAATTGTTGCAGCATTTCCCGCCGCCAGCTGAAAAAATCAATGTCCCTCATAACCTACCAAATAACCCCTGATTGATAATCATTATTATAAATACATAAAACTAACACATAAATCTTATTTATATGTATAAAATAACGTAGCCATCGCATTATTCGATTTTCGATGACGATTATTTATCGAACTCAGGAGGAAAATATGCTCTCGCCGTCCTCGTCTATGCAGCTCTTTTCCCGGATGTGGCAAGACTTTAGCGCAAGCTCTGTCCCGCCAATCGATTTCCGCCGCCCAGGGGCTTTATCTTCTTGCTTTGCAGTCAGTGATTTTGCTGCCGCCTCTATGGGGATCGCCGCCGCTTACCTTGCCCGCTTATGTTCAACATCCGCCACGCCCATAGTGGATCGCCGGCTGGCGTCATATTGGTTTTCAGCCAGCGCCAAGCCGCATAATCGTCCAGCACAGCAGCTTTGGGATCCATTAGCGGGAGATTATCAAACCGAAGATGGATGGATCCGACTGCATACGAATGCCCCCTATCACAGACTCGCCGTGGCGCAGATTCTGGGACAACATGCGACGCGACAAACACTTGCTCAACAAGTTCGTCAATGGCGCTCGCATGCGCTGGAACAAGCGGTGGTGGAAAATGGCGGTTGCGCGGCGGCGATGCGCAGCGCGGAAGAGTGGCGAGCACATCCGCAGGGCATCGCCGTCAGTCGGCAACCGCTGCTGATAGAAGCCGATTCACCGCCGGGGCCGTCGGTTGCCTGGTCCCTCCCCCCCTCACGTCCTTTGCTCGGTATCAAGGTACTGGATTTAACCCGGATTATTGCCGGCCCCGTCGCAACTCGTTTTCTCGCAGGGTTAGGCGCTGATGTATTACGTATTGATCCTGTCGACTGGCAAGAATCAACGCTCGAAGAAGAGATTACGCTGGGTAAGCGCTGCGCCCGATTGAATATAAAAACACAAACCGATAAGCAACGTTTAATCACGTTAATCTCGCAAGCCGACGTCATTGTTCACGGTTACCGCGCTGACGCGTTGGATGCGCTAGGTCTTGATTGTCATACCCGAGCCGCACTATCGCCGGGAATTGTTGATGTTTCACTAAATGCCTGGGGATGGGAGGGGCCATGGAGAAACCGACGCGGTTTCGACAGCCTGGTACAAATGGCCTGTGGTATCGCTCATGCCGGTCAACGCTGGCGCGACGCGGATAAACCCATCCCGCTTCCGGTACAGGCGTTAGACCACGCGACGGGCTATCTGATGGCTGCAGCAGTACTAAAAGGGATAGAGCAACGCATAGAGAGCGGCAAAGGTTATCATGCGCGGCTGTCATTGGCTCGCGTCGCCGCCAGCCTGATGGAGTGGCCAGGCGCACGACATGAGATGCCTTTCGCGCCGCTGCAACGTCGTGATTTTCAATCTGCGATGGAGTGGTCGACATTTGGTCTGGCTGAACGGCTAATATTCCCCATCCGCCTGGCAGGTACGCCAATTATCTGGTCACGACCGCCCTGCCGGTTAGGGTCGGCCGCGCCAGAATGGTAAAATTTACTGCATTAAAAATTTCTCAAGGAACTGACGAGTACGCGGCTGCTGCGGGTTAGCAAATAGCTCTCTGGCCTTACCTTGTTCGACGATACGTCCCTGATCCATGAATATGGCGCGGTCGGCGACATCACGAGCGAAACTCATCTCATGGGTAACAATAACCATAGTCCGCTTCTCCTGCGCCAGCTGGCGTATGGTGTTGAGTACTTCACCCACTAACTCAGGATCCAACGCAGAAGTCGGCTCGTCAAAAAGAATAACGTCCGGACGCATTGCTAACGCACGGGCAATTGCCACACGCTGCTGCTGACCGCCAGATAAACGACGCGGATAGCTATTCTCTTTTCCTGATAGTCCCACCTTTGCCAGTAGCTGACGCGCCAAAGAAATGGCCTCGTTCTTATCTTCGCCTTTTACGATAACCGGTCCTTCAATAATATTTTCCAGCACCGTACGGTGTGGAAATAGATTGAAGTTCTGGAACACAAAGCCAACATGCTGACGCAGACGGCGGATTAGCCCTTTTTGCTGGCTAATACTACGCGAAGTATCGATTGTCACATCGCCCACGCGAATGGTACCGCTTTCGGGGTGTTCAAGCAGATTAATGCTGCGCAACAGCGTGGTCTTACCGGATCCGCTCGGACCGATAATCGCCACCACCTCCCCTTCCTGAACCTCGAGATCGATACCGTGGAGCACGGTCTGCCCGTGGAATTTCTTCACCAGTTTTTTGACTTCAATCGCACTCATTTTGGATCACGCTCCTGGCGATTCAGCTGATTTTCAAAATAATTCTGCAACGTCGATAGCACAGTCGCCATCACCCAATAGATAAGCGAGGCGGCCAGATACATCGTAAAGACCTCCAGCGTACGCGAGGTTATTAACTGCGCCTGACGGAACAGTTCCGGTACCTGAATCGTCGCCGCCAGCGAAGTATCTTTGACAAGGCTAATAAAGCTGTTAGAGAGCGGCGGCAGCGCCACGCGGGCAGCCTGCGGTAAAATAGCCCGCCGCAAAGTCTGCCACGGCGTCATGCCAATACTCGCTGCCGCTTCCCACTGCCCTTTATCTATAGAGGCAATTGCCGCTCGCAGCGTTTCCGCCGCATAGGCCGCGGTATTCAACGACAGGCCAATCATCGCCGCCGGGATCGGGTCCAGCTCAATGCCAAACTGCGGTAAGCCGTAATAGATCATAAACAGTTGGGCAATCAGCGGGGTTCCGCGGAAAATAGAGATATACATCCGCGCCAGCCATCTGACCGGCCAGATTGACGACATGCGCATCAATGCGAGGATAAAGCCCAGCAGCAGGCCGAAGAACATGCCGCCGATGCTCAGCTGTAACGTAAAAACCGCGCCCTTCAACAGATAAGGCGCGGAGTCAATGACCAGTTGGATACTTTCTTGCATTCTGTTTTTCTACATTAGACGTGCGGATGATAAGCAAACAGCGCTGGCGCGCCGCCAGTATGGATAAACAGAATCGGCCCCTCATCCTTAAAGCGATTCTGATTAATGCCGTCAATCAGCCCGGCCATAGCCTTTCCGGTATAAACCGGATCCAGCAGGATACCTTCCAGTTGTGCCAGCAGTTTGACCGCTTCCATGCCTTCTTCATTGGGCGTACCGTAGCCTGGCGCGAAATAATCATCCCACAAAGTAATTTCCGCTTTGGCCTGCAGTTCAAGGCTGTTAGCAACGGCCTGCTGCAGCGCAACCACTTTAGGTAACTGGTCGGCAACGCTGCGTGACACGGTCACCCCAATTAATTCCGCGTTCGGCATCAGCTGTTCCAGGCCTACCGCCAGCCCGGCGTGGGTGCCTGCGCTACCGGAGGCGACCACTACCGACGAGATTTCCACCGCCCCTTCGCATTGCTGGGCGATCTCGAGGGCACTTTCGACATAACCCAGCGCGCCAAGGGCGTTTGAACCGCCGACCGGAATGACATAAGGACGGTATCCCTGCGCTTCAATCCGGGTTGCCAGCTCTTCAAGCTGCGCATTAGGATCGGTCAACGCATCACACATTTCGACCTGGGTATTGAACAAATCCAGCAACAGGCGGTTACCGTTGGTCAGATAATTTTCAGCACGAGTGCCTATCGGATTTTCCAACAGCGCGACGCAGTGCAGGCCCAGTTTCGCGGCGACGGCCGCCGTCTGACGCACATGGTTAGACTGTATGGCTCCTGCGGTAATCAGCGTATCAGCGCCTTCGCGTAGCGCATCAGCGGCGAGAAACTCCAGCTTGCGCAGTTTATTACCGCCCATCGCCATTGGAGTCACATCATCACGTTTAATAAAAATATCCCGCCCGAGATGATCGGACAGGCGCGGTAGATATTCCAGTGGCGTCGGCGCGCCAATAAATTCCAGGCGCGGGAAACGCGTTAAATTTTGTAGTGACATGGCACCTCCAGACTCAGTTATCCTTATTATGCACGCAGTTGCGCGCTAAATAAAAAAAGGCGCCATTATCAGCGCCTTTTTTCATCTGCAGACGTTACTTAGTGACGTCTGCACCAAACCATTTTTCTGAAAGCGCCTTCAGGCTGCCATCTTTCTGCATATCTGCGATGGCCGTGTCCACCGCTTTCAGCAGATCTTCATTACCTTTACGCAGCGCCACGCCGGATTCCTGACGGGAGAATGCTTCACCGGTTACAGCCAGGGTATTGTTGGTTTTCTTCACCAAATCCAACGCTGCCAGGCGGTCGACCAAAATAGCGTCAATACGGCCTACTCGCAGGTCCTGGTATTTTGTCGGGTCATCATCATAGGTACGAATATCAACGCCCTGTACATTCTGGCGCAGCCACTCTTCATAATTGGTGCCCAGGCCAACGCCGACTTTTTTGCCTTTCAGGTCCGCCGCGGTTTTAATTACGCCTTCGTTACCCTTCTTCACCAGCGCCTGAATACCAGAAATAGTATACGGGGTGGAGAAGTCGTATTTTTTCTTACGCTGGTCGGAAATAGTGACCTGGTTAATCACCACATCAATACGTTTAGAATCAAGAGAAGCCAGCATACCGTCCCATTTGGTGGGTTTGAGGTCTGCTTTCACACCGATGTGTTTCGCCAGTTCATTGGCAAACTCAACTTCAAAACCGGTCAATTTTCCATCATCGCCTTGATAACTAAACGGCGGGTATGTGCCTTCCAGGCCAACGCGCAGCGTGCCGCGCTCTTTGACCTGATTAAGCAGATTTTCAGCGGCAAAGGTTTTCACGCTTACACCAGCCATCAATGCTACGGCCATTGCGCCCATCAGCGCCTGGCGCCCCAGAAGTGCTAATTTCATAGATACCCCGAATATGATGAGATTTTCCTGTAGTGTAAGGCGTTTAGCAGCAGCCTACCAACATCTATCCGCTACATCTTATGCCAATTTATTATATATGCAGCCATTTAGGGTATAGCGAAAAAGCAACGAAATTATTCATATTTGCCAGTTATCTCCCATACTGCAAAGGTCAGCTTGATGACGCCAGGAGCATGGAAGATGAAAAATCCCACGTTGTTGCAATGTTTTCACTGGTATTACCCGGAAGGTGGCGAGCTATGGCGGGAAGTAGAAGCCCTTGCGCCAAATCTCAATGAAATCGGCATTAATATGATTTGGTTGCCGCCAGCCTATAAGGGCGCTTCCGGCGGTTATTCGGTTGGCTACGATAGTTACGATCTTTTCGACCTTGGTGAATTCGATCAGAAAGGATCGGTTGCCACCAAATATGGCGATAAGGCTCAGTTGTTAGCGGCGATACATGCGCTAAAAGAGCATCAAATTGCCGTCCTACTTGATGTCGTCGTAAACCATAAGATGGGTGCCGATGAGAAAGAGCGCATTCGCGTACAACGCGTTGATGAACAGGATCGAACAAAAATTGCGGAAGAGATCATCGAATGTGAAGCCTGGACTCGCTATACCTTCCCGGCCCGTGGTGGACAATATTCACAATTCATCTGGGACTATAAATGTTTTAGCGGCATCGACCATATCGAAAACCCCGATGAAGATGGCGTATTCAAAGTGGTTAATGACTACACCGGCGACGGCTGGAACGATCAGGTCGACGATGAAATGGGCAACTTCGACTATCTCATGGGCGAAAACATCGATTTCCGGAACCATGCCGTCACCGAGGAGATAAAATACTGGGCCCGCTGGGTCATTGAACAAACTGGCTGCGATGGTTTTCGCCTTGATGCCGTCAAGCATATTCCGGCATGGTTTTATAAAGAGTGGATTGAGCACGTACAGAGCTCCAGCGAAAAACCACTCTTTATTGTTGCCGAATACTGGTCGCACGAAGTGGATAAACTACAGCAGTATATCGACCTTGTTGACGGTAATACCATGCTGTTCGATGCGCCGCTGCAGATGAAATTCCACGAAGCCTCACGTCAGGGGCGCGATTACGACATGAGTCAAATATTCACCGGCACGCTGGTCGAAGCCGATCCCTTCCATGCGGTTACGTTGGTCACGAATCATGACACCCAACCGCTTCAGGCGCTGGAAGCGCCGGTCGAAGCCTGGTTTAAGCCGCTAGCCTATGCGCTGATTTTACTGCGTGAAAACGGGGTTCCCTCGGTATTTTACGCCGATCTGTTCGGCGCAAGTTATGAAGATACCGGCGGAGATGGCCAGACTTACGCCATCGAAATGCCGGTTATCGAGCAACTTCATGAACTCATCGACGCACGTCAGCGTTTTGCTCACGGCGTACAAACTCTGTGGTTCGATCATCCTAACTGTATTGCCTTCAGCCGCAGCGGTACCGATGAGCATCCTGGCTGCGTAGTGGTGCTATCTAACGGCGATGACGGCGAGAAAACGCTCCCGCTTGGCGAAAATTACGCCAATAAACGCTGGACGGATTTTCTTAATAATCGCCAGGAGATAATTGAAACCGATGACGAGGGCAATGCCGTATTTACCTGTAATGCCGGCAGCGTCAGCGTGTGGGTCATTGAAGAGGTACTGTAAAGCAAACGGGCCGGCTTTCGCCGGCCCGTCAAAATAGATTACTGTGCGGTTTTACTCGCCGCCTGATTCTTTTTCCAGGCCTGTTCGCACTCCGGCGTTAAGCGTTCGACGCGGGTCAACGTCATTCGATCGTATTCCAGCGTGTTTCCATTACGTTCAATAGGATAAATATCAAGGCTGCTGGTCACATTATAAACCTGATCGTCGCGGTTCATTAATTTTCCCGGTTCAGCAATCACCCGTTGCCACTGACGGCAATCGAGGGTATCCCCGTCTTTGGTGACGATCAACGTCGCTATCGCCTCAGGGCTAACCATCGCGCTTTGCGGGCCCTTCGATTGCCAGAACCCTTCCAATCCTGCAGGCGCTGGCGCTTTAACCACTGCCTGATAGGAATCAACCTGTGCGCATCCGGACAAAGCAAGCAACGCGCCAGCCATAACAATCTTTTTCATCATCCATCCCACAAACCGATAAAAAAGTATTGTGGCATTAAAGCGTTAAGGCCGCCACCCCTACGCGATACCCAGGTTGCTTAGGCTCGCCGCTAATCTCAGCATTTACGCTTATCGATTATTATTAGCCGTATTAAACATGAATGAAAAATACATTTTTTGAATAAAATACAGACAGCACCAATTTAATTGGCGGTCGCCCCATAAGGATAATCCGAAAATAAATTGAAATCGTGGCGACGCCATGGCCCAGCGCCGGGCATTATTACTGTCAGGAACTGTTTATTCTTTTTTCATGGCTTTACTTTAAGAATATTCCTGGCAAATTATGAGTATTATTAGCGAATAGTTTAGTCTGGCTAATGCTTTCCGCATAAAGTCAGGCGTTATAAAAATGGACTTCATCACACGGCCAGGCGCCAGATGAATTATCGTTACGTGTTGATTGAGGATGGGTCATGTCAACGATTATCATGGATTTGTGCAGCTATACCCGGCTAGGTTTAACCGGATATCTGGCAAGCCGGGGAATAAAGAAGCGCGATATCATTGAGGTGCGTAGCGCACTTAGTTTGAAGGAGCGCTGCGAATCACTGCGTCCGGCGGTTGTGTTTCTCAACGAGGACTGTTTTATACATCACGATGAGAGCAATCAACTTATCCGCGACATCATTACCACCAACCCTGATACCTTATTTGTTATTTTTATGTCTTTGGCAAACATCCATTTTGACCACTACTTACTTGTGCGCAAGAATCTACTTATCAGTTCAAAATCGCTAACACCGAAAGACCTTGATAACATTCTGGGTAATTGTCTGCAAACCGATACCGCCAATCATCTAAACCAGTTACGCACCCGCATTCCTACTTTATCGCTCAGTCAGGCAGAATCGAATATGCTGCAGATGTGGATGGCCGGACACGCGACCTCACATATTTCAAGACAGATGAATATCAAAGCAAAAACCGTGTCGTCACATAAAGGTAATATTAAGAAAAAAATCCAGACGCATAATAAACAGGTGATTTACCATATTGTTCGGTTGGCTGAAAACATTACTTCCGGGATTTACGTCAATATGCGCTGATAGCAAACTGGCGGCGATACCCGCCAGTTTCTGCCTGTGGACCTACTCAGCTTTCTCAACAAAAATGCCGTCCGGGTGCCCCACTTCGTTGAAAAACCAGATCCCAAGCGGATAGTCTTCCAGCGCAACAAGATACATGGTTCCTTCACTAAACGACTCAATTGCCAGTACTACCCCCGAACGACGTGGGCCACCGTCGGTCTTTACCGTGACACGATCGTTTACCTGCATAACTCGCCTCCTCTCGTTTTGAGCCAGTGTAGAACAAAACCCGTCATCACGCAGCGTTCAGCCAGCGTGACTGCCGTTTTTATAGACCGTCTATACTTAAAGAGGCCCTATCAGAGCCGAGCGAGGTAGTGATGATGAAATCCGCTAAAGACCGCGGTGTGACGAATACAGACGGGATTGACATTAATGTCGATGCCCTACTGGCGGCGATCAATGAGATAAGCGAAAGCGAAGTGCATCGTAGCGAAGATGATCCGCACCATGTCAGTATCGATGGTCGTAACGAACACACCTGGCGCGAGCTGGCTGAAGCTTTTGAGCTTGATATTCATGACTTTAGCGTTACTGAAGCCAATCGCTAAGCATAGGTGAAAAAAATCCCGACTCGCAGGAGTCGGGATCAAACTTGCTAATGCAAGAAGCACTTGAAAATTCGTTACACCGGGAAATCCGATGCATGGAAGACATTATCCTCAATTATTTTGCATGACAAGAAGTATTGATGATGAGAATTATTGAGAAATGCGGCTTATATGTACAACCAATTTAATAACCCAGGCGTGACAAGGCCTCCCCCTTATCGTTCTGTTACGAACGGTGCGGCGAAGCGGTGTATTTTTTAAGAATTTTCCTATACCGAAGAACATTAACGCCGCAGATAAGGTGAGCGTTCTCACCTTACCAAAGTCTATCCGGCCGAACATACCCGGTTGCGTCCATTCTGCTTTGCCAGATACAAACGATGATCGGCAATCGACTGCAGCTCCTCAAAGTTAAACTCATCTGATGTCTCACTACTACTGACCCCCAATGAGGCGCTGATCCGTAAACTAACGCTGTTGTGCAGCAATATCTCCCGGCTATGGATACGCAGACGAATACGCTCAGCAATCGCGCGCGCTTGCGACAGTTGCGTATTGGGTAAAACGATACAGAACTCTTCCCCGCCAACGCGTCCGGCAATATCCTCCTCGCGAATCTGCCCCATAATGGTGCTTCCCACCAGGGTCAGAACACGGTCCCCGGCCTGGTGTCCGTGTTTATCATTAATACCTTTAAAATAATCCAGATCCAGCTGAATGACGGATATGGGTTGATTATTCCGCCAGCAGCTTCGTGCCGCCGTAATCGCTCGCTCAAACAGGGCACCGCGATTTAACAGCCGTGTTAATGCATCATGCCAGGCTTGCCATTCAAGCGACGCCTGCAACACGCTCATATTGATGACCATGCGGCGGATAACCAGCCAGGACACGATCAGCATGAGGGTAAACATTAACCACATCAGGGTCAGGGCGATGGAAATGGTCCCGAAATCACCACGCACCCCCTCCTTCAGGGTATGAATATGCAAAAGTACGCCGTCAAAGTTACGGATCTTTTCCCAACTGATATAGCGAGTTAACTGGCGTATGCCGCCATGGTTATCATTGGCCAACGCATAGCGAAGTTTTTCTTGTTCCGTGGGCGAGAGCGGCGTCAGCACATCATCCGGCGCCGAAGAGGCCAGCAAATTGAGCTGCTTGTCATACAGCTGATACTCGCCCATTTGCCCTCCTTTTACCGCACTGACGAGAAAATTCTGCAGGTCGCGGATGGAAAAATCCATCGCCAGCACGCCCAGCCAGTAGTGCTCATAGTCCAGGGGAATCGAGGCCGTAACCACCTGCGGTTGCGTATATCCGTCTTCCTGTTGAGTGGTTTGCCAAAGGATCCCTCGCCCCGGATTATCACGCTGGGTTTGCCGCATAAACCATGCTGAACCCGTATCTCGCGAAAACTGCGCCAGCACCTGGCTGGAGCTGCGCGGAGCATCGGTGGTGGTGTAGAAACCGCTACGAGAAACGTAGGACATGCGCTCGCTGAAGATTCGGTTATTGTTGGTCAAACGCAGAAGATAGCCAAGCTCAAGGGTAGCCATCAATTCATTGCTGGCCTGCGGATTGTTACGCGATAACAGATCATCAGCGTCGACAAAAGAATCGGAGACTCCGTATACCGTCAGAGTACGCCGGTTGTTTAGCTCGACTGACCAGATGGGATCGTGCCGTTTACTGATGTACTCCTGCTCGGCACGGCGCAGGATGGCGAAATCCAGCGGATTCTCCAGCGCCGATTGCATACTGTTGCGAAAAAAGAGCAGCCGGTTGAGATTAAATTGCAACAGCCCATCCATTTCATGGGCCACATTCTCAAGATTATTACGTTGGTTGGCGACGTACGCTTCTTCCAGTACCCGGATCTCTCGCCAGATGAGTAACGTTGAAAAGAACAGCACCACGATGAAACAGATATTGACCACACGCCCCGGATTGAAGAGGCGACGGAACTTTTTTAGCCACAGCGGCTTATCCATTATTCACTCGCAGTACGGTCAAAGAAACCAACAACATCAACGCTCCTTGTCCGAACGTAATCAATATTAAAAGCGCCCGCACCAGCGGGCGCTGCACATCTAATTATGCGGCGAACGTTGCCCTTCGCCGCGGACCAACTCATCTTCACGGAAGGCTTCACGCTGTACGACGTGACCGTCATACCACCGGCACTCGACCATGTCGCCGGCAATGCCGGTGACGACCATTCGCGGCCCGCCGCTTTTCCGTCTGACTTCATCACTGACCAACAAGACCATTTTTGCCTCCGGTATCAGGAAGAAACAGTTTCACCTTAGACGACGCCGGCCCATCTTGCGTAACCGGCGCAGGGATTTATTTCGCGTTACCGCGTAATGCGGCTATAGCTTTAACAACGCCAAAAACGATAGCGCCAATAATAAATCCTAGCACCAGATTAGCGACCACAGGCAATGTGGATGCCAACATTCCACTCAGTCCATGGGCAAGATTTTCGATGAAATGATGCAGCGGCGCTACGCCGTGAACCACAATACCGCCGCCAACCAAAAACATCGCCAGGGTACCGACGAAAGTCAGAATTTTCATCAACCGCGGCGCGATGGCCAGGAGAGCTTTTCCTACCCCCTGCGCCAGTACGCTTTTTTTCTCTACCAGCCAATAGCCCATGTCATCCAGCTTGACGATGACGCCCACCAGACCGTAAACCCCAACGGTCACAAGAATGGCGATACCGGATAAAATCAGGATCTGATTAAGCAAGGGCGCATCAGCTACAATACCCAAGGTTATCGCGACGATTTCAGCTGATAAGATAAAATCGGTACGGATCGCCCCTTTTACTTTATCGCGTTCAAAGGCCAGCGGGTCCTGGGCGGCGAGCGTTTCCAGGCGCTGCTGGCGCAGTTTCGGGTCTTCCTTATTCTTGCGCGCATGCAGGTTATGCAGCACTTTTTCAAAGCCTTCAAAGCAGAGAAAAGCGCCGCCCAGCATCAATAGCGGCGTAATGGCCCAGGGAATAAATGCGCTGATAAGTAACGCCAGCGGCACCAGAATCACTTTATTCAGAAACGAGCCTTTTGCTACCCCCCACACCACCGGGAGCTCGCGGTTAGCCCTTACGCCAGTAACCTGCTGCGCGTTGAGAGAAAGATCATCGCCCAGTACGCCCGCCGTTTTCTTAGCCGCTAGTTTTCCCATGACGGAGATATCATCCAGCAGCGTGGCAATATCGTCCAATAAGGTTAAAAGACTACTTCCCGCCAAAATGTGCTTCCTTCAATTTCTGTTTATGAAACATAGAGTATGAGGCAAAAGCGCCCTCTCGCCCAGAGATGTCATTAGTCAACAAAAATATAACAAAAAAATCACATTGAAAGCGCTCGCCAGCACGTTAGTTTTCACGTTAACTATATGTCCCCTTTCTATCTCTTTTCGTCGCGAGGAAGTATGTCTACCCGTCAGCTGTTCCCCCTTATCGGCGCGCTGTTTGCGCTGTATATCATTTGGGGGTCAACCTATTTTGCTATCGCTATTGGCGTCGCCAGCTGGCCGCCGTTGATGATGGCCGGGATCCGCTTTCTCTCTGCCGGCGGCGTGTTGCTTATCTATTTACTGGCCACCGGTCATAAACTCCCGGCCCGACGACCGCTACTTAATGCGGCGCTGATAGGCATCCTGTTGCTTGCCGTTGGCAATGGCTTCGTTACTCTTGCAGAACATCAGCATGTACCATCAGGTATCGCCGCGGTGATGGTCGCCACCGTCCCGCTATTTACGCTCTGCTTCAGCCGTTTTTTTGGCATTGTCACGCGCAAGCTGGAATGGTTCGGTATCGCGATTGGCCTGGCGGGAATTGTGATGCTCAATAGCGGCGGCAATCTCAGCGGCAACCCCTGGGGCGCATTGCTGATTCTGATTGGTTCCCTGAGCTGGGCGTTTGGCTCGGTTTACGGCTCGCGTATTGAATTACCAACCGGGATGATGGCTGGCGCGATTGAAATGCTGGCGGCAGGGATTGTGCTTTCCGCGGCATCATGGTTCTCAGGGGAGAAGCTCACTCAAATGCCGTCCTGGTCCGGTATTTTGGCCGTTGCTTATCTGGCCATTTTTGGCTCGCTTATCGCCATTAACGCCTATATGTATCTGATACGTAACGTGACGCCGGCGGTTGCTACCAGCTATGCCTATGTCAACCCGGTGGTCGCCGTGCTACTGGGGACCGGGTTTGGCGGTGAAAGTCTCTCCATGATCGAGTGGCTGGCGCTGGCGGTGATTATTTTCGCCGTCGTATTAGTGACGCTAGGTAAATATCTCTTCCCTGCCCGCTCAACCGTTACTCCTTGTCAATCGGATCGATAAAACCGATGCCCTGAGTGTCGATCTGCGCGCAATTTCCACCGCCGCAGATCCACTCCTCCAGACGATCGCGTAAGGCCTCATCGCTTAATTTCTGCCGCCCGCGGAGCGCGCACTCCCAGACAATAAGCACCCGCCAACCTTGTTCTATCAACATCGCCAGGTCGCGGCGATCGCGCCGCACGTTAGCGCCAATCTTTTTCAGCCAGAAATCGGTACGGGTCGCCGGTACTTTGAACAGATAACAGTGATGATGGTGCCAAAAGCAGCCATGGGTAAAGATAACGCAGCGGTAGTCAGGCAGCAGAAAATCAGGCCGCCCGGGTAGCGATGCTTCCTGAACGCGAAAAGTGAATCCAGCCTGCGTTAGCAGCGCCGCCAACCGCTTCTCAATTGCCGTATCGCGGGTTGCGATAGCGCGCATATTTTTACTACGAGTGGCCTTATCGTGAACGTCCGCCATCGCTATCTCCGGCAACGCGCAGTTTTACCGCTTCGGCAATCCGCGGCGCCAGCAGTTTTGCTACCGCGGCAAACACCGGGACTACCACCGAATTACCGAATTGGCGATAGGCCTGAGTATCGGAAACAGGAATACGAAAACGGTGTTCTCCCGGTGCTTCGAAGCCCATCAATCTTGCGCACTCGCGCGGTGTTAAACGCCGCGGGCGGCGTAGTTGATTTTGTGGATCGTCAAAATGCTTTTCGCCCAATGGTTTATCCCAACCGCGATCGACCAGGATCTCAGCGCCATCTTTGTAGTAGCGCGCAGATAGCGTTCGCGCGACGCTGCCTGGATTGGTCGGGTCGACCAGACCGTAACCGAAACCGTTGCCACGCGCCTGATGTTTACGCGCGTAACGATAGAGATACTTCCACAGAACCGGCGTCAGAATGAATTTAGCATCGACGGTGGGATCCAATAACTCGCCGAAGGTTGGCCGCTGCGGCGGATACAAACTGGTGATATCGCGCAGCGTAAATCCTTCATGCAATTGTAAATCGCGACGAAAACCCACCAGCACAATACGCTCACGGTGCTGGGGTAAGAAATGACGCCCATCGATAACCTTGGGGTCATCGGCGCCTACATGATTGGCATCCGCCACCTCATAACCAAGCTCATCCAGCGTCTGCATAATAATGCGAAAGGTTCTGCCTTTATCGTGGCTCTTCAGATTCTTGACGTTTTCCAGCACGAAGATCGGCGGACGACGGGCGGCAATAATTCTGACAACATCAAAAAAAAGTGTTCCCTGAGTTTCACAGGCAAAACCATGGGCGCGCCCCATGGCATTCTTCTTTGATACCCCGGCCAGGGAAAAGGGCTGGCAGGGGAAGCCCGCGAGCAGTACATCATGTTGCGGGATCGCCTCGCGGATAGACTTCGCCGCCTCTTCATCACTGATATCGGTGCGCTGGCTGAGGGTAATTTCTCGGATATCGGCGTTAAAGCTGTGCTGCAGCGGATCGCAATACCAGTTAGCTTTATAGGTACGTACAGCGTGTTTATTCCACTCGCTGGTAAATACGCACTGCCCGCCAATAGCTTCAAAGCCGTGGCGAATACCGCCAATGCCGGCGAAGAGATCGATAAAACGAAACGTATAGTCTGGATGATGGCGCGGCGGAGACGGTAACAGGCTCGCCAGAAAAGCGCACTCCGCGTTCGTTAACCTGCTTGCCGCATGACTCACCGTCGCCACCCGTTTGAGTATCGCCGGGCTCCAGTGCTGATCGCCAACCGCTAGCAGCTGCGCGACCAGGGTTTTGACATCATAGATCGTCATCAGCTGGCGCAATAACGCCTGCGCGTGTTCCCCTGACGGCTCAGACAGGAGATTTTCTTTGGATAATTTTTGCGGCATAACCTCAACCAGCACGGACAATTTTTGCAGAGAGTACCACAAATAGTCGCAACGGATTTAAACCGCAGGCGCAAAGCGGCGCAAAACCGCTTCATCCAACGACAGCGGGTCGCCACGCAGTTCGGCGCCCAGCTTCGCCATAAATTGCACCAGAAATTGGGCATTATGCACCGCCAGCGCTCTCCCCTGCTCCGTTTGCATGGTCTCAGGCAGGCGTAACAATTTGCACTGAAAATGGTCGAGGGCAAATTTCTTGTCATCAAGATCGCGCTGGTCAGCAAAGGGATCGTCAGCATCAAACAAGATAGTGTTTAGCGCGCCGGAAACGGCAAAAACACGAGCCAGACCAATCGCCCCCAGCGCTTCCAGTCGGTCCGCATCCTGCACAATTTTCGCCTCTACGCTTTGCGGTAATATAGCCGCACTAAAGCTATGCGCTTCAATAGCATGCATAACTGCAGGATAACGGTCGGCGGGAAAGTCGGGGAAAGCGCTTTGCAGGATAGACCGCGTTTTCTCTGCCGCCATCCGCGAAGAGTTATGACGCTGAGGATGGTTTTTTGCCAGGCTGACAATATCGTGAAAGTAGCAGGCCGTCAGGATAACCAACTCGTCAGCGCCGCTATCGCCGACCAGCTGCTGCGCGGTACTCCAGACGCGGCGAAAGTGCGAAATGTCATGAGCCGCATCCTCCTGCGCATGATGCGTATTTAACCAGTTTTCAAATCGTTGTTGCCATTCAGCTAATAACATGAGCGTTTCCTGATGCCTGGACTAGCCTCGAGCATAGCAACTTTAATCGCGCTGTTCATGTACCTGAATAGGGGGACGCGTGTACCAGGCTATCGCCCCAAGGATTGCCCCCACTCCTCCCAGCACCAAAAAACCCAGCAGCGCGCCAATCCATTTGCCCGCCGTTGACCCCAATTCGCCATCAATGCTGACGCCGGGGACGCTTTGAATGCGACCCACTATCCACCAGTACCGTACCATCGCCCACACAAAATAACCGCAAAAGGCGTAAAAAGCCCATAACGCCAGCTTTCCACCGGGGCTCCGTTTCGCTTTAGCGTCCATTAAATCCTTCTCCCTATATCAACCACAGCGCATCATCGCCAACCACACACCTGTGACGCACATCACATTATACAATTATCGTGCTTATCTGGAAGCATGAGTATGGTACCGGGCGTGTTTTGCCATCCACGAATGTTGGTTAGGGTCAGCACCTTTATATACTACGGATTTCGCCATGCTTTTAAATAAGACGATTTGATGAAATCCAACGATATTCATTATCAAACAAAATTATTTAATAATATAACTTATCACATTATAAGCGATGATATTGTAATGTCATTTACAGCATAGATATCATTATTTCCGGGAATTAAAAACCGATTGACATTAAAAATCAAAATAAAACATCGATAAACCACGGGAATATGCATTACCCAAAGAATAGAAAATACATATATTGAATATAAAATAAATATTTTGAAATATTTTAATATACTTTTATTACATTTTTTATTTAATTAAAAATGAACTTAAGCGGCTAGTATCAATTCGTCATTCCACAGGGAATTAGACAATTCATATTAATTATGATTAAAGGGAATACATAATGAAAAGAAAAGTATTGGCTATTATGCTGCCAGCGTTATTAGCAGCAGGCGCGGCGCACTCTGCGGAAATTTATAACAAAAACGGCAACAAGCTTGACCTCTACGGAAAAGTTGACGGTCTGCACTATTTCTCTGACGATGCTTCTGAAGATGGCGACCAAACCTACGCGCGTTTAGGCGTGAAAGGCGAAACGCAGATCAACGATCAGCTGACCGGCTACGGCCAGTGGGAATACAACATTCAGGCTAACACCACTGAAGGTGAAGGCGCTAACTCCTGGACCCGTCTGGGCTTCGCGGGTCTGAAATTTGCTGACTACGGTTCTCTGGACTACGGCCGTAACTACGGCGTTATCTATGATGTCGAAGCGTGGACCGACGTACTGCCGGAATTCGGCGGCGACAGCTACACCCAAACTGACGTCTTCATGCTTGGCCGTACCAACGGCGTGGCGACCTATCGTAACAGCGATTTCTTCGGCTTGGTTGATGGCCTGAGCTTTGCCCTGCAGTATCAGGGTAATAACGAAAACGCTGGCTCCGGCGAAGGCACCAATAACGGCGGTGGTCGTAAACTGGCGCGTGAAAATGGCGACGGTTTCGGTATCTCCTCTTCCTACGATCTCGGCATGGGCATCAGCTTCGGCGCGGCATATGCTTCTTCTGACCGTACCAACAATCAGGTGGCCGCAGCGGCCAACAGCGCTTACGCCGGCGGCGATAAAGCCGATGCCTGGACCGTGGGCGCGAAATACGATGCTAACAACATCTACCTGGCCGCAATGTACGCGGAAACCCGCAACATGACTTCCTTCGGTAAATCCACCAGCTATCTTGGCGGCGGTATTGCCAACAAGACTCAGAACTTCGAAGTTGTTGCCCAGTATCAGTTCGACGATTTCGATTTACCGCTGCGTCCATCTGTCGCTTATCTGCAGTCTAAAGGTAAAGACCTGTACAACAGCGGCGACAAAGACCTGGTTAAATACGTTGATGTGGGTATGACTTACTACTTCAACAAAAACATGTCTACCTACGTTGATTACAAAATCAACCTGCTGGACGAAGACGACTACTTCTACCGCGCCAACGGCATTGCGACAGATGACGTAGTCGCGCTGGGCCTGGTCTACCAGTTCTAATATCCCCTCATTATCAAAGCCTGCCACGTGCAGGCTTTTTTCGTTTTAACGATCAGCTTTTCGCGGCGTCGGCATATATCAATCCACTGAAGTAATTCAAACTTTTGTCATGGGAATGGCTCAATAATACTCTGGCGCAGAAGGCAGGATATTTGCCCTCCGGTTGCCGGGTGATCCTCTCTCTTACACTCCCTACATCTCCCCCCCCACTCCAGTACCAGAACGGAATACCCTTACAAAAACGATCGTTTTAACCGATCGATTTAACAAAATCGATCTGTCATAACAATTATCCACATGAAAAATACGCCTTTAAAATATCCCCTTCACAGGGAAGGACATTTTGTGACTCTTAAACAGGTAATAACCGAGCTAGCTTATAGCGTGAGGAGCTTTGTCGTGTCGCTTCACAACACGTAAAAACCCTTATGAGAGCATGACTACAGCAGGTTTAGCTGTCTGAAATGCATTGATTGAAAAAACAACAAATTGGTATAGTTACACAGTGAAATTATTTAAATGTAAATACTGCATGCGCTGCGGTAAGAAGCTTAGGTTTTTCGAAAGGTTAATGGCTGAGAAGGATCGTCTCTGTGATGATTGTTGTTCTAAAGTTAGCAAATACATGTATGACAAGAGACATTAAATTTCAGCCGCGATGCAGGAAAACGTCTCAAACTAACATGGATAAGGGCTATGCCATGTAAAATCCCATGGCAAGCGAAGAAAGTTATGGGATTCGTTTTCTCTTAAAATTGCGATATCACTAGCGACTAATACGGATGGTCAATAATATTGTTCAGGTATGCCATTTGGTTGCGATAGCCACGGGCAGCTTTGCCAATAATAATCTCGGTTAGTTGTCAACCATCCTATTAAATTTCACCAGGCATTACATAATAAAAAGAGGAATAATGGAAACAGCAAAATGCTTACAGCGGTTGGTTATGCCAAACGCCAGGTTTGGTGCATCTGAAAGCATGTACATCAGAGGGAGCCTTTTTTCATTTTCGGAAAATATTATTACCGTATTTCCCGGAGGGAAAATTTCTTTTGATACCTATTACAATGGTTTTTCCACTATTCTCTGGAAAGAAAAATGCGGAATACACGATCTTGCATTCAATGCATCAGGCACTGGCTTAGCAAAAATCAGCGCCTTGCTTATTACAGAAGAAATGTCAAGATATGAACTGGCATCAGCAACCGTGTCCCTCAATAGCCTGTCTCAAGAAATATTCACTCTGGATTTGGCTGACACTCTCAATCGCGGCATTATATATATAGAAATAACTCCGATAAATGGGATTGTCTCCCTTAATAGCGGCGAATGGTTTACCAATCAATCTCCCCGCAGAAAAGTAAAGCTCGGAATATCAATAACACATTTTGACAGAAAAAAGTATGTCATCCCCTCAATGATGAGAATAAAGCGAGAAATACTAGAAAATGATGACTATCGCGGACTCATTGACTTTACCGTTATTGATAACTCAAAGAATATAACGGCTCGCGAGGCTAATGGGATTAGGGTTATTCCCAATAAGAATACTGGTGGTGCGGGGGGATTTATGAGAGGTCTACTTCATTACATTGATGAAGGTGATTTCACCCACACATTATTCATGGATGATGATGCAAGTTGCGAAGCCGAATGCATCAAAAAGACATACTCTGTACTGAGTTATGCATTAAACGACAACGCTGCGGTTTCTGGTTCATTATTTACCGGTGTGCGCCCCGATGCTTTAGTTGAAAAAGGTGCATTTTTTGATAGGGTATGTCATCCAATTTACTCAGGGTGGCGATTAAATGATGTGGAATCCCTGGTAAAAACAGAAACCCTCATGCAATTTCCTAACTATGGCGCGTGGTGGTTCTTTGCATTCCCGATAAATCACGTCAAGAGTTTTGCATTTCCTTTTTTTGTTCGCGGTGATGATATCTTATTCGGCATGATGAACGACTTTGATATATTAACAACAAATGGCATTGCTTGTTATGCGGAGGAAGATTTCTCTTCTAAGACCTCACCGTTGACGGCCTACCTTGATACGCGCAATCATCTTGTAAATATGTTATTTTTTGGCCGACCAGTTAAAGACATAATCGGCACATATATTTCCTTTCATCTGAAAAGCCTGCTTGCTCATCAATATGGTAGTGCAGCCGCCATCAATTTAGCTTTCAAACATGTCTATGGCGATCCCGACTTTTGGAAAAATAATGCAGACATGAAGGATGTTCGTGAAGCATTAAATGCTATAACTTTTAATGAAAAAATGAAACCGATATCTCCTCCAGATAACAGCGTAGAGTTTAAGTGTAATTTCGAAACAAAATCACGGCGACTTTTCAGAATTATTACGTTAAATGGATTTCTGGCGCCTTCAAAAAACAAAATCATTTATCAGGAAAAGACATCAGGCGTGTCACTGAGACAGATTTTCAGGTACAAAAAGGTTTTTTATTACGACCGCGGCAATAAAACAGGCTATATTGCTGAGGCATCAAAAAAACAGCAGGCATCAGGTTTTATTGAGATATTGTTTAATACCTTAAAGATAATCCTTGCATCGAGAACACAGAGAAAAAAATACTCAGAAGTGACTAACAAGCTCACAACAGAAGAATTCTGGAGGAGTATACTTATTCGCCAATAAATTTTCTTACTGGCTATCGATACATCAGGTAATTTTGTAGTTGCAGGGATTGAAGCTTCGATAACCTGCAACTTTTTATGTTAATCCATTCATTCCGTCACACTGACTTATCAAGATCGTCTATTTACGACAGTAAATTCCGTGAATAACTTTTTGCAGAACTATTATCACCGCACCACTCCAGATGGAACTTTGCTACTGTAAACTGCCTCTCAAGGCGATTCGGGACGAGATGTGTTCATCATCACCACCTCTATACCGGTAGGTGGGCTACTGGCCACACTCTTTCATGTGCCTGCCGGCAAACCTGCTCCCCATACTGAAGCCTCTTAGGGGTGCCGTGAAAAGGATCACGGAGGTGCTACTGAATGGTTAGGGCGTAAACTCAAAATAATCTTGAAAGCGAAAGGCATTTCATAACAGGAAAGTTCGAGCAAAGATAGGCAACGTTTCGCCCACACCCGGTGTAGCAATTATCGAGGATTCAGAAGATGATTATTGATAAAAATATAGCAACGGAATATACCAACAGTATACCAAGTGTGATGGATGTCGTTGAAGGGAATTGGCGTAAGTGATTGAATAGTGGCGGAGAGAGGGGGATTTGAACCCCCGGTAGAGTTGCCCCTACTCCGGTTTTCGAGACCGGTCCGTTCAGCCGCTCCGGCATCTCTCCGCTGTTGAGGTTGCTATAATGCCAGGTTCTTTGGCATTTTAATAGCTCCAGTCCCTTAAATTGAGTTCAAGTGACGACTTTGCGAGCGATATGATGTTTAAATGGCCGTGGAAAGCAGAAGAACAGACAGGTAATGGCGAAATCCCGTGGCAACAAGCGGTTGCCATTCCGGTTTTAGCAAACCTCACTCAACAGGAACAGCAGCAGCTGTGCCAAATGGCAGCTCGTTTTTTACAGCAAAAACGTCTGGTGCCGTTACAGGGATTTGAGTTAACCCCACTACACAGCGCGCGTATCGCACTACTCTTTTGCCTGCCGGTACTTGAGCTCGGCCTTGAATGGTTAGATGGCTTCCATGAAGTCTTGATCTACCCTGCCCCCTTTGTCGTTGATGACGAATGGGAAGATGACATCGGCCTGGTGCATAATCAACGCGTTGTCCAGTCCGGCCAAAGCTGGCAGCAGGGTCCCATTATCCTTAACTGGTTAGATATCCAGGACTCTTTCGATGCCTCCGGTTTTAACCTGATCGTGCATGAGGTCGCGCACAAGCTGGATTCGCGTAACGGCGATCGCGCCAGCGGGGTTCCTTTCATTCCCTTGCGTGAAGTCGCTGGTTGGGAGCACGACCTACATGCGGCGATGAACAACATTCAGGATGAGATCGATTTGGTCGGCGAAAGCGCCGCCAGCATTGATGCCTATGCGGCAACCGACCCGGCAGAGTGCTTTGCGGTGCTATCTGAATATTTCTTTAGCGCCCCAGAGCTATTCGCCCCCCGTTTCCCGGCGCTATGGCAGCGTTTCTGCCAGTTCTATCGTCAGGATCCGCTACAACGTTTACGGCAAAACGATCTGCTGGATGAAGACGACGTGCGGGTTGTTCATTAAAAACACGCTTTGAACTAAATTTCGCCAATTGAATCAGCTGGTTAAATTTAGTGTTGACACCAAAATGCGAGGCCAGTAGTATGCGCCTCGTTCACACGATTCCTCTGTAGTTCAGTCGGTAGAACGGCGGACTGTTAATCCGTATGTCACTGGTTCGAGTCCAGTCAGAGGAGCCAAATTTAAAAAGCCTGCTTTTAAGCAGGCTTTTTGCTTTTTAGCCTTCATGCCGTTAAAAACTGGCTTCCACCGCTGAGCTACTAATATTCACCGGCATCCCGGAACGTCTCTGTAACGCTGAATCCGCGCGCCCGACGTTCACGCCAGCTCCTTGCACAAACTCGCGTATTGCCGGGGTATACGGCAGCGGCACTTTGCGGTCTGACTCAAATTCCGAACGATTACGCGACAACGGTTCATGCACTTCCAGCCAGCGGCTGCCGTCCGGCTCGGTGGTGTACTTCACCGGCTGATCGATAATCTGTACTCGCGTGCCGACCGGTACATTATCGAACAAGTATTTAATGTCATCGTTGCGCAGGCGAATACAGCCCTGGCTCACCCGCAGGCCAATGCCAAAATTGGCATTAGTTCCATGAATGGCATACAGCCTGCCGATGTAGATAGCATACAGCCCCATCGGATTATCCGGCCCGGCGGGTACCATCGCCGGCAGGGTTTTACCTTCTTTAGCGTACTCACGACGGGTATTCGCCGTCGGTACCCAGGTAGGCCCTTCCTGCTTACGTTCCACGGTCGTTACCCAGTTACGCGGCGTCTCGCGCCCCGCCTGGCCAATACCGATCGGTAGCACCTCGACGGTAGTGCCCTCAGGCGGATAATAATAAAGCCGCATCTCGGCGACGTTTATCACGATACCGCTACGCACGGTAGCAGGCAGGATCAATTGCTGCGGAATAATCAACGAAGTTCCGGATTTGGGTAAATAGACATCGACGCCGGGGTTAGCCTCCAGCATGTTGCTCAGCCCCTGCCCGTACTGCGCGGCAAAGGTTTCCAACGGCTGGGTATTACGCTCGGGCACGCTGATTTTAATCGGACTGCCAACCAGACGACTCCCTTCCGGCGGCAACGGATAACTTACCGCCAATGCGCTGTAGCTGGCCAACATCATCACCAGAAAGCAAAGCAACTTCATACGCCGCACCATCATTTTCCCTTCCTCAGTCGCGACTCACGTGAATGAATTATAGCTGCTTTGACGCCTCCCGCTTGCCTGCTGCCCGCACTCAGATTTGATAATCGATAGCCACTTCCTCCGGCTCCATCGCCTGGCGCTTAATCTCATCCAATGACAACCCGGCATTGCACAGTTCAATGAAACGCCAGACGTAGTTACGCTGTAACTGACCGCGTTTTAACCCCAACCAAACGGTATTGGCATCAAAAAGATGGCGTGTTTCCAGCCGGGTAAAAGTATCCGCTTCGCGAGCATCGCCGGATTGCTCCGCCACCAGCCCCACCCCTAACCCCAGCTCCACGTATGTTTTAATGACATCGGAATCCTGGGCGCTGAGAACGATATCCGGCATCAGTCCTTTACGGGTGAAGGCTTCATCAATACGCGAACGCCCGGTAATGCCCTGGCGGTAGGTAATTAACGGCCAGCGCGCAATCGCCTCGAGAGTCAGCGGCGTAACCTCAATCAGCGGATGATCTTTCGGTACTAATAAACTGTGGTGCCAGCGGAACCAGGGGAATGCCACCAGCGTCGGGTCGTTACTTAAGCGCTCGCTGGCGATACCAATATCCGCCCCGCCATTGTGCAGCAGCGCTTCGATCTCCTGCGGCGTCCCTTGCACTAACTCCAGCCGCACATCGGGGAAAAGTTCGCGAAAAGCTTTAATCACCGGTGGCAGGCTATAACGTGCCTGAGTATGCGTGGTGGCAATGGTTAATACGCCTGAAGCGTCGTTGGTAAAAAGATCGGCAAGCCGGCGGACATTGCTGGCCTCGTTGAGGATCCTTTCGGCAATAGAGAGCAGCGCTTTACCGGGCTCGGTCATCCCCAGCAAGCGTTTACCGCGGCGGATAAAGATTTCTATCCCCAGCTCTTCTTCCAGCTCACGAATATGGCGGCTGACGCCAGATTGCGAGGTGTACAGCATGTTAGCGACTTCCGTCAGGTTGTAATCCCGACGGGCAGCCTCGCGAATAATTTTAAGTTGCTGGAAATTCACCTTTTCCCCCAGGTCTTCAGACATAACATAATGTCTATTGTTAAAGTCTGTTTACCCGGCAAACAAATAATAAAAACCAGCAACTTATTCCTTAAAAGAATATAACCTAACTGACCAGCTGTAATTCACGATTCTCCAGGGACGGACGACTGACCAGCGACAGCAGGATATCTTTGACCGCCTGCGCTTGAGGAGATAAGCCGCCGCGCGCCGAAGTATTCAGCGATAGCGACAGGCTCATCGACGGCGTGCTGATGCGCGCCATCCAGCCATTAGCCGTCCCACACAGCGCGCGCGCCGCCGATTCCGGCAGTACGGTGACGCCCATACCGCTGGCGATTGCCGCAGTTAACGTGGTGATGGATTCGATCTCGCCAATCACTTTAGCCGACAGGCGGCGTAAGGTGAAAGCCTCCGTAACTCGTGCGCAAACGGCGCTATAGTCGCGGGGTAAGAACAGGCTCATTTCCGCAACGGCTGAAAGATCAACGCTTTGTCCCGGACAGTTTTGCGTGCCGACCAGATACAAATCCTCTTTCAGCAGCGGCTGGCTGACCACGCCCGCCACCGGCGAACGTTCATACAGCACCGCCATGTCCAGTTGGCCGCCAAGCAGCTTGTCATTCAATACGCTGCCGCTGCACTCCTGCAGATATACGTTCACCTCGGGCAGTTCATTACGCACCGTTTGCAACAGCGGCATGGTGATCGCCGAAGCCGCCGTTCCCGGCGCAAGGCCAATTGCCACCTGCCCGCTCAGCGTCTGGCCAACGTTATGTACTGCCAGATGCGCCTGCTCACACTGGCGTAAAATGGTCCGCGCGTGGGTATAGAGAATCTTCCCCGCTTCGGTTGGTGTAACGCCGCGTTTGGTGCGGATCAGCAGTTTCTGCTCCAGTTCACCTTCCAGGGTCGCTACCTGCTGGCTCAGCGCCGGTTGTGCGATATGCAAGACTTCAGCGGCCTGGGTCAGACTGCCGATATCGACGATTTTCACAAAATACTTCAGTCGTCTTAAGTTCATTTTGCCTCCTGTAAGGGAATGCCACTACTGGCCATTAAGTTACAGGGATTTTGCAAGATGCTTGCCAGGTTTTACGTCGTTGGGCCATTGCCCTTCCGGTGCGGCAAAATAAGGGTTTGTGATAATACAGGTGGCTTCCATGAGCGCATGATATGCCCCATTAGGGGTATAAATGCACCATCGTGGTGCATTTCCAGCGAGCTTTACCATAAATGGCTTTTGATTGTTGAAATTGTCAGCAGTCGAACGTTTTATGGCGAATCAGCCTTTGACAACACCGCAAGTCATCGATAATATGCGCCCCGTTCACACGATTCCTCTGTAGTTCAGTCGGTAGAACGGCGGACTGTTAATCCGTATGTCACTGGTTCGAGTCCAGTCAGAGGAGCCAAATTTAAAAAGCCTGCTTTCGAGCAGGCTTTTTGCTTTATATTTCACATAACTCTTCTGCTTCGTTCATCACCTGCGATATGGTAGCGCCATACTTGTTTTGCCTGATGAGCCTGCATGTTTATCGTTACCGACACCTTTCACGATCAACCCTTTATTCAGCATGCCGAGTGCGGCTATCTTCGCGCTGACCCGGCGTTAAAATTTTGTCGGGTACGTTTCGCCAGGTCGCAACTACAGGACGCTCTTTTTAGCCAGTACGCCATCCCGCTCCCGCCTTCTCTTACTGGCGCCGTCGCCAAACGTAAAGCCGAATATCTGGCCGGGCGCTATTGCGCGCACTATTTGCTGCGACAATCCGGCTGCTTAGAGCCGGTGTTAATCGCCGCGGACCGCGCGCCAATTTGGCCGGCAGGCTGGCGAGGAAGCGTCTCACATAGCGAAGATATCGCCATCGCGGTGGTTAGCGCCGAGGACGACGGCCTGCATCCAGGGGTCGATATCGAGCATCTGCAACCGGGGGTCATGCTGGAAAGCGCCGATATGTTTGTC
Source organism: Klebsiella sp. CN_Kp091 (assembly GCF_040065095.1). NCBI lineage: Bacteria > Pseudomonadati > Pseudomonadota > Gammaproteobacteria > Enterobacterales > Enterobacteriaceae > Klebsiella > Klebsiella sp. CN_Kp091. Next base: position 66,960 of record NZ_JBEAIO010000006.1, on the reverse strand, counting down.
TCGAAAACGGAACAGACGCTGCTTTCCTGTTGTGGGCTGGATATGGAGTGGGCACTACTGCTGGCTTTCTCAGCCAAAGAGAGTCTGTTCAAAGCGCTATATCCGCGCGTACAGCAGATGTTTGATTTTGATGCCGCCGCCATGGTCGCTCTCGACCCGGCAAATCAGCGTTTCACGTTGCGCCTTAATAAAACCCTCAGCGACGCCTTCCCCGCAGGTAGCCAGTTCAGCGGCGAGTATTACTTCAGTGAAGGCACTGTTCTTACCTGTCTGCGCTAGCTGTTCATTTCGCCACTTCGGGATTATGATGACGCTAACTATTTGACCTGCCTACAGTGATAGATAAATGGATGTCATCGGCATCATTATGTCAGCGGGAAAATCCTCCGTCGACGTAGCGCTTTATACCTTGTTACCCATTATGGTCGTCATGCTGATCATAATGAAATATCTCGAAGTCCGCGGAATTCTCGACATCATCGTGCGCTGGCTGGCGCCGCTGCTGAAGCCCTTTGGGTTGACCGGTATGAGCGCCTTCGCGCTGATTCAGATAAATTTCGTCAGCTTTGCGGCCCCACTTGCCACGCTGGCAATTATGGATAAACGCGGCGTCTCTGACCGACAAATGGCCGCCACCCTGGCGATGGTCTTCGCCATGGGTCAGGGCAACGTTTTCTATCCCTTAACACCGTTCGGCCTGCACTGGCTGGCCGCGATCGCCATTTCTATTATCGGCGGGCTCTGCGCCGCAGCGGTCTGCTGGTACGCCACCGGACGTAAGTTATCCATTGTCGAGAGCAGCCGGGCAGAAGCGCTCCCGGAAAGCGAACAAAATAATCACGGGCTGATTGCGGTGATCAATAGCGCCGGCGCCGACGCTATCCGTCTGGCGCTTGGCGCCGTGCCGATGCTGATTTTATCGTTGACCATCGTCGGCCTGATGCAGGCGGCTGGCGTCATCGAGATGCTGCAGCGCGTACTGATGCCGCTGCTGCTATGGCTACATATCCCCGAAAACTTCGTCCTGCCCGCGCTGGTGAAATGTGTGGCGGGCGGCACCGCCTATTTCGGGGTTATCTCCGAGCTGGCGCAGCAGGGTAAAGTGACGCTCAGTCAGATTAACGCCTCCGCAGGGCTCCTCATCCAGACCTTCGACCTACCCGGCATCGGTATTTTCCTTGGCGTCAGCTCAAGATTTGTGCGTCTTTTCCGCTTCGTCGCCCCTGCCGCCCTCATCGGTATTGCGCTGCGCACGGTACTGCACATCCTATGGTTCTGAGAACGACGGCAGACGCTGATTAACCCGCTGCAGCAGGTAGGGGAAAAATGGGTTAGAGGTGGCGCGCATTAACGTATCAAGGCCGACGCTCAGCGTCGCGGTCTCGCCGCGTAGCGAAATGGTGCCAAGGCTAATACCGCTAAGGTTTTTCTCCGTCGGCTCGCGGCCATACAGCGAATCGGTGATGGGGAACGGCACCGCGATATGCGAAAGCGAGTACATATCCTGCGGCCAGGCCAGATGCAGCGCCTGCGTTCTCTCGGCAGTTTGCCCCGCCAGCGTCAAGCGCGCGACGGTATCGAGGGTGTGCGGAGTCGCATTCGTCACGATCGTCGTGGAGTACGGACGCGGCGCCGGAGGTAACAAGGTATTCACCGCCGAATAAGTCGCCGGGCGAAACAGCGCCCGCAGGTTCGCCGCCTGATTAATATCGAAAATCACCAGTTCGCTGCCGTTGTCCGGCAAATAGCGGTATAACGAATCAACCACCGCCCGGGTACTGACTGTAGAATCAATCACCGACTGAAAAGTTAACACCGGCGCGATAGAGGCTAAGCGCTGGCTCTGCGCCGCCTGGATAATCTGTTTTTGCAAGGCCTGGGTCAGCAGCCACGACTGGCGCGCTGTCTTTACCGGAAAGGAATTGTATTTATAGGGATTAAACTCCGGAACGACGTTTAGCCACGCCGCGCGCGCAAAGGCGGGAAATATCGAAGGCAGGCCAGCCAGTCCGGCGAACCGGGCAAAAGCGGTTACGCCAATCATCGGCGATAACAGTATTATCTGCTGCGGCCTGACCAGCGATTTATCGGTCAATTCATCGAGCGCATACTTCAGCGCCAGCGCGCCGCCGTTAGAATATCCCACCAGATGCAGCGGCACATCCCCACCGGCACGTCGCATCGCTTCCCGAACCGCCAGGCGGGTTGTCGCCAGCCATTGTTGCCAATCAACGCGGGTTAATGCGCCCGGCGCGGTACCGTGGCCGGGTAAGCGCGGCGCCACCGCGACAAAACCTTGCCGTTGATACTCTTCCGCCAGATAGCGCACGCTGTAGGGGGAGTCGGTTAATCCATGCAGCAACACCACCGCACCACGAGGTTTGCCGGATGGCAGTAATATAAAGGAGCGATTCCAGTCTGGCGTAAAACGTTGCGGATAGACCAGGCTGTCGCGATAGAAGCGATTTATCGGCGTTTTGTCAGCGGCAGGCAGTTGGTCGCTGACCTCACGCCGCAAATCGGCAAATATCTTATCTTCCCGTTTGAGATAGCTGGCAAAACTGGCTCGGTCGATTTCATCAGCGGTCATCTCATCCCCAGACCAGGTATGCCAGCGCTGCAATGCAGGACCACGTTCCGATTCATATATTCGTCCGATGAAAAATACCACCGCTACAATAACCGCCGCTGCCAGCGCTTTTTTCGCCAGCGAGACTATCCTTAATCCAGATTGATTCAGAAGCTTGTTAAATCGCATCAAAGCCATAGGTGGTATTTGCCTGTCCCGCTGCATCGCAGAGTTAAGATTTAACAACTTCAGCTAAACGTAAATTAAACCAATGGGTAGTTTCAGTTGTCTTTAAAGCACTAACGCGTCAATTATCATTCTGAGTGTAACAAGCCTGGGTGAAAACATGGAGTGGTGGGTCAAGAAAGTACGGAAAAATGCCTCTACAGCAACAACTTGCGTGGTTCTACAGAGTGGCCAGATCGTGGTAATTGCTGAAATCGAAAGCCGATGCAGACTACAGGAAGGCGATAAGCTAACGCCCGGTCCTAATGCACTTTATTACATCAACAATAACGACGCGGCGACATTAAGAGTGGTAAGCGCAAGTAATTTTAGCGCCGAACGCTGGGCACAGACTGCCTGACCCTGCGCGGCTAAGCTTTTATTATCAACGAGTTTGACTATTTACCCGGGCCTGTAATTTTCCTTCGCCATTTTCACGCTGTAGCATACTATCAACAGTATCAGCAGACCTGAAACAAGGAGCGAATGATGAACCAGAAGGCCGTCAGTCTGACCCCGGAGCAGGCGCTTTCCCAGTTGGAAGTGCAGTATGAAAGAGCGGTTAACGCGTTGCGTAAGGCCATTGGCGAGTACATTCACCACAATATCCTTCCTGATGAAATAGCCCGTGCTGAAGGCTTATTCGTCTATCCTCAATTGTCTGTCTCGTGGGATGGCGCCGAGCACAAAGCCTTAAAAACCCGAGCCTGGGGGCGATTCACCCATGCAGGCTGCTACACCACCACCATTACCAATCCAAAACTCTTTCGCGCTTATCTGCTGGAACAATTAACTCTGCTATATCAGGATTACGGCGCGCATATTAGCGTCGGCAATTCGCAGCACGAAATTCCCTTCCCCTACGTGATTGATGGCTCTGCGCTGACGCTGGATCGCTCGATGAGCGCCGGATTAACGCGTTATTTTCCGACCACCGAACTGTCGCAGATTGGCGATGAAACCGCCGATGGCCTGTTCCACGCCACCGAGTATTATCCGCTGTCGCATTTTGACGCCCGCCGCGTCGATTTTTCACTGGCGCGCCTGAAGCACTACACCGGCACGCCGGTTGAGCACTTCCAGCCGTATGTCTTGTTTACCAACTACACGCGTTACGTCGATGAGTTCGTCAGCTGGGGCTGTAGCCAGATCCTCGATCCGGATAGCCCGTACATTGCCCTCTCCTGTGCGGGCGGGATTTGGATCACCGCCGACACTGAGGCCCCGGAAGAGGCGATTTCCGATCTGGCGTGGAAAAAGCACCAGATGCCGGCCTGGCACCTGATCACTAACGACGGTCAGGGTATTACGCTGATCAACATCGGCGTCGGCCCGGCCAATGCCAAAAATATTTGCGATCATCTCGCGGTGCTGCGCCCTGACGTCTGGCTGATGATTGGCCACTGTGGCGGCCTGCGTGAGAGCCAGTCGATAGGCGACTATGTACTGGCGCATGCCTATTTACGTGACGACCACGTGCTGGATGCGGTGCTACCGCCGGATATTCCCATCCCGAGTATCGCCGAAGTGCAGCGTGCGCTGTATGACGCCACTAAACAGGTTAGCGGCATGCCGGGCGAAGAGGTCAAACAGCGTCTGCGTACCGGTACGGTGGTGACCACCGATGACCGCAACTGGGAATTGCGTTATTCCGCCTCGGCGTTGCGCTTTAACCTCAGCCGTGCGGTGGCCATCGATATGGAAAGCGCCACTATTGCCGCACAGGGCTATCGTTTCCGCGTACCTTACGGCACGCTGCTGTGCGTCTCCGATAAACCGCTGCACGGTGAAATCAAGCTGCCGGGACAAGCGAACCGCTTCTATGAAGGGGCGATTTCCGAGCATCTGCAGATAGGGATCCGTGCCATCGATCTGCTGCGCGCCGAGGGCGACCACATGCACTCCCGCAAGCTGCGTACCTTCAACGAACCACCGTTCCGTTAATCCCGGGCAAGCCCTGCGCGCTATTTGCGTAGGGCAAAATTGTACGGATACAGAAAAGCAAAAAGCCTGCTCGAAAGCAGGCTTTTTAAATTTGGCTCCTCTGACTGGACTCGAACCAGTGACATACGGATTAACAGTCCGCCGTTCTACCGACTGAACTACAGAGGAATCGTGTGAACGGGGCGAATACTAACGACCACGCTCAGCCATGTCAAAGATGTTTTTAATAATAGCGACCGTTTGCCGATTTATTCTTCACTTCGACTAAAAAGTAACACTTTTTCAGGATATTCATGACTTTTCTTCCAGCCGCGCCTTTAATCGCGGGTACTTCCACAGCCAACGCCCGGTGATCATCCGGCGATAGAACAACAGGCCGCGCACCGCCCAGTCAAGCACCATACCCAGCCAGACGCCGATGACGCCCATGCCCAGCATGATCCCCAGCGTATAGCCAGCAACCACCCGGCAGCCCCACATACCCAGCATCGAAACCCACATGGTGTAACGCACGTCGCGTGCGCCTTTAAAGGCACAGGGCAAGGTCCAGGAAAGCGACCAAATTGGCATAAACAGGGCATTGAGCCACAATAACTCTTTAACCACCACTTTTACGTCTTCTTCGCTGGTGTAGAACGAAGCGATCAGGCCGGCGAACGGTGCGGTGCCCCAGGCAATAAGCGTCAGGATAATAGTCGACAACCAGAACACGAACCAGGCCTGACGTTCCGCCTGGCCGACCTGCCCTTTCCCCAGTCGTTTTCCGGTAATAATCGTGGAGGCAGAACCCAACGCGTTACCCGGCAGGTTAATCAACGAAGCCACCGAGAAGGCAATAAAGTTCCCGGCGATGACGTTGGTCCCCATCCCGGCAACAAACATCTGCGTCAGCAGCTTGCCGCCATTAAACAGTACCGATTCGATGCTCGCCGGGATGCCAATGCCCATCACCTCCCAGATAATGGCAAAGTTAAACGGCTTAAAGTAGCTCTTCAGCGAAATGCGCAGCGCCGGGTTAAAGCCTGTCATCAGAACCCAGATGGTTGCCAATGCGCCAATATAGCGGGCAATAGTCAGCCCCAGCCCGGCGCCGACAAAGCCAAGCCCCGGCCAGGAGAAGAGGCCGTAAATCAGGATACTGCTGATAATAATATTGAGAATATTCATCCCGCCGTTAATTAACAGCGGGATTTTGGTGGTCCCCGCGCCGCGAAGCGCGCCGCTACCAATTAAGGCAATCGCCGCCGCCGGATAGCTCAGCACTGTCAGCTCAAGATAGGTTAGGGCCAGTGCCTTAACCTGAACCGTGGCGTCGCCGGCAACGATATCGATAATCTGCTCACCAAAGGCGTGAATAATCGCCGCCAGCACGATCGAGAACAAGGTCATGATCGCCAGCGATTGACGCGCGGCCGCCCTCGCCCGCTTTCTATCGCGCTTACCGAGGCTGAAGGCCACCACCACGGTGGTGCCCAGGTCAATCGCGGCAAAAAACGACATAATGACCATATTAAAGCTATCGGCTAAGCCCACCCCGGCCATCGCTTCTTTACCGAGCCAGCTAACAAGGAAAGTACTCAGAACCCCCATCAACAACACGCAAGCATTTTCCAACAGGATCGGTACGGCAAGGGGACTAATTTCACGCCAGTAGAGCACCCGATAGCTCTTGCGTTTTTTAAACCAGGACGTGCGCGCTACGGCCTGGCGTACTGCTGAAGTGACGTTCAAGGGAGACCTTAGTGAGAAGAGTTGAAACAACATTTCAAATGATGATTGAGAACTGCTAATCCTGCAAAGTATTTTTCCTGGTAATTTGTTGGCAATTACGACAAATTGTCGATAGATGCAGCAAGCGGCTCGCCACAACTGAATTGATATTTGACAAAAATTTTTTCGCCGCTAAGATACCATTCCACACGATTCCTCTGTAGTTCAGTCGGTAGAACGGCGGACTGTTAATCCGTATGTCACTGGTTCGAGTCCAGTCAGAGGAGCCAATTTTAAGAAAAGCAGACGTTCAGCGACGTCTGCTTTTTTGCTTTCTACCCTATTCTGTTCGTTCACGTCATCCACAGACATCAAACATAACGACAAAACCTGCTGAGCAAAGTCGAAATGAATATCGACTGGTACGTTTACGCGCCAACTGGAATAGCAAGGTTTACTGTCTTCGTGGTAGCATAGAATCAAGTTAGTATGAAATATTTAGATGCTTTGAGAAAATATTGTTAACACATACATACCAGGATTAAATACATGGATAGATCATTATTATTTTTTTATTGCCTGGCTGGATTTTTCCTGACTTATTTCTTATTCAAATTAGCAAAAGACAAATATAAATTACAAAGCTTAATGTTTATCGTTTCGCTCATAATAAGTTTAGTTATCGCATCTTCCTTTTCGGCTTTATCAACAGGACTATGGTTTTTAGTAGTAATAGCATCGACATTCACCCTTTTATTTTTATCCGGGATGTTCATGGCGCTACTAAAACAGTTTGTAATGCGCCGATACATTCTGCGTTGTGTTGATAATTTGAAACGGCTATCTCCTACCGAAATAGTTGAATCTTTAATTAACAACCATAACAAAACACAGTGGTACGTTTTATATTTCCCTGTAGACGGGGCCATGGAAATTGGCGTTAATTTATTCGGCGATAATCCTATCATTGGCAAAAGATTATACATTAGAACCATGACAAACCGCCAAATGTACTTTATTCCTGAAGATATCTCCGGCACTATAGATTTACAATCTAATATAGCTTGTACGTTATATGAATTTTATACCCTCACCCCGCAAACCAAGAGCTTAATTGAAGATTATTTAACCAGAATTAAAAATGGTCATTTGCAGCCCTGGCTGCTAAATGCAGAACCCGATGAAAAATAATCCATTCACTTCTAAAGTTACACCTGCGTTGCAAACAGGTGTAACCGGATGACGATTGTACATTCACCGTTCAAATGACTCTTTGCAGCAACCACTGAAGGCAGAGTTTTTCGGATCTGCTAGTGCCCCCCCTCACCTTTTTATTGCTTAAATTTTCGCTTCAGTGCTGAAAAAACCTCTACTACTGATGATTTTACCAGCGAACAATCGCAAATGGCGCAATCTCCTTTGACATCCCGTTACTCACTCGCTAACATGCGCCCCGTTCACACGATTCCTCTGTAGTTCAGTCGGTAGAACGGCGGACTGTTAATCCGTATGTCACTGGTTCGAGTCCAGTCAGAGGAGCCAGATTTAGAAAAGCCTGCTTACGAGCAGGCTTTTTGCTTTTCTATTATGACAAGCCGGGTACCGGCGTCGCTCTAAACGCATTGACCGCTTTATCAAGCACAACCTGAGCGTCGCTTCCGGAATCAAGTATGATATTACGTTGAGATGCTGCGTCGACCTGTACGGTCGTCACGTCGAGAACTTCCAACCCCTCTAATGCCAGCAGCGCTCTAACTTGTGCAGAGAAACAAGATTCTGCATGACCTTTTAACAATGATGTATCGGTGGTAGCAACAATATGATTGTCAGAAATATAGTTACTATCTCCTGATGCCAACCGTATTATGACAGGTGTCGCGCCAGCAGGAACGATATACTGTTTATCAATCGATTCAGAAATATGGTTAGCAATAATCGAATTATTCTCACCTTCTATATATAGCAACCCATACAAGTCATCTAAACCATTACTATACGACTGCATAGGTTCCCAAGGTTCATGTTCACGGAAAAAGTGGTTTGCCGTCACCAGGTTTTCTGAACAGCTATTCTCAAAAACCAGCATCCCTGGATAGAATGAATGAAATCTGTTGCTGCTAACTGCAGAACGGAGGACACCAGAAAAGTGAATACTGCTTTTACCGCGGGGAAAAATGTTGTTTGCTGTAACCAGAAGGCCACCAAAGTTCTCTGCATAAATGGAATATCCTCTATAACCGGCACCTATCAAATTATCGGTTATTTTTGAAGCCTGTCCCGACCCACGGAGTTCTATACAATTACCGCACTCAGCAATAAAGTTATTATGTATCGCCAATGCATCGGCATTATATATAGTGATGCCGTGTTCAAGATATACGAATCCCATTCCACTAATGCGGAATGAGTCCTGCGCACTGGCAATATAAATACCCGTTTTACCATTGAGATAGGTGTTTTCAGGGTCGTTACTTCCCGAACCGTCATCCACAAAATGTAACCCATCAATGCAAAAATCCGCGAACTCAACTGAGCTTATTCTTGGGTCACCGCTACGCTCAATATAAAAAGCCGCCCCTTCCGCTTCCGGAGTCGTAGATGATGGTGTTATATCAACAAGTATACGACTACCGCCTGGCCACAATTCATGCCAGCTTGCCCAATCACTTTCCGGAGTATTAAAACGGATACTTGAAGAGGTAAACCCATGTCCGTCTCCTTTAACTTTCAAGTAACTGATGTCTATTACTACCTGAGTGAGCAAATGATAGTCTCCAGGCGGGATATAGATAACAGCCCCCGGCTTTCCACCATCATTTACATCTGTGTCTGTTTGCCGATTTTTAATATCGGCAATAATACTATTAATCACTAAACCGATATCTTCAAAAGGATTACCTTCACTCCACTCTGTTACATCATAATAATTTTCACTCGACATGCGTTATTTTCCTCTACATTATTAGGATAGGTAGATATTACGGTTCTATTGACCTCTGAATATTATAATAATTAATAATACCCCTAATTTCTTTCAGGAGAATTTTAACTAATGATTAACCACTGCGGTCCTATCTCGCTCGATGTCATGATGCGGTGAAGAACCGTTATTGAGTTCACGCTTAGCGAGTTCCACTTTAATTTGTTCAAGAAAGTGGTTATTCAATTTAAAGTATCTAACTACGAATGCGCTAATAAAATAGGTAATCATTGGCAGTAAAGAAAACATAATAATGATACCTTCGATAGTCTCTGTGTTTTGTTGAGGTTTATTAGCGATGTAACCCGTCAATGATAATATCCACGCAACAATCGCACCAGCAACTGCCAAACCCATTTTTAACATAAACAAATTACCAGCAAATGAAATACCGGTAAGGCGTTTACCGTATTTCCAGTCTCCGTAGTCATCAACGTCGGACATCATGGCCCATAATATTGGCCCTGATTGAATCAAATGCAGGATGTTAATGATGATAAAAAGTGTAAGTAGTGGTAGCAAAGACCTGGGATCGACAAACCATAGAGCTAAAGAAAGGAAGCCAAGAACGATATTAATCGAACGGAACAGCTTAATTTTATCAAAACGATCGGTGAGTGGTTTCGCTATAACACTACCTAGCATGTTACATGCAACGCCAAGAGCCAAAAAAAACGTAGTAAATCCGACGGAGGCTTGCATAACATAGGTAGCATAATAAATAGTCACTGCACCACGAATAAATGCCGGAAAAACATTAAGGAAAGTAATAAAAATCATCAATAACCATTGATCGTTTTTGATGATATCTTTTAGATCATTTATTAAAGAGTCATTAACTTTAATTGCAGTAACACGTTCTTTGATACTGGTAAAACAAAAGAAGAACATTAGTGTCGCAGCTCCTCCCATGATTACCATAGTCAACTGAAAACCAGCCGCTCTGTTACCGTTACCTAACCAGTCTGTTAAGGGTAAAATTGAAGAGGAGACTATTAGCGTCGCCAATCCATTGAGGAAAAATCGCCATGACAAACAGCCTAAACGCTCTTTCTGATTTAGCGTGATCACACCAGCTACTGAGCAATATGGAATATTGATAGCAGTATAAATCAATGACATCACAAGATATGTCACCCAGGCATAAACAATTTTTCCATTCATGCTTAAATCGGGTGTTGTGAACATCAGTACTGCTCCCAAACCAAATGGCAATGCCATCCATAATAACCATGGTCGGAATTTACCCCATCGGCTACGAGTACGATCGCAAATCGCCCCCATAACCGGGTCGCTAAAGGCATCAAAAATACGAATGACCAGAAACAAGGTACCGACAACACCGGGAGCTAAACCATAAACATCCGTGTAGAACCATGTTAGATATAACGCCAGTACACTCCAAATCATACAAGAACCAGCATCTCCCATTCCATAACCAATTTTTTCTTTTAAACGCAGTTTGCCGTAAACACCTTGCCTTTCGATTGAGTTTGCAGACATAGAAGACCTCTAGAGTATACAGTCATAAGTGTTCAACAGAGGTTAGTAAACCAATGTTAATTTATATTTATAAGTTTATAATGGCGTATGTAGATTAAAGCAAAGTAATATTAATACTCACGCTACTCTCCCGTATAATTAAACGAGAGACAATTTCGTGCATTTCAATACTTTCTTGTTTTGTTTCGTTGTTAATCATTTGAAATGCCAGATGGGCGATTTCACTTATCGGTTGCGCCACACTAGTAATTTTTTTAGTTTGTGCCAGTAAAGTATTATCAAAACTAGCGATGGCAATATCTTTAGGCACAGATATTCCTTTTTCTTTCAAGCCATCAATAATATAACTAGCAGCCACATCGTTATAGACCCAGAGAGATGAACAATGATTTATTCTCTCGGCTAGCCTGACAATAATATCATCGAGTATACTAATATGCCCTGATGTTTTCTCACCCTCGCCTTTCGCTATCCAAAACTGATTCTCTTTATCTATAGTCAATCCCTGAGCGGTAATTCGTTTTGCCCATGAAAAAACCTTTCGGTTATCCGCGCCTTCCTGTGCTACAAATCCAAACGTGGTATGACCGGTCTGAATAAAATGCTCGGCTATAACTTCCGCCCCTTTACTTTGATCGATAGAAACAGAATTGAAAAATCGCGATACCAGCGTAACCACTGCAACGGGGATATTAGTCGCGATGAGCCATTCTGCAAGTTCGCTTTCGGCTTCTGTTGGCACCCATAGCAAACTGTCAATACCCATACTAATAAGCGTATATATTATTTGCTTATCTAGCTGCGGTTGATTCTGATGAGTTTTGACGATAACCGTTTTACCGATGTATCTTGCCTCTTCTTCAAATGTCGCCAGCAGTTCACAAAAATGTGGGTTGACAAGGTTTGGCAGAACAACTGCAATCAGCCCAGAACATTTCCCACTCAATTGAAACGCACTCTTGCTAGGCACATAGCATAAGAAATCCATTGCCTCACGAACTGCTTTGCGAGTTTCTGGCGCCACGCTGGGATGATTATTCAGCACGCGTGAGACCGTAGCGGTAGATACTCCAGCTTTTATTGCTACGTCTTTAATGGATGCCATAGTAAATAACTGCGTCGACCAAGAATGACGTAACTATAAAGTGTGATGAAAGTCAAAAATGTAAGCCACTTCACATGTTGCCGCGTTACATAAAACCCCGCTTTTTCTCTCAATTCTGCTGTCACTAAAATAACTAAGCGTTCACGATAATATTTAATGGATTCACTGACAAACAGAGGATAACGGGCGCCACGCCAGAACCAAAGTCGTCGTGGTGTTACGCTTGCGTAGATGATAGGTAGGATTTGCTATGGTAAATAACGGGCCGATTTACGACATTTCCTGCTGTCTAATTTTCACCAGCACCGCTCCCAGCAATGCCAGATCTACCAGGACCGCCAGTGCGTAGACAAAACCTCCCTTTCCCGAATCCGCATAGTGATTGGTTAGCAGAGTCGCCAGGATAATAATAACGATACCTGTTGTCATCGGGATGTTCGCCATCATGCCCGACGAGTATCTTGCTGTAGCATTGTTTTTCCAGACAATACCCGCACCTAATCCACCAAAGGCGATCCCCGGAATTTGAGATAGCCAACCGTGTCCGCTATTCCACAGCACCAGTAACATTAACCAGCCCATAGCGGACAGCACAAAGGCGTAGCACGATACCCTAACGCTATAATGCGCTGGCCACAGCTGCCAACGCGCGATTGCATAGCCAACAGCAAAAGCTCCCGTCAGCGTCAGCAGCGACGCCAGAGTACCGAGAGTGCCAATCATGGAGGAAACGCTCAATAGCAGCGCCCCCGCCGCGAATACGCCACTTAGCGCGATAGTTTGCGTGAGCGGGGCCTCGCAAGTGGTTGCCCCACCAGCTCGCTGATTACGGTAGATATTCATTATTCACTCCTGATAATCGCAAACACTGATGAATTTAATTCAGTGTCTATTTCACATATCAGTAGGCTATCCTCTGTATAATAAGTACGGCAAACGCATAAATTTCAGCAATAGATGAGAAAAACTCAGCCATGAGAAAAACCCGCCTCCCGCCGCTGGGCGCGCTACGCGCCTTTCATGCCGTTGCCCGCTGTCGCAGTTTTAAACGCGCCGCCGATGTGCTTGGGGTGAGCGCTACCGCAGTGAGCCACCAGATAAAACTACTGGAATCTGTGCTGGAGTGCCGCGTCTGTGAACGCAATGCCCTGGGAGTCAGCCTTACCGACAGCGGTGAAATTCTCTATGCAGGGACTCAACGCGCCTTTAGCGCGCTGGAAGAAGCGACTACGCAAATTGTTCGCTCACACCAGCCGCCGTCACTCACCGTCACCACCACCTCCAACTTTCTAACTCACTGGCTGGTACCACGGCTGGCAGCATTTAAAGCGGAATTCCCCGCTATTGACCTGCGGCTGCATACCAGCGTCGAGCGGGTGGATCTCAACCAGCGCAGCGTTGACGTCGCGATTCGCTATCGTGAAACGCCGGAGCGCGAACTGCACTGTACCTTGCTACATGAAGACCGCTTTATCGTCGTCGCTAGCCCAACGCTGGGTATTACACGGCTGGAGGATTTGCATCACGCAGCCCTGTTCCACGTTGAACATCGTCACGTTCCGGCTGATTCGCCGGGCTGGGAAAACTGGCAGCGTCGCTACGGGCCACCGCAGCTGAATATCGATGCTGGGTTAACCTTCAGCGATGAGACGCATGCGCTACAGGCGGCGGTAGCAGGACAAGGCGTAGTGATTGCCAGCGAGCTGCTGGCGCGCGATCTGTTGCAACGCGGGGTATTAGCGGCACCATTTGAGATGTCCTTACCGGGAGCAAACTATTATCTGGTGGCGACACAAGAGTTAGCCCAGCGCGACGATATCAGCGCGTTGCGGGACTGGCTACTGCAGCAGATAGCGATGAGTTGAAACCGGAGAAAGAGGCAGATATCGGACGATATCTGCCAGACGGTGTGTTACCAGCCGCAGACGTTAGTCTCTTCGTCAGATTCATAACCGCGCACAATATTGATGAGCTCTTTCACCGCGTCAGCGGCATGCAGTGGATCCTGAAGCGCCTCGATTGAGGCGAAATCTTTATCTACCGATACACCATTATTATTGTTAGTCACCATCAGGCTGAACCCTTTGCCCTGTGCGTTATCGGCAGAAAGATCCTGAAGCAATTCCGCTACTGCCTGAACCGCAATATCAGGGACATAAAGCGCCATCGGCTTCAGATAAATTTTCTCTTTTTTTTCATTATTGTTGTTATTGGTTATCGCTAATGAGTAACCTTTATTTTCACTGTTCATAGACTCAGCTTATCCCTCAATCAGAATTTTAGGGTCGACGTAAAAATCGACATTAAATACGGTATCGTCAGTTAATGCCTCAATGCAGTGCCATTTTTCCGCAGGGAAGACACCAAACTGCCCCGCTTCAATAGTCATCGTTTCAACAGGGTCTGGGCTCGTTTCATCGGCATAACCATAATAGCGTATTGCACCCTGCATCACCGATAAACGCGGATAGACGCCCTGTCGCGTACCGGCATCAAGATGGCGCTTCCAGATGGACGCGGGCGCGGTCTCCTTGGTCCACATGGGGGTGGAGCGGGTCTGAACATAATGGGTAGGTATAATGATTCGCTGCATGATTTGCCTCTCTTTCCGCGCCGTGAAATAGCGCCGCGAATGAAACGATATATTGCATATCATATACCCCTTTTAATTGCTAAGGGTATTATTTTTTTGATCCTATTTTATCTACCACTATTTATACCCATTACGGATTAGGTTTATTTAAAATATAAAAAAGCGCCTGTGATAGTTCACAGGCGACAGTTTAAAGACCGAAGATTATCTTTTTTCAGTTGTTATTTAAAAGCCCCGGCTTCCCGATTAAATATCCCTGAACGAGATCGCAACCCAATTGTTGCAGCGAAGTTAACTGTTCCTCGGTTTCAACACCTTCGGCGACAATGCGCATATGTAAACTTTTCCCCATACTGATGATCAGGCGCACGATATCGAGGTCATCTTTTTGCATAGGAATATTGACTACAAACGAGCGGTCAATTTTGATCTTATCAAAAGGGAAATAACTCAGCCGCGACAATGACGAATAGCCGGTACCAAAATCGTCAATTGAGATCTGAATCCCCTGCTCGCGCAACTGGCTGAGGATCTCCAGCGAGCGCGTATTCTCGTTAAATACATCAGATTCCGTAATCTCAAGATCAAGGCGCCGCGGGTCGAGACCGGTCTTCTTTAGCACCGCCGCCACCGTGTCTGTGAGTGAGGTATTGATAAGTTGAATCGGTGAGACGTTTACCGAAACCTTCAGCGGTTGCTCCCAGCGGGCCGCCTCCTCGCAGGCAGTCTTCAGCACCCACTCGCCAAGTGGGTTAATCAGGCCGGTTTTCTCCGCCACCGGGATAAATTCTGTAGGCGGCACCATACCGCGCAGTGGATGAAACCAGCGCACCAACGCTTCGTAACCGTAGATTTCACGCGATACCGTGTCGGCGATCGGCTGGTAGTAAACCTTGAACTGGTCGTTTTCCAGTGCATGTAGCAGATCGTCCTCAAAGGATTTGTTTTCCTGTAAACGTTGTAACATGCCGGGACGAAAAATCTCCACGTTGCCCGCGCCCGACTTTTTCGCTTCATACAACGCTAAATCGGCACATTTGTATAAGTAATCAGTACGACTTTCACCATCGGAGATAACGATGCCGATGCAAGCGCCAATGTTAATTAACGAATCGTAGATATAGTACGGTTGGCTGATTTTTTCGCGGATCACATCCGCCCGCTCCAGCGCCATTTCTTCGCTCAGATCCTGCGATACCAGGGCAAACTCATCGCCACCAAGGCGGTACAGCGTCTCTGATGTTTTACGAAAGAACGACAAACGGCTGGCGAGCTCCTGAAGCAACTTATCGCCGGCATCATGTCCTAAGGTATCATTAACATCTTTAAAATTATCGAGGTCAAACAACATAACCACTGCGCAACCATTATAAGGTTTCACGTGATTAACCACTTCCTGTAGCCTCTGCCAGAAAGAGAGGCGATTAGGCATACCTGTTAACGAATCGTGATAAGCGTCATACTGCAAACGGCGGTTCTGTACCTGAAGTTTCTCTTTCGACAGCTGTAAATCATTAGCTAACAGCTTCATTCGCACATGCGCGCGACGCAAGTTGTTATTTTGTCGAAGCATCAATAGGCCAAGAGTGATACACATCGTAATCAGCAAGATTGAAATCACCGAATAGATGTAATAGAGATGCTGAATCTTATCATGCGTAAGATTAACGACATCAAAGTCCTGCGCCAGGGTCATGGAGGCCAGTGAGGTCATTGGGCCATCCAACTTACTCATCGTGTATAGCAGAGTCATCATCTGCTCAGGCGTCATGGAATCCAGTTGCCTGTCGAGTTGATCGAGGATCTGAATCAGACTGGTGACCGTCGCCTGCCGCTGCTCGCTTTTTCTGATGAACTGACCAAGATCGCCCTGCTGCAGCAATTCAATCTGGCTCATCATTATTTCCAGGCGCAGGCGTACCTCATCACGGTCGGTCCCCTTCACGTTCAGCGCCAGGGCGCTTAAACGAGCCTCCAGACGCATGTATTCAGAGACCATCTGGGACACAGACCACGAGTCGGTATAACGTGTTAATTTTTGCAGCTCACTCTGCCGCTCATGCACCAGATAGGTAATGTATCCGGTGACGATAAAAAGCGACAAAATAATGGCAGTGAGTATTCGATTCAAGATCAGAGCCTTACTCAATTATAATCTTTGAAACCTGCCATGCCGAGCGGGAATAATAGATTTGGTTCTGCAACTCCGCGCTACTATCGTAGGGATAAACAATAAAAAGGGGCCCTTTGTCACGAATGCGCATATATTCACCATTCATCTTCAGCGCGAGGATCACCGGGAATTTATGAAAATCATCCACCGGCACCTCGGTCGTATAATCGTTAAGGGCCATCACCTTCGCCGTCTTACCTTGCGCACCCACTAAGTCCATAAGTTTGCTAAGTGAAATACCATCAAAGCGCACTTTTCCTGAATACCAGGGAGTGGTTGTGATCACTGTCTCATTGCCCAACTTTTCTAACGCGGCGACGTCAAATACGGCAGTATCGCCTTCGTTTGTATTGGTAATCTTTCCTGAAATGGTTAAAACGGGTTTGCCCGTTGGCGCAGGCAGTTTTTCTGCGAAAGCATTAGGTAAAACTAAAACATAAAATAAAACTGCAAAAATTAGACGCATATCACCCACCATATCCAGCGTTGGAGATAGTAATTGTAAACCATTTACGTGAATTCTTAAAAGCCGTCCCAATGGGGCAACAAAAATAAAATAGCAGTAATGGTCAACAGTTAACCCACGCCAGTGGTGAAAATTAAATGTTCGATTTAGACATTTTTTACTTTATTGTCTTTCCGGCAGGTAAAAAACTTTTCAGTTGCGCTTATGCGCGGTAATCTCCCTAACGGCGCGTAGATAAGAAAGCGTCTCATTCAAATAATAACAAGTTAGCAACAAACAGGACAGGCATGGACTCAACGCTTATTTCTCCCGACTCCGGCAACGGGGTCGCCTCTCTTCATCGCGCTCGTCGTGCGGCATGGGGCAGCTTTGCCGGCGCCGTCGTCGACTGGTACGATTTTCTGCTGTACGGCATTACCGCCGCACTGGTGTTCAACCGCGAATTTTTCCCACAAATTGGCCCGGCAATGGGCACGCTGGCAGCCTTCGCGACCTTCGGCGTCGGCTTCCTCTTCCGCCCGCTCGGCGGCGTGATCTTCGGCCATTTCGGCGACCGCTTAGGTCGGAAGCGCATGCTGATGATGACCGTGTGGATGATGGGGATCGCCACCGCCTGTATCGGGCTCCTGCCTTCCTTTAACCAGATTGGCTGGTGGGCGCCGGTTTTGCTGGTGATTTTGCGCGCAGTACAGGGCTTCGCCGTCGGCGGCGAATGGGGCGGCGCGGCGTTGCTGTCGGTTGAAAGCGCGCCGAAAAACAAAAAAGCGTTCTATAGCAGCGGCGTGCAGGTGGGTTACGGCGTCGGGCTGCTGCTCTCTACTGGGCTGGTATCGCTTATCAGCAGTTTCACCACCGATGAGCAGTTCCTTAGCTGGGGCTGGCGCCTGCCGTTCCTGTTTAGCGTAGTGCTGGTACTGGCGGCATTGTGGATCCGCAACGGCATGGCCGAGTCGGCAGAGTTTGAGCAGCAGGTGCAGAAAACGCCCGCCGCGGAGAAAAAACGCCTGCCGGTACTGGAAGCATTGGTACGCCATCCGGGTGCCTTCTTATTAATCATCGCTCTGCGCCTGTGTGAACTGTTAACGATGTATATCGTGACCGCATTCGCCCTCAACTACTCGACACAAAACCTCGGCCTGCCGCGTGAGCTGTTCCTCAATATTGGGTTGCTGGTGGGCGGCATTAGCTGTTTTACCATTCCCTGCTTTGCGTGGCTGGCAGATAGGTTTGGCCGCCGACGTATCTATATTACCGGGGCGCTGATCGGAACATTAAGCGGCTTCCCCTTCTTTATGGCGCTGGAGCAGCACTCGCTGTTCTGGATCCTATTTTTTGCCCTGATGCTGGCCAACATCGCCCATGATATGGTGGTTTGCGTGCAGCAACCGATGTTTACCGAAATGTTTGGCGCCAGCTATCGCTACAGCGGCGCAGGCGTCGGATACCAGGTGGCCAGCGTGGTCGGCGGCGGTTTTACGCCATTTATCGCCGCCGCGCTGGTCACCTTCTCTGGCGGCTCGTGGCACAGCGTGGCGATTTATCTGACGGTCGGCTGCCTGATCTCTGCCGTCACGGCGATGTTGATGAAAAACCGGCATCCGACATAACAAGGGAGGCTTCGTGATAACACAACAGAACACAGACTGCTGGCCTGCCGGGTTCAACGCCGACGAATTACCGATTGTCCGCTGCGATGATCCCACGCTTGCCGAACTGCCTCTGTTCGAGCGCGCACGCCGAGGTGAAGCCGTCGCTCAGCTCTGGCAGGCGCCGCAAGGGTTCGTGGTGCCCGGCAGTTACCGGAAATTCGCCAATCTGGCCGCCGTCAGTGAATCCTTTGCCGCCCGCGGCTGGCCGGTGTGGATGCGTCGCTCCGGCGGTGGGCTGGTGCCGCAGGGGCCGGGGATCCTCAACCTGAGTCTTGCCTGGCCGGTAACCCAGCCGTTAGGCGAAGCCGCCGAACCTATCTATCTGTTGTTGTGTGGAATATTGCAACGCACGCTGGCGACCCTTGGCGTCGAAAGCCATTTTCAGGCCGTCAGCGGTTCTTTCTGCGACGGGCGCTATAACCTCGCCTGCGGCGAGGGGGAAGACGCCCGCAAGATTGCCGGTACCGCTCAATACTGGCGGCCCATAGCCGAAAGCCAGGTGCACATCGTCCTGGCTCACGCCGTGATATTACTGGATGCCGATCTGCAGGCCGCACATCAGGTGGCCAATTATATTGAGGCGCTGCTCAGCAGCGGTAAGGTCTACCGCGCGGACAAAACGATTACGCTCGCCGAATTATTGCCTGGTGAACCCGACCTCATCGAGCGATTCAGGCTGGCGCTAGCTAAGGCATTGCAACGGGTGCCTTAATAGCATCACTGGCGCGCTTTTTGACCGGCGGCGAGACGCAGCCGGGCCTGCTGTTCAATATTCTCCAGTAGTTCCTGCACATCGTCCTCGCCGATATCAAGGAACTGCCCTTCCATCAGCGCGGCGTGAATATCTTCGCGAGTGACTGCAATCCCCATCGGCACTACATTCGGCTTCACCTCTTCCGCCGCCAGCGGATGCGGATAGCGGCGCCCGACCAGATTGTTGAAGACGATCGCCAGCAGCGCCAACATCATGGAGTTCAATAATACCGGCGTCAGCACAAACTGGTAGCCTTCACTGTGTACGCTGGCGCCGCCAAGAATGGCCGTGAGCGCCACCGCGCCGCCTGGTGGATGCAGACAACGCAAAAAGTACATCCCGGCAATCGCCAGCGCCGCCGCCAGGCCGCAGGCGATTGCCGTATCCGGCACCAGTAGTCCGACAGTGACGCCGATCAGCGCCGAAAGCACGTTGCCGCCAACGATAGACCAGGGCTGAGCAAGCGGGCTGCTGGGCACGCCGAATAGCAATACCGCCGAGGCCCCCATCGGCGCAATAAACCACAGATTCACCTCGCCCAGCAGCCAGTGGCTGAACATACTGGTCACCGCAAGTCCCGTTCCGGCGCCGATTGAGCCCAATAAAATATGCTTTTTAGCAACGGGTAAGGCATGAGGTTTTAAACGGCCGAGAAAAATACGCGCGCGGGAAAATAGCGGGCGCTGTAAAACGCGTAACATCGAACGAATCGCTCACATCATAGGAATAAATGATGTTTCATTGTCTTTATTTAACCATTCATTAACAACCATGTATTTATGATGCCTATTATTTGCAACTTTACCGGGCAGTGTGGGTTATGTGATTTATACACCCTGCGTTAGAATCATCTTCCCCACTGGGGTTAAACCCACTCTACGGATTAAAGGTCACAATACGGTGAATAATAAGACAAATTTAACGAAAGAAGTGGCATGGGCTAGCCAGAATATGCCGCGCACCCTGCGTCAGGTGGCGGCCCTTCCCGACCTCAGCGAAGTGCGCCTGGCCTGCTGTATGCATCTCGATATGAAAATGATCCCGCTGGTGCAGGGGCTCCTTGAGAAAGGGGCGAAAGTCTTTTTGACCACCTGTAATCCAACCACCGTACAGGATGAGGTTGTTTCCTGGCTGGTGGAGCGCGGCGCGGAAGCCTGCGCCTGGCGCAATATGAGCGATGCTGACTGGCAACAATCATGGGAAAAAGCCATCGCCTGGCAACCAACCCACCTGTGCGAGATGGGCGCGGATATTACCACCCTGCTCCACCAGCGCGGCGAGTTCGGCAATGTCGTCGCCGGCCTTGAAGCCACCGGCTCCGGCGTCAATCGCCTCGGTGATATTCGCCCCGGCTACCCTATCTTTAACTGGGATGATCTGCCGGTCAAAGAAGGGCTACATAACCGCCATATGGTCGGCCTGACGGCCTGGCACACTTTCTTCCAGACCACTCACCTTACCCTACATGAGAAAAAAGTACTGGTGATCGGCTACGGTCTGGTCGGGCAAGGCGTTGCCGCGGCGGCAAAAGCCTTCGGCGGCCAGGTTATGGTGGCGGAAATCGATCCGGCGCGCCGTTTACAGGCCGCTTATGACGGCTGGCATGTCGTAGATTTACAGGATGCAATCGCATCAGCCGATGTCGTCGCCACCGCCACCGGCGGCAAGAAAGTGGTCAACAGCCTGGCGCTGGATAGCGCTAAAGATGGCGTGTTTATTCTCAACGTCGGACACGTGGCGGAAGAGATTGATTGCGAACACCTGCGCCAGTTCCCGCATGAAGAGGTTATGCCCTATATCAATGCTTATCGGATGCCGGGGAAAACAATCTATCTGATGGCCGATGGCTCAATGCTCAACCTTACCGCCGGTTTTGGCGATAGCCTGAATGCGTTTGATGTCACCCTTGCGGTGATGGCCAGCGGCATTCGTCATATCGTTACCGACGGTATGCAGGCTAAAGCGGATGTTTATCTGCTGCCGCAAAGCGTGTGGCAGCAGGCGCTGTAAGCACTATTTCGGGGGCCGGTCGGCGCCCCGAAGCCGGTTAACGGTTTTCCGGCAGCACGATATTGCTCTCAGCCAGCGTCCCCATGTCGTTGAACATCGCTCCTGCCGCCTCCACCAGATGCATGGCTAACGCCGCGCCGCTGCCCTCGCCTAAGCGCATGCCCATCTCCAGATAAGGTTGCAACTGCAGGTGCTCCAGCGCAATACGTGCCCCCTTCTCCGCCGACAGATGCGACGGAATCAGGTACGGATGCAACTGTGGCGCGATCCGGCAGGCCGCCAGTGCCGACGCGTACGATAAAAAGCCATCGAGTATTACCGGCAATCCGCAGGAAGCGGCGCCCAGCATGACCCCGGCCATCCCGAGCAAGTCAAAACCGCCCACTTTTGCCAGCACGTCGAGGCCATCTTCGGGTGAAGGCTGGTTGACCGCTATCGCCCGGCGTACCACTTCCGCCTTGTGCGCCAGCTGCGATATTGGAAGGTTCGCGCCGATGCCCACAACATCGCCGGCATCATGATCGGTCAGCACGCTGACTACTGCCGCAGCGGGGGTCGTGTTAGCCATTCCTAATTCGCCCACGCCGAACAGACGCACGCCCTGCTCCGCAAGCTGACGGGTGTAGCGCATGCTCGCCAGCAGCAGCGTTTCAGCCTGCTCGCGACTCATCGCCGAGGTACAGGCAATATTACCGCTGCCGCGCGCCACTTTCATATTTACCAGCCCAGGGATCGGTTCGGCGTCAATACCGATGTCAACTACCTGAACATCAGCCCCGGCCTGAGCTGCCAGCACGCAAACGCCGGTATTCTTACGGGTCATATTGACCGCCTGAATCGCGGTCACCGCCTGTGGCGAGACGGTAACACCTTCATGCCAGACGCCGTGGTCGGCGCACATGACCACGATAGTTTTGCGTGGAAAACGTAATGCGCCCTGTAGCCCCGGCATACCGGCTAACTGAATCGCCAGCGATTCCAGACGCCCCAGGCTGCCGGGCGGTTTCAACAAGCCGTCAATATGCTGACGAGCCCGCGACATCGCGCTTTCGTCCGGCCGCGGGATGGCCGCTAACCATTCACTTATTGTATCCATATGCTTCCTGTCAGCGCGGTGTGTGCTCTATAGCAACGCCAGTAAAAAGATAACTTCGCCCAGTTCAATGGCCGCTCCCAGCGTATCGCCGGTTTGCCCGCCCAGCGTGCGCTTCAGCGCCTGACCAAGCGCCGACACCACCAGCAGCGTTATAACCGCAGCCAGCAGGCCCTGCACGCCCAGCAGCAGCGTTGCCAGCGCCAAGGATAGCGCCAGGGTAATGACGGTCTGCCGGAAAGTCACCTTGCCAATAAATACGTTACCAAGCCCCTGCTCCCGGGCATAACGCTGGCGGTACATTAGCAGCACCGACATCCCACGCGCCACAGCGCAGGCGGCAGCCAGCGCCGCCAGCATCGAGGCACCGCGCAGCGCCAGTTCGCTAATGACCAATACCTTTACCACCAGCACAAAGATAAGCGCCAGCCCGCCGTGCGTCCCCAGCCGACTATCGCGCATGATCTCCAGCATCCGCTCGCGGCGACGGGCTGAGAAGATCCCATCGCAGGTATCCGCCAGGCCATCAAGATGAAAACCGCCGGTCAGCAGCGCCAGCGCCAGTACGGCGAACAGCGCGGCCAACGGCAGGCCGCACCAGGCATGAAGCGCCAGCATCACCAGCCCGGCAATCGCGCCAAGTAGTAACCCCACCAGTGGGAAAGTCACGATCCCGCGCTCATATTGATCGATTTCCAGCCCCTGCGACCAGCGGGCCGGAACCGGTATGCGGCTCATAAAGGAAAGCGTGGCAAAGAACGATTTAATCATTTGATTTTGACTCCTATCCCTGAAACAACCAGCCACACCTCATCGGCAGCCGCGGCCAGCATCTGATTCACACGCCCGGCAATATCGCGAAAATGCCGCGCCAGCCGGTTGTCCGGCACGATTCCCAGCCCCACCTCATTGGTGACCAGCAGCACCGGCGACGGGCAGGCACGGCAGGCAGCAATCAGCTGAGTGATTTCTTGCGTGACTATCCTTTCCAACGCAGCGTAATCCCATTCATCAGGATCCGTTTCCCCACCTTCAGCGAACAGAATATTGGTGACCAGTGTAGTGACGCACTCAAGCAAAATAGCTTCATCGGGTGCGTTATCGGGGGTAATGAGTGGCGTCAGGTCACGGCTGCGCTCCGCTGTACGCCAGTGCGGCGGTCGGCTATTGCGGTGATGTTGAATGCGTGCGGCCATTTCATCGTCAATAACGGCTGAAGTGGCGATATAGAGCACCGACGTGCAGGATTGGAGTAAAGATTCGGCGTGACGGCTTTTGCCGCTACGCGCGCCGCCGGTAATCAGTATCATCGCGGCGGTACCTGAATCTGGGACAGCATGTGATAAACCCTTCCGGTATCAATAAGTTCACGGCGGCAGTATAACAAACTGTCGGCTTAAAGGGCGATGCTTATACGGAGGTTTAAGGCAGGAAGACGGAAAAGCCCGGCGGCCAGCAATGCCGCCGGAACTAATGAGTGGTTTATTCGCCGACTTTGGCTTCACCCATCACTTTGAGTTTTTTAGAGATGTCGCGACGCTCTTTCGACAGCTCGGCGTTTTTGATGATGTAATCGTCAACGCGGTCTTCATAATCGGTTTTCATGCTGGCGATGATACCCTGAATGGCTTCAACGCTCATACCCGGCTTGATGTAGTCGCTGAGGTTGTCCAGCAGCAGGACACGCTTCTGGTTATCACGGATCTTTTTCTCAACGTCCTGAATTTCACGCTGCAGCTTGTTCTTACGACGGAACAGACGAACAAACTCCAGAACGTCCTGGAAAGAAGGCTTAGTTGTTTCCATTTTTACACCCCTAATATTTGAGATTCGGATTCGCTAAAGCGACTGCCCTATAGGGCTAACATAACTGCTAGCAGTCGCTGATGACAATGTTTTTTCCTTTGCGTTTATCATAACCCTAAATGCTGCTGAATCGAAGCAACCTGTTCACTTCGCGCACGTATCTGTCTTTTATTTGCGCAGCGCGCGGCAAATAAGGTGCGACAGCAGCTCAAGCTGGCGCGCCAGCTCAATGGTCAGCCAAACATAGCCGTGAATCGGCGTTTCCGACAGATTATCGTCCTGATGCTCTTTGATAAGCTGTCGCAACTCGACCACAATCTCGTTGAGCTTCTCGGTGTTGGCGCGTACCGGCTGCGGGTTTCCCTCATACAGGGCATGGGCGATAGTCAGCAACGTTTGCTGGGTCATCCGTTGGGTTTCGCGCAAAGTCTGGGCGTTGAGCATCACAAAATGGCCCTGACGAGAGGCCCAATAAGCGTTGATTTGCAGTTCCAGCATGCATACCAGATTACGGCTGACGGTCTGAATGGCTTCGAAGATTGCTTTCTGAATATGCGTTTCTTTGCTGGCCGGGGTTATCAACCCACGCATTTTCACCACGTCATTGAGCGCTTTCTGAAGATGTTTTTCCAGCCGCGGGCGCTCAACCAGATTCGGCGAAAAACCGGCCTGATACAGCCGATTAAACGTTGTGACGTAATTCGCCATCTGGATGCGCCAGTGCAAAAACGCCCGCTGCGGCCAGATACCGGTAAACAGCATCGCCAACAGTGAGCCGAAGATGACATCGCCGCTTCGCCATAGCGCGGTGTTCATATCACCCGGCGGCGCGCCGACCACCACCGCCAGCGTAATGCCAATCAGCAGCGCCTGGTAGGGCCGCTTGCCGAGCGCCAACCAGCCGCAAAGGAACATCGCCACCGCGCACCACAGCACCATGATTGGCAGTGAGATAAGTTCGAGTTTGAGCGCCACCAGCCCCAGTACCGAACCGAGGATAGTGCCGCCAATACGTTCGAAGGCCCGCGGCACCACATTGCCCCAGAAAGAGATAGGCCCCATCACCACCACCAGGGTGATCAGAGGCCAGGTGCCCTCCGGCACGTTCAGCAGACGCACCAGCAGGAAGGTCAGGACAAAAGCCAGCGCGATGCGGATACCGTGCACAATTCGGTAATGACGATACAGACGGATCTCAAATGGCTTAAGTGATTTATCAGCGCGCACGGCCTGCTCCGGCAAACAGAAAAGGCCAATTGTAGCCGCTTTTTTCACGAGCGCACTGCGCTAATGTAAAAAACCTTGTCAAGATAAGGGATAACGACTTACGAGCCGATACGGTTCACCGCCACATACATCTCAATATCCCAGTGACCATCCTGGTTGCCATCGTTAAGATAAATTTCAAAACAGGGCTTATCCGCGATTTCGAACTCGCTGCTCTGCAGCAGGCTGTCAAAGAACTGCAGCCAGGGCGTGGAGAAATCATGGTTAATGACCCGCGCGCTGGCGCAGGCGTAGTCGCCACCGGCAATTGCGGTGAGGATCACCCCTTCGCTATTAGGTGGGATGACGTAATCATCCGCCACGGTAACAACGGTGTCACAACGCAGTTTTTCCGCCGGTACCTGCTGCGGATTATCGTAATAAACCGCGACCCACTCCTGCGCCGGCACCTGGTGGTGACTGACCCACGCCGCCAGTTGTTCAAACCCCTGTTTTACGGTCTGCTCCCAGGGGCCAACCATATGAAACCCGGCAATCTTGCGGGGAGAGAGAGATTGAATGCTGTAGTTCATAGCGCCTCCAGTGTTGATAAAATACTGTATAAATATACACTAAATTTAGCAGCCAGATGAACAACAGTATGTGCGCGGATTCACAGAGTCGCCACAAGCGCGAAATGAATGAAGCCCGCCGCGGAGTGCGGCGGGCCAGAGGGTAACGAGATTAAATGCCGTGATGCAGATAATCGCTCAGGCGGGAAAACATCCCGCCCTTGCCTACGCTTTCCAGGGTCACCAGCGGCCAATGCCCGACCACTTTGTCGCCATCGTAAAGCGAGATTTCGCCCACGCGTTGGTTAGCGGCGAGCGGCGCTTCCAGATCCTTAGTATCCAGTACATATTTTGCTTTGATACGCGGAACTTCTGATTTCGGGATCGCGAGCCAGAAGTCCCGATCGGTGCCGAGCTTGATCTGCTCTTTGTCGCCATACCAGATATGTTCGACGCCGACCTGCTTACCTTTTTGCAACACCTGCACGGTGTCAAAGTTCTGTTGACCCCAGTGCAGCAGCTTAGCCGCCTGCTCTTCCCGCCCTTTTGGACTATCGGCCCCCATCACCACGGCAATCAAACGGCGCTGGCCATCGACCGCCGAGGCAATAAGATTGAAGCCCGCTCCTGAGGTATGGCCGGTTTTCAGGCCATCGACATTCATGGTTTTGTCCCACAGCAAACCGTTACGGTTCTGTTGGGTGATACCGTTCCACGTCAGGCTTTTTTCGCTATACATGTGATAGACATCCGGCTCGCCGTGAATAATCGCCCGCGACAACACCGCTAAATCATAGGCGGAGCTATGCTGGCCAGGCGCGTCGAGTCCG
The DNA here is from genome assembly GCF_040065095.1 of Klebsiella sp. CN_Kp091. NCBI lineage: Bacteria > Pseudomonadati > Pseudomonadota > Gammaproteobacteria > Enterobacterales > Enterobacteriaceae > Klebsiella > Klebsiella sp. CN_Kp091. Next base: position 39,772 of record NZ_JBEAIO010000006.1, on the reverse strand, counting down.
TGGACGGTTTCAAAATGGGTATCTTTCAAATGCAATTTTTCAACGTAGCTATTCATCAACGCGACAAATTGTGGTTGGCCGCCGGCGACATAGTCAGCGAGCGCGACGCAGGCGTCATTACCGGAATCGACGATCAGCCCGCGGCTAAGATCGCGAACGCTAACCCGATCGCCCGCTTTAAGGAACATCAGCGAAGAACCGTTAAACACCGGATTGCCCTTGGCCCAGGCATCCTTACCGACGGTGACCATATCATCAAAGGTAATGCGATGGCTGTCGATGGCGCGGTCGACAACGTAACCGGTCATCAGTTTGGTCAGGCTGGCGGGGTTACGCTGTTGGTGTTCATTACCGGCGGTCAGGATTTGACCGGTAGTGTAGTCCATCAGCACCCAGGAACCGGCCTGGATCGAAGGCGGCGTCACGGTGACGGGCAAATCAGCGGCAGCAAATGCGCAGGAAACGCTCGAAGCGAGCAAAGTTACAGCAAATAAAAAACGGCCTTTCAACGGCATATCCTCAAGATTTACAGATTCGCCGTCCTTTTTACGGAAGTTCGCCTGAGAGATCAGGGTTAAATTGCAAGAAAATATGACATGGTGGATTTATCGATGCTCATAATGAATAAAAAGCATAACAACTAACATATCTAATATAACGCCATTTATTTTAACGAGGCTATTAACACCCATAATTAGCATGGGATTTAAAAACACTTAAACACAAAAAGTAATTAAGAAAAAACCTAAAAACGCATGTCATAAAAAATTAATATGAAAAACCTTCATGAGGTTATTCTTAAATGCTTTCCATAAACAATTCCTATGTAGACATTTCAACTGCTCATATATTATCTATTAACATCTAATTCACAAACGTATTCATTGGTGTAACGATGAGCCAGAATAAAAACTGGTCTCCTGAGCTTGATGGCTTGCGAGGCTATGCTTCCTTGTGGGTCCTACTCGGTCACATTTGTATTTTGACACGATGCAACATCCCTATCCTGAGTAACCCGGATTTTGGTGTCGATCTTTTCATTTTGCTGTCCGGCTACTTGATGGCCAAGAATTACATAGAGAGGCAGCATGTCGAACCCTGGACGTCCGTGAAAACGGTAACTTCATTTTGGACAAGGCGCTTTTTCCGAATCGCCCCGCTTTACTATGTCCTTCTAATTGTGGCATTTATTTTCGGTGAAACCTTTGGCCATTACCGGGATGCTATCGCGCTGGCATGGCCTGAAACGCAAACGGAGACCGCGAGATATACCGACTCTTCAATGGCGAACGTGTTAACGCACATCTCATTCACCTTTGGTTTCCTTCCATATTATTCATTCAGGACAGTTCTTCCTGACTGGAGTATTGGGCTTGAAATGCAATACTATGCCCTGTTCCCGTTTATCATGATGCTGGTTTTGGGGATTGGTTTCATTAGGACTTGCCTGGCAGTGATTGTAATGTGCGTAATGGCAGCATTTATTTTTCCTGGATATTTCGCCGCATTCCCTATGCCCTCAATGATTTTATTCAAACTACCTTTATTTATATCAGGAATGTTGCTCTATAAAGCCGTAGCAGAGAACAGTAAGATTTATGTTATGGTTGCATTGCTTTCCCCACTCGCTGCATTTTTAATGGGTTACTTTACTTCACCTATCAGGATGATCATTGAGATTATGATAATCCTTGGGATGTCGACTCTTCTGATGCCACATAGTGAGAAATCGCCACTAAAAGGTATTGTCTTCCTGGGCAGAAAGCTACTTTCCGCCCGCTTCAGCCAGTTCCTCGGCGACGTATCTTATTCGGTATATCTGTTGCATTTAATGATTGTTATTCCGTTGATCGGATGGCTTGTTCAACATCAGACCTATGTGCAACTTCCTGCATTGATCCGTTTTGTTATTGCTGCAGTGATAATTTTACCAATAACTTATATCATTGCTATAAACCTATACAAATACATTGAAAAAAGAGGCATTGCATTGGGGCGTAAAATTATAAAACCTAATAGCATTAAGGTTAACGAAACGGCTTAAACAATACCTATAGCCAAAGAGAGTACGTGGCGATATTATTTTAATAATAATAGCGCCACGACATTAAAACCCAATACAAACTTTAGTTGCGCCTTCAATGCTTATAGGTGAAAATTAGCCTATCAAATAGATTATCAAAGCGATTACATTTCAATTATGGCTGACGGCGAACAACAATCCTTCCTCTTCCACGACTACGAAACCTTCGGTACCAGTCCTTCGCTCGACCGGCCGGCGCAGTTCGCCGCCATCCGCACCGATAGCGATCTGAATGTCATTGGCGAACCGGAAGTCTTCTACTGCAAGCCTGCCGACGACTATCTGCCGCAACCGCAGGCGGTGATGATTACCGGTATTACGCCACAGGAAGCGCTGGCAAAAGGTGACAACGAGGCCGCTTTCGCCCGCCGCATCAACGATCTGTTCACGGTGCCGAAAACCTGTATCGTCGGCTACAACAATGTCCGCTTTGATGATGAAGTCAGCCGTAATATTTTTTACCGCAACTTCTACGATCCGTACGCCTGGAGCTGGCAGCATGATAATTCGCGCTGGGACCTGCTGGATGTGATGCGCGCCTGCTATGCCCTGCGCCCGGAAGGTATCAACTGGCCGGAAAACGAAGAAGGTCTGCCAAGCTTCCGCCTTGAGCATCTGACCGTCGCGAATGGCATTGAGCATAGCAATGCCCACGATGCAATGGCCGATGTGTACGCCACTATCGCGATGGCGAAACTGGTGAAGACCCATCAGCCGCGCCTGTTTGAATATCTGTACAGTCATCGTAATAAACGCAAGCTGGCGACGTTGATTGACGTGCCGCAGTTGAAACCACTGGTCCACGTTTCCGGGATGTTCGGCGCCGCCCGCGGCAACACCAGTCTGGTCACGCCGCTGGCCTGGCATCCGGATAACCGCAATGCGGTGATAATGGTTGATCTGGCGGGGGATATGTCACCGCTACTGGAGCTTGAGGCTGATACTCTGCGCGAGCGTTTGTACACCCCGAAAGACGAACTCGGCGATTTACCGGCAGTGCCGATTAAGCTCCTTCATTTAAATAAATGCCCGGTGCTGGCGCAGGCCAATACGTTGCGCCCGCAGGATGCCGACCGTTTAGGTATCAATATTCAGCGCTGCCTGGAGAACGCCCAACTGCTACGTGCAAATCCGCAGGTTCGTGAGAAAGTGGTGGCCCTGTATGCCGAAGCCGAGCCGTTCGTGCCATCGGATAATGTTGACGCCCAACTGTACAACGGATTCTTTAGCGATGCCGATCGCGCGGCGATGAAGATTGTGCTGGAAACCGAACCCCGTAATCTGCCGGCGCTGGATATTACCTTTGCTGATAAACGCATTGAACGCCTGCTGTTTAACTACCGCGCGCGTAACTTCCCCGGTACGCTTGATGAAAACGAACAGCAGCGCTGGTTAGAGCACCGCCGTAACGTCTTTACGCCGGAATTTTTGCAGGCCTATGCCGATGAACTGCAGGTGATGTATCAACAGTATGCTGACGATAGTGAAAAACAGGCCCTGTTGAAGGCGCTGTGGCAATATGCGCAGGAAATCGTTTAACCCGGGCCAGGCCGTCACCGTAGCCCGGGAGTACTGACTTAACTTTTCGCGCGGCTGGCGATGATGTCGTCGGCCACGTTACGCGGCGCTTCCGCGTAATGATGGAACTCCATGCTATAGGTCGCACGGCCCTGCGACATCGAGCGCAGCGTGGTGGAATAACCGAACATTTCGGCCAGCGGCACATCGGCACGAATAATCTGGCTACCGAAACGCTCCTCCATCCCCTGCACCATTCCGCGACGGGAAGAGAGATCGCCCATAATATTCCCGGCGTAATCTTCCGGGGTCTCCACTTCGACGTGCATCACCGGCTCCAGGATCACCGGGTCCGCTTTTCGCGCCCCTTCCTTAAAGCCAAAAATCGCCGCCATACGGAAGGCCATCTCGGATGAATCAACGTCATGATACGAACCAAACGTCAGAGTCGCTTTGACGTCGACAACCGGATAGCCCGCCAGCACGCCGGCGCCCATCGCTTCACGCAGCCCTTTTTCCACAGAAGGGATGTATTCACGCGGTACCACCCCGCCTTTGGTGGCATCTTCAAACACAAAGCCGCTACCCGCAGCCAGTGGCTCCAGGGTCAGCACGACGTGCCCATACTGCCCCTTACCGCCGGACTGCCGCACAAATTTCCCTTCCACATCCTTCACCGTTTTACGGATGGTTTCCCGATAGGTAACCTGCGGACGGCCAATATTTGCCTCAACGCCAAACTCGCGTTTCATACGGTCGACGATAATCTCCAGATGCAACTCCCCCATCCCGGAGATAATCGTCTGCCCGGACTCTTCATCGGTATGCAGGCGGAAGGACGGATCCTCGGAAGCCAACCGCTGTAGCGCAATGCCCATTTTCTCCTGGTCGGCCTTGGTCTTCGGTTCAATCGCCAGCGAAATAACCGGTTCCGGGAACTCCATACGCTCGAGAGTGATGACCGCATCCGGATCGCACAGCGTATCACCCGTCGTGACATCTTTTAAACCAACGCAGGCGGCAATATCACCGGCATGCAGCTCGTCGACTTCGTGGCGATCGTTGGCATGCATCAGCACGATGCGCCCGATACGCTCTTTCTTGCCCTTCACAGGGTTAAAGACTGCATCGCCTTTTTTCAACGTTCCGGAATAGACGCGAATAAAGGTCAACTGGCCGACGTAGGGATCGGTCATGAGTTTAAACGCCAGCGCCGACAGCGGCTCATCGTCGCTCGGGTGACGTTCCGCCGGTTGCCCCTTGTCATCAATGCCCTGAATCGCCGGAATATCCAGCGGCGACGGCATTAACTCAACGACCGCATCGAGCATCCGCTGCACGCCTTTATTTTTAAAGGCGCTGCCGCAGAGCACCGGCTGGATTTCGCCGCCAACCGTGCGTTTACGTAGCCCGGCCACAATTTCCGCTTCGCTCAGTTCGCCGCTTTCGAGATATTTATCCATCAGCTCATCACTGGCTTCCGCCGCGGCCGAAACCATTTTTTCCCGCCACTGCCGGGCCGTCGCCAGCAGGTCATCAGGCACAGGCGCATAGCTGAACGTCATCCCCTGCGCGGCATCATCCCACAGAATGGCCCGCATCTTTATCAGGTCAACGACGCCGGTGAAATGCTCTTCGGCGCCAATTGGGATCACAATCGGCACCGGGTTGGCCTTCAGGCGATCGATCATCATTTGCACCACACGGAAGAAATCGGCGCCCGGGCGGTCCATTTTGTTCACGAACGCCAGTCGCGGAACGTGATACTTGTTGGCCTGCCGCCAGACGGTCTCTGACTGCGGCTGTACGCCGCCGACCGAGTCATAGACCATCACCGCGCCGTCCAGCACGCGCATCGAGCGTTCTACTTCGATGGTAAAGTCCACGTGCCCCGGGGTATCAATGATATTGATACGATGGGGCTCAAAGCTGCGGTCCATCCCGGGCCAGAAGCAGCTTACCGCTGCGGAAGTAATGGTAATCCCACGCTCCTGCTCCTGCGCCATCCAGTCGGTTGTTGCCGCGCCATCGTGTACTTCACCCAGCTTATGGCTCATCCCGGTGTAAAACAGAATGCGCTCAGTGGTGGTGGTTTTGCCGGCATCGATATGCGCGGAGATACCGATGTTGCGATAACGTTCGAGGGGGATGGGTCGGGGCATGATGCGTCCTTAGTCATTTTGACTGTCAATGAGCGGCTAAATCTGCCGCGGTTAGGTTTACGGCATCTATAATAGTACAATTGTACGAGTATATTCGAACTATTTTCACTATCACTGCTATCGGACAGCTTGCGACGGCGCGCGTGGCGCAAGAAAAGGAGTTTGGGTATAGTAGCCGCCAGCCGCCGATACGGGTTGCTGTTCGCGTGAACAGCACAACCGCCGACACAGGAATATTATGATCGCCAATCACCCCGAACGTGAACAAATTCGCCTCGAAAATGTTCTTTTTGCCCTCGGCAACCCCTTGCGGCTGGAAATCATTCGCACGCTCTCCGACGGCAGCGAGCAGAGCTGTAACGCGCTGCGCAAAGAAGATATCGCTAAATCCACCATGACTCACCACTGGCGGGTGCTGCGCGACAGCGGCGTGATCTGGCAGCGGCCACAGGGGCGTGAAAATCTCATTTCGCTACGCCGCGACGATTTGGATGCCCGTTTTCCAGGACTGTTGGATACACTGCTTAATGTGATGCGACAGGAGAAGTAAGCCATCCCTGTCCCCCCGGTAAGGCGACCGCCGCCAGCGGGGGAAAACCAGCGGACGCCAGAAACAAAAAAGCCGGAGGTCTCCCTCCGGCTTTTCTTATCATAAAGCGTAATTACGCAACGTCTTCGTACTGCGGTACCGGGTTGCGGAAGCTTTTGGTTACGCACGCCAGGTAAATCAGACCGATACCGGCCCAGATCAGACCCAGGATCATCGAGCTCTCTTCCAGGTTAACCCACAGCGCGCCAACGGTCAGAGCGCCGCACATCGGCAGGAACAGATACTGGAAGTGGTCCTTCAGCGTCTTGTTGCGTTTCTCGCGGATCCAGAACTGGGAGATAACCGACAGGTTAACGAAGGTAAACGCCACCAGCGCACCAAAGTTAATCAGCGCAGTCGCCATCACCAGGTCAAAGTTAATCGCCAGCAGCGCGATCGCGCCAACCAGGATGATGTTCATCGCCGGGGTGCGCCAGGTCGGGTGAACGTAGCCGAAGAAGCTTTTCGGGAATACGCCATCACGGCCCATCACGTACATCAGACGCGCAACGCCAGCATGCGCCGCCATACCGGAAGCCAGCACGGTGATGGTGGAGAAGATCAGCGCGCCCACCTGGAAGGCTTTACCTGCCACATACAGCATAATTTCAGGCTGTGAGGCATCCGGATCCTTAAAGCGCGAGATATCCGGGAAGTACAGCTGCAGGAAGTAGGTGGCAAAAATGAAGATCAGGCCGCCAATCAGCGCAGTCAGGAAGATAGCGCGCGGAATAACGCGTTCAGCATCTTTGGTCTCTTCAGACAGATTGCTGATGCCGTCAAAGCCGGTAAATGAGAAGCAGAGTATCGTCGCTCCGGTAATCATCGGGATAACGTGCGCATCGCCGGACCAGAACGGACGGCTGCTGGCCAGCGTACCAGCGCCCTCGCCTTCAAATACGCCATACACCACCATGCCGAGGATCACGGCAATCAGCACCACCTGCAACACCACGATAACGGTATTGAAGTTGGCGACGGACTTGATGCTGCGCAGGTTGAAGGCGGTCATGAACGCGACCAGCGCGATAACAAACACCCACGATGGAATCGAAGGCACCAGCGCTTCAAAGTAGATTTTCGCCAGCAGGATGTTGATCATCGGCGCGAACAGGTAGTCGAGCAGAGAGGACCAACCCACCATGAAGCCTACGGTCGGGCTAATGGATTTCTGGGCGTAGGTATACGCGGAACCCGCGGAAGGATAACGGCGTACCAGCTTCCCGTAGCTCAGCGCAGTAAAAAGAATAGCGATTAACGCAAAGGCGTAGGCCGTCGGCACGTGACCGTCGGTCATACCAGAGACGATACCAAACGTATCGAACAGCGTCATCGGCTGCATATAGGCCAGGCCCATCATTACAACCGGAACTAACGTAAGCGTTTTACGTAATTCCACGCGAGAGGTATTTGGAGTAGCGTTATGCGACATAGTTATCCCCTTTTACGGTGAAGGCCAGCGCGTAAGCAAAAAATTGCCCCATTTCTTTCTATTCCTCAGCGACAACGACTGTCGGTTTTTAGTAAATATCTATCCGGTACGAAGCCCGGCCTCTTGGTATTGAATGATGTGTCTTTCGACCAAAAAAATAACCGACACTTTAAAAAAAGCGTCGGCTAGTCTCTGGTTTTCAGGCTGCGTATTTTGCAACAACTTCTGGCTTAATGACAAGATGTTGTAGGGTTTATTAATAGGCTAAGAATTCTAACCGACTAATATTCATACTATTTTAGTATTGTAGATCTGACGAATAGCACTATTTGCTAATATCGCTTGTAACCACCATTGCGCGGCAAGGCCAAAAACGTCTTCATTCCAGCCAATCCATGCCCGATGCAACCGCGCGGGTGTGGTAATGCGTTTCTCGACCAATTTTCCCTTCTCAAGCCAGGGCTCAGCCAGATAACGTGGCAGGTAGGCCCAGCCCAGGCCGGCGCATACCAGCTCCAACAGGCCGTTCATATCAAAAACCGTCACCGTCTCCTGCTTTTCGCCCGGCGGTAAACCGGCAGCGCAAATAATCGTCCGGTATCGCTGTAACACTCGCAAACTCAACGGTTCCTTAGCCTGCGCCAACGGATGATTAACCTCGACTACAAAACACAGATCCAGTTCGCCAAGCAGACGAAAACCATAACCCACCAGCGTTGGCGGCTCGTTAAGCGCGCCCAGCACCATGTCGACCTCGCCTGCCGCCAGAGCATCCCAACCGCCAGCAGCGGTGAACTGCAAACGGGTCACGTTGTGCTGTTGATAAAACTGTTCCATCAAGGAAGATAAAAGCGAGAAAGGGAAAGTCATATCGACACTGATGGTCAGAGTATTTTCCCAGCCCTGATGTAGCCTGATGGCCTGCAGCTCAAGTTCGCGAGCGGTATGGAGTAGCTCACGCCCCTTCTCCAGCAGCATCTGCCCGGTGCAAGTAAAGCGCGCCCGATGACCGCTGCGATCCAGCAGTTGGATATTCAGATCGCTTTCTAATTTATGGATGGTATAGCTCAGCGCCGAGGGGGTTTTATAGAGCTTTGCCGAGGCCGCGGCAAAGCTCCCCTCTTTATCTAAGGCATCAAGAATAACGAGAACATCCAGCAGTGGTTTCATCGCCCCCCCTTACGGTACGCGATCGTCTGCTGGCGGTTACTCCATCGGCATCACCAGCGGATCGGGGTACTGGTATTCAAAGCCAAGCTCATAGCATATCCGGTTGCCATCAATGATTTTGCCTTTACCCCCCTCCGGGTTATCGGTAAATACCGGTAACGGCAGCCCAAGTTCACGGGCCATCTGCGGATAAAAGACGCCGCGCGCCGGATGCTGCGGCGCACATATATTATAGATGTGTCCGCCTTTCGGAGCCTGAAGCAATAACTCAATCGCGGCAATAACGTCCTGCAGATGCACCAGATTGACCCCGTGCTGGCCATCCGGGGCCGATTTACCGGCAAAGAAACGGCCGGGATGGCGCGATGGTCCAACCAGTCCGGCAAGACGCAGAATATCCACCGAGGTCCCCGGCAACGCATGCAGCCAGTCCTCCAGCTCTTTCAGAACCCTGCCGCTGGCGGTTTGTGGATTGCGTGGCGAATTTTCCTTCATCGTTCCTTCGGTATTGCCATAAACCGAAGTCGAACTGGTAAAAATAATGCGTGGAATATGCCGCGAGAGCGCGGTATCGACAATCTCCTGCACCGCCTGTAGATAAAAATCTTCCCCGGGCCCCGTGCGCCGCGCAGGTAACGTGATGACCAGCGCATCGACGTTCATCATCGCGTCCAGATCCTCTGCATCACAGATCAACTGGGGTTCAAGGCGCAGCGGATACCCTTCAATTCCGCACATCCGCGCCGCCTCTACGCCGTCCTGCGTCGTTTTACTGCCGGTGACATGCCAACCGCGCGCCCGCAATGACAACGCAAGCGGCATGCCCAGCCATCCTAACCCGACAATCGCGACCTTTTTCATACCCTGGCTCCTGACTCATTCGCTGTGCTGATACTAGGCTACGCTAGCCTGCGAGACCTGACAATTTGTTCGGCGAATATGAAATGAATTAATGATGGAAAAAAGGGCTTGCTTTATTCGCCGCAACTGGTTTAGGTTAAAAGACATCAAATGCATAGTCATTCAAAGAGAATTTTATGAACAGCGTTCAATTTAAAAACCACCACCATCACCATCATCCTGACTAGTCTTTCAGGCGATGTGTGCTGGAAGACGTTTGGATCTTCCAGTGGTGCATGAACGCAAAGAGAGCCCCCGGAAGATTCACTTCCGGGGGCTTTTTTTTGGACCGAATTCGGACAGATTCAGACAGGTATTCAGAGGAAAACAACAATGTTAGACAACACCCGTTTACGCATAGCTATTCAGAAATCCGGCCGTTTGAGTGAGGATTCACGCGAACTGCTCGGCCGCTGCGGCATTAAAGTCAACCTGCACACCCAGCGTCTGATCGCCCTTGCGGAAAACATGCCGATCGATATTCTGCGCGTTCGCGATGACGATATTCCGGGGCTGGTGATGGACGGCGTTGTCGACCTTGGAATTATCGGCGAGAACGTGCTGGAAGAAGAGCTGCTGAGCCGCCGCGCGCAGGGCGAAGACCCGCGCTATTTCACCCTGCGCCGTCTCGATTTTGGCGGATGCCGCCTGTCGCTGGCGACACCGGTGGATGAAAACTGGAATGGCCCGGCGGCGCTGGACGGCAAACGCATCGCCACCTCTTACCCGCACCTGTTAAAACGCTATCTCGATCAGAAAGGTATCTCCTTTAAATCCTGTCTGCTGAACGGTTCTGTCGAAGTCGCGCCGCGCGCTGGCCTTGCCGATGCCATCTGCGATCTCGTTTCTACCGGCGCAACCCTTGAAGCCAACGGTCTGCGCGAAGTTGAAGTTATTTATCGTTCCAAAGCCTGCCTGATCCAGCGCGACGGTGAGATGGACGATGCGAAACAGCAGCTGATCGACCGTCTGCTGACCCGTATTCAGGGGGTTATCCAGGCCCGCGAATCGAAATACATCATGATGCACGCGCCGACCGAACGGCTGGAAGAAGTGGTGGCACTGCTGCCGGGCGCCGAGCGGCCAACTATTCTGCCGCTGGCGGGCGACAAACAGCGGGTAGCGATGCACATGGTCAGCAGCGAAACCCTGTTTTGGGAAACCATGGAAAAACTGAAAGCGCTGGGCGCCAGCTCCATCCTGGTGCTGCCGATCGAGAAGATGATGGAGTAATCCAGCAATCCGCATACGGGACAAACAGGGGAAATGACCATGAGCTTCAATACCATTATCGACTGGAATAGCTGCAGCGCCGCACAACAGCAACAACTATTAATGCGCCCGGCGATTTCAGCTTCCGAGAGCATCAGCAAAACGGTAGCCGGGATCCTCGGCAACGTTAAAGAGAATGGCGATGCCGCTTTACGCGAATATAGCGCCAAATTCGATAAAACCACCGTCACGGCGCTGAAAGTGTCTGACGAAGAAATTGCCGCTGCCGGCGCGCGCCTCAGCGACGAACTCAAACAAGCGATGGCGGTAGCGGTCAACAATATCGAGACCTTTCATAACGCCCAGCAGTTGCAGGTTGTCGATGTTGAAACCCAGCCCGGCGTACGCTGCCAGCAGCTTACCCGCCCTATCGCCTCTGTCGGCTTATATATTCCGGGCGGCTCGGCGCCGCTGTTTTCAACGGTGCTGATGCTGGCAACGCCAGCGCGCATTGCCGGCTGTCAGGAAGTGGTACTGTGTTCGCCGCCGCCGATTGCCGATGAAATCCTTTATGCGGCGCAGCTGTGCGGCGTGCGTAATATCTTTAACGTCGGCGGCGCGCAGGCTATCGCGGCAATGGCCTTCGGTACCGAATCGGTGGCAAAAGTCGCTAAAATCTTTGGCCCCGGCAACGCCTTCGTCACCGAGGCCAAACGCCAGGTCAGCCAGCGCCTCGACGGCGCGGCTATCGATATGCCTGCCGGCCCGTCGGAAGTTCTGGTGATCGCCGACGGCGGCGCGACGCCGGATTTCGTCGCCTCCGATTTACTCTCCCAGGCGGAACATGGCCCGGATTCCCAGGTTATCTTGCTGACCCCTGACGCCGACATGGGCTCCCGGGTCGCCGCAGCGGTTGAACGTCAGCTAGCTGCCCTGCCGCGTGCCGAAACCGCACGTGAAGCGCTTTCCGCCAGCCGTATCATTGTCGCCCGCGATCTCGCGCAATGTGTAGAGATCTCAAATCAGTACGGGCCGGAGCACCTGATTATCCAGACCCGCAACGCCCGTGAACTGGTTGACGGTATCACCAGCGCCGGTTCGGTATTCCTCGGCGACTGGTCGCCAGAATCGGCAGGTGATTACGCCTCCGGCACCAACCACGTGCTGCCAACTTATGGGTACACCGCGACCTGTTCCAGCCTCGGTCTGGCGGATTTCCAGAAACGAATGACCGTACAGGAACTGACGCGTGAAGGCTTTGCCGCCCTCGCCCCGACTATCGAGATCCTGGCTGCAGCCGAACTGCTGACCGCCCACAAAAACGCCGTGACGCTACGCGTGGCCGCCCTTAAGGAGCAAGCATGAGCATTGAAGACTTAGCCCGCGCCAATATTCGCGCGCTGACGCCGTATCAATCCGCCCGCCGTCTTGGGGGAAAAGGCGACGTGTGGCTGAACGCCAACGAATTCCCCACCGCTGTGGAATTCCAGTTGACCGAACAGACGTTAAACCGCTACCCGGAACCACAGCCGAAAGCGGTTATCGAAAACTACGCGCAATATGCTGGCGTAAAACCAGAGCAGGTACTGGTGAGCCGCGGTGCTGACGAAGGTATCGAGTTGCTGATTCGCGCCTTTTGCGAGCCGGGTGAGGACGCGGTCCTTTATTGTCCCCCAACCTACGGCATGTACAGCGTCAGCGCCGAAACCATCGGCGTTGAGTGCCGCACGGTGCCGACGCTCGCCGACTGGCAGCTCGATTTGCCTGCTATCGAAGCGAATCTCACCGGCGTGAAAGTGGTGTTTGTCTGCAGCCCAAATAATCCAACCGGGCAGATAATCAATCCACAAGATTTCCGCGCCCTGTTGGAAATGACGTGCGGTAAAGCGATCGTGGTAGCGGATGAAGCCTATATTGAGTTCTGTCCGCAGGCGTCGCTCGCCGGTTGGCTAAATGAATACCCGAACCTGGTTATCCTGCGCACCTTATCGAAGGCTTTTGCGCTGGCCGGACTGCGCTGCGGTTTTACGCTGGCGAATGCAGAGGTGATTAATGTCCTGCTGAAAGTCATCGCGCCTTATCCGCTTTCGACGCCGGTCGCCGATATCGCCGCCCAGGCGTTGAGCCCGGCAGGAATTGCCGCCATGCGCGCGCGCGTGGCGCAGATCCTTGATGAGCGCGCTTACCTGGTCAATGCGCTGCGTGGCATCGCCTGCATCGAGCAGGTGTTCGATTCCGAGACCAACTACCTGCTGGCGCGGATAACCGCCTCCAGCGCGGTGTTTAAATCTTTGTGGGATCAGGGCATTATCTTACGTGACCAAAATAAACAACCCTCATTAAGCGGCTGTTTGCGTATCACTATCGGTACCCGTGCAGAGAGCCAGCGCGTGATTGACGCTTTGACTGCGGAGAATGTATGACCCAGAAGTTTCTCTTTATTGACCGTGACGGTACGCTTATCTCCGAACCGCCGGTTGATTTTCAGGTAGACCGGTTTGAAAAACTGGCCTTCGAGCCGCAGGTGATCCCGGCGCTGCTTAAGCTGCAGCAGGAAGGCTACAAGCTGGTGATGATCACCAACCAGGACGGACTTGGTACCGATAGCCTGCCGCAAAATGAGTTCGACGGCCCGCACAACCTGATGATGCAGGTCTTCTCCTCGCAGGGCGTTAATTTTGAATCCGTCCTGATCTGCCCGCACATGCCTGGCGATAACTGCGACTGCCGCAAGCCGAAGACCCAGCTGGTATTGCCGTGGCTGGAAGACGGCGTGATGGATAAAGCCCACAGTTACGTCATCGGCGATCGCGCCACTGATATAGAGTTAGCGGATAACATGGGCATCACCGGCCTGCGCTATAACAGTGAAACGCTAAACTGGCCGACCATCTGCGAACAGCTGACCCGTCGCGATCGCTACGCTCACGTTGAACGTATCACCAAAGAGACTCAGGTTGACGTTAAAGTCTGGCTGGACCGTGAAGGCGGCAGCAAGATCCACACCGGCGTTGGTTTCTTCGACCACATGCTCGATCAGATTGCCACCCACGGCGGCTTTCGCCTGGAGATTAACGTCGGCGGCGATCTTTACATCGACGATCACCACACCGTAGAAGATACCGGCCTGGCGTTAGGCGAAGCGCTGAAGCTGGCGCTGGGTGATAAGCGCGGCATTAACCGCTTTGGCTTTGTGCTGCCGATGGATGAGTGCCTGGCGCGCTGTGCGCTGGATATCTCTGGCCGTCCGCACCTCGAATATAAAGCTGACTTCACCTATCAGCGCGTCGGCGACCTGAGCACCGAGATGGTCGAACACTTCTTCCGCTCGCTCTCCTATACCATGGCGGTGACGCTGCACCTGAAAACCAAAGGTAAAAACGATCATCACCGCGTCGAGAGCCTGTTCAAAGCCTTCGGTCGTACACTGCGCCAGGCCATTCGGGTCCAGGGCGACACCTTGCCATCTTCAAAAGGGGTATTGTGATGAACGTGGTGATCCTCGATACCGGGTGCGCCAACCTCAACTCGGTGAAATCTGCGGTGAGCCGCCACGGCTATGAGCCAGTGGTCAGCCGCGAGCCGGATGTTGTTCTGCGCGCCGATAAACTTTTTCTGCCCGGCGTCGGCACAGCGCAGGCTGCGATGGATCAGCTGCGCGAACGCGAGCTCATTGACTTAATTAAAGCCTGTACCCAGCCGGTGCTGGGGATCTGTCTCGGCATGCAGTTACTCGGTGCGCGCAGCGAAGAGAATAACGGCGTTGAGTTACTGGGCATTATTGATGAAGACGTGCCGAAAATGACCGACCACGGATTGCCGCTGCCGCATATGGGATGGAACCGGGTGTATGCCAAAGCCGGCGATCGTCTGTTCCGCGGCATTGAAGAAGGCGCCTATTTCTATTTCGTCCATAGCTACGCCATGCCGGTAAATCCGTACACTATCGCCCAATGCAACTACGGCGAGGCCTTCACCGCGGCGGTACAGAAAGATAACTTCTTTGGCGTACAGTTCCACCCTGAGCGCTCAGGTAGCGCCGGTGCGCAGCTGCTGAAAAATTTCCTGGAGATGTAATGATCATTCCAGCTTTAGATTTAATTGACGGTACCGTGGTACGCCTGCATCAGGGCGACTACGGCCAGCAGCGCGACTATGGCAACGATCCGTTACCACGCCTGCAATCCTATGCAGACCAGGGCGCGGAAGTATTGCACCTGGTTGATCTGACCGGGGCAAAAGACCCGGCAAAACGTCAGATTCCGCTGCTTAAGACCCTGGTCGCCGGCGTTACGGTACCGGTGCAGGTCGGCGGCGGCGTACGTACGGAAGAAGACGTTGCCGCACTGCTTGACGCCGGCGTGGCGCGCGTAGTGGTCGGTTCAACGGCGGTGAAATCGCCGGAAGTGGTCAAAGCCTGGTTTAAACGCTTTGGCCCCGAACATCTGGTGCTGGCGCTGGATGTACGCATTGATGCCGAGGGCAATAAACAGGTGGCGGTGAGCGGCTGGCAGGAAAACTCTGGCGTCACTCTGGAAGAGCTGGTGGAAAGCTATCTGCCGGTCGGCTTGCAACATGTGCTGTGTACCGATATCTCCCGCGATGGCACTCTCGCGGGTTCCAACGTCTCACTGTATGAAGAGGTCTGCGCGCGTTATCCGCAGGTGGCGTTCCAGTCTTCCGGCGGGATCGGCGGTCTCAACGATATCGCCGCGCTGCGCGGAACCGGCGTCCGCGGCGTGATCGTCGGCCGCGCGCTGCTGGAAGGTAAATTCAACGTAACGGAGGCCATCCAATGCTGGCAAAACGGATAATCCCCTGCCTCGACGTCCGCGACGGCCAGGTAGTGAAAGGCGTACAGTTCCGCAATCACGAAATTATCGGTGATATTGTGCCGCTGGCAAAACGCTATGCCGATGAAGGCGCGGATGAACTGGTGTTCTACGATATTACCGCCTCCAGCGATGGCCGGGTAGTCGATAAAAGTTGGGTTTCACGCGTGGCGGAAGTCATTGATATTCCCTTCTGCGTCGCTGGCGGGATTAAGTCGCTGGAAGACGCGGCGCAGATCCTCTCCTTTGGCGCCGACAAAATTTCAATTAACTCGCCTGCGCTTGCGGATCCAACGTTAATCACCCGCCTCGCCGATCGCTTTGGCGTGCAGTGCATCGTGGTAGGTATCGATACCTGGTTTGATGAACAAACCGGTAAATATCACGTTAATCAGTACACCGGCGATGAGAGCCGAACTCGCGTCACCCAATGGGAAACGCTGGATTGGGTGCAGGAAGTACAAAAGCGCGGAGCAGGAGAAATCGTCCTCAACATGATGAACCAGGACGGCGTGCGCAACGGTTACGATCTGGATCAGCTCAGAAAGGTCCGTGAAGTATGTAACGTTCCGTTAATTGCCTCCGGCGGCGCCGGAACCATGGAGCACTTCCTTGAGGCCTTCCGCGACGCCAACGTCGATGGCGCCCTCGCCGCTTCCGTGTTCCATAAACAGATTATTAATATTGGCGAATTAAAAACGTTCCTGTCAGCCCAGGGCGTGGAGATCAGGGTATGTTGAGTGAACAGCTCGATTGGCAAAAAACCGACGGCATGATGCCGGCCATCATACAGCACGCTGAATCTGGCGAAGTGTTAATGCTGGGATATATGAATGAAGACGCGCTGGCGAAAACGCAAGAAAGTGGCAAAGTGACCTTCTACTCGCGCACCAAACAGCGCCTGTGGACAAAGGGTGAAACCTCCGGCAACTTTCTTAATGTGGTCAGCATCACCCCCGATTGCGATAACGATACCCTATTAGTGTTGGTCAACCCGATAGGCCCGACCTGCCACAAAGGGACTTCAAGCTGCTTTGGGGAAACCGGACACCAATGGCTGTTCCTCTATCAACTGGAACAACTGCTGGCCGAACGCAAACATGCTGACCCGGAGAGCTCATACACCGCGAAACTGTATGCCAGCGGCACCAAACGTATTGCGCAAAAAGTAGGTGAAGAAGGCGTGGAGACCGCGCTTGCAGCAACGGTACATGATACGTTTGAGCTGAAGAATGAGGCTTCTGACCTGATGTATCACCTGCTGGTGCTGCTGCAGGATCAGGGGCTGAATTTAGGGGAAGTGATCGATAATCTTAAGTCTCGACATTAGTAAAACATTACCTGCATAAAATAGACTCTGGTTTAATGTGATGACCATTTAAACCAGAGTCAATGTTTTAACCGTCTATTAAGGATGTTGCGGTAAGGGCACATCCCTTAATTCAGAGAAACGAATAGCGTCTTCTTTTTCATTCAGCACAAAATCAGAATTTTTTACCGCGTCTTTCATATGCTCATCAGAAACAGCATAGCCCATCATTTCTAACACTAGAAATTTGGTTAAATCAGATGAGAAGTAGTGGTTGTTGCTGCGCAATTTTTCAGCCTTCGCACACCAGGAGGTATCATTCATCAACAATGGAATTTTATACATCTCATTATCGCTGGATGGGAAACCATGCCCCTGACCAACAACTTCCCCATGGTCTGATACATAAACTAACTTGTAATCTTTAAGATAGGTATCAGCAAGGGTAAAAATACTCTTTAAGGTATCATCGACGCTATAAATAGACGCATCATAGTCATCAACCATTGGGTTGTCCTCTTCCCCTCTACGGTCAGAATAAGGCAAATGGTTACCCATCAAATGAATGACGTAAAAATTTCTCTCTTGCGATTGCTTAAAATAATGCTTGATTGCCGGTAATAACTTTTCATCCTGCCCCTCGTTAACTGGGAAACGGGTATTATTATCTTCCGGAGTTTGCAGTACTTCAGCATATTTTGCCAGATAACCGAAAGGCTTGTTCCACATGTTGTTTTGCATCTGAGAGTCGAACCAGTACGTGTGGTAGCCCTGCAATTGTGCCATCTCGATAAGATTCTTAAATTTAAACAAGTTGCCGCGCTGCAAGGGCGTTTCAAAAGAAACCAGCATCGGTACTGCAAGTCGTGTTTGCGCAGCCGGTGAGTGAACGTTATTAACGACACATATTTGTCCATCTCTATCCATCTGCGATAAGTTTGGCGTAGTATCTTTTCCATAGCCATAAATGCCATAGCGTCCAGGGTTCGATGATTCGCCGATGACATAAATAATGTTCTTGCTACCTTCAGTCTCTGTTTTAATATAAGCAGGATATTCTTTATGTTCTATTTTTTTGTATTTAACATCATCAACTATATTTTCAGCGATAATCGACACTGAGGAAACAAGAGGTCCAAAAAAAATCTTGTACTGATCGATGTATGGCTGAGAAATAAAAGTTGGTGAATATTCGAGATTGTTAATAAAGAATTTTGTACCCCAAAAACTAACACCATCGATCACGGGCTTTGAAAGAATAAGAATAAGACTAATAGTCAAAACAACACGCTCTTTAACAGAGTAGCGTGCCTTCGGTATTTTAATCGATAACAGTGAGAGCGCAAAAAGTATGAAAAGGAAACCCACAAGGAATTTGAGACCAAACGTTTGCACTGTACCTAATGAAACGGATAGGCCTACCCCGAAGGTTGACATAACCATACTGGTAGATAGTCCACCATATTTTTGATAGATAAAATAAGTCAGGAATGTGATCAATGAAACAAAAACAACCAGACTATTTCTAATTATTTTATTACGAATACAAAAAATCAAACGTAAGAAAATAAAGACAGAGAAAAAAGTGGTAAAAAATATGTTTGTAGGTTCAAACCAACACAACACAAGGGACAGAAAAAACAGTATAAAATATAAAAAACGTCTGGTTTTTAAATACTCTAAACATCTAAAAAAAGCGCTCATGCAAACTCCGAAATAAAGCAACTTATTATTGTGCATTGTAATGTTGCTATTTTAACACACTGAATCTCACTGACAAATATCACTCCATTGATCCTGGATAATGAAAGCGTTTAAAAATAATTTATTCGGCATGATGGGAGCTGCACTCCGGGCTTAATTTCACATACTTAAGCAAATTTAATGTTAAATCCACAATCGTGAAACTGATCACAACAACAAAAAAATAACTATCAGTTAACATTAGTGTGGTAATATAAACAAATACCGTCAGGTTCTC
Organism: Klebsiella sp. CN_Kp091; assembly: GCF_040065095.1. Lineage (NCBI taxonomy): Bacteria > Pseudomonadati > Pseudomonadota > Gammaproteobacteria > Enterobacterales > Enterobacteriaceae > Klebsiella > Klebsiella sp. CN_Kp091. Next base: position 20,584 of record NZ_JBEAIO010000006.1, on the reverse strand, counting down.
CTACTTGACGCGTTGATTATGGAATCACAACAAAAATAAAGCCAAACAGGCTACGGGGTCTCACTTGCAACATTATAAACATCTCGACGGACTCCGCGGAGTCGCGTCGCTTGTCGTCGTGCTTTACCATATGGATGTATTTATGGGGGTGCTGGTATCGCCAAATGGATTATATTCACAAAACTCAGTATGGTGGCAGATATATCGAAGAATATTGGATGGGAACTTCTCAGTTTGTCTATTTTTCGTGATGAGTGGCTATGTGTTGCTCATTGGCTTTTATAAGCGGCAAAACGACATTTCTTATCTTAAAGAAAGTTTTATAAAAAGATACTTTAGACTTACCCCACTGGTACTCGCTTCAGTCATTCTGGCTGTTGTTTTACAAAATACGATTGGCTTCCATAATGTCGACATGGCGGCCATCGTAGGTGGACACGAGTGGTTAAAATCTAACTATCAATCAGAACTCACACTAACTGGCGCTATATACAATGGTCTGTATTCTGCTTACATAGGTGATACATCCTATAATGGCCCCCTCTGGACGATTAAAATAGAGTTAATGGGATCACTCTTTTTGTATCTCTATGCCGCATTATTTTTTGTCAAAAAAAAAGGTGCCCACATCATTATATCAGCAATACTTATCTATCTGATTGAACCGACACTTGGCTGCTATTTGATACTATTCATCATTGGCGGTACTATTTTGGTATATAACATAAAGCTTGAACCTAAGCTTTTTCTTCCAGCCAGTATATTAACAATTGTACTTGCAACAGAAAATCCGTGGACAATTGAAATTAACTTCTTAAATGAACTCACTGGTTTTAGTAAAGAAGGTTTAGCCACATTCTGTCATTCAATCGCAGCAGTAGTTTTATTATTAATAGCAAATACATCATCAATACTTTCAAATTATCTGTCCAGACCTGTATTTACTTTTCTGGGTAAGATATCATTTTCCTTATATGTGTTTCATATCCCTATTATCATGAGTATTGGAACGGCATTATTTGTTTATTTACATGATGCAGGTATTACTAACCAATTTGCCAGTATAATAAGCACATTAGTCAGTTTATTATGTTGCGTGCTTATCTCATGGCTGGGCTATACATTTGTTGATAAACCTTCAACCAAAATCGCATCCTTAGTTGGCGACAAGTTGAATATGAGAGCCAGCGAATTGTAAAAAAAAAACCGCGAAAGAAATCTTTCGCGGTTTTTAGTAAAACAGAAAAGTTAAAATGTTTTAGCTTTTAGTAGCTTTAAATAAAACATAAACCTTTCTCTTCCTTTATTTTTGGCTATTACCAGCATATCAAATTTTGACAGAATCTTTTTGGATACGAAAATTTGTGCCAGGACCTGTTTAAAATACTCATCCTTGAATTTGGCTTCAATCACACTCCACGCCCAGAAATGGACATCGAGTTCTAACTCAAATAATTTACGTTCTTCATCATAGTTGAACGTATCTGAGTTACGACTGTAGATCCAATCAAAAATAGGGAAATGAACATAAAGTCGGTCATCCCGCACAGAAATATCCTGACCTAAGCGCCCTTGACGATAATAGTAATAATCAAAAGGTATATTAGCAATAATCTTAGCGTTTAAAAAAGTCTCGAACTGGAAAGGTAAATCATCAAACCGGCGAATATGCTCAGGGAAAGAAATGCCTTTGTTTTTCAGCATGTCCGCAGAGTAAATACGACGCCACATCGTTGGGCGTTCGCGTAACAAATCCAGGCGAGTGAGATTGATGTCCAGTGGGAACTTGACTATTTCACCAGTCTCGTAAGCTTCTTTATAGCCACACTGGGAAATATCAGCATTTTTCATCACCGCGGCACGGAACAAATCTTCATACATCTGAAGATCGCACCAATCATCACCGTCAACAAAACCAATATATTGACCTTTGGCCTGGCTAACGCCGGCATTTCGCGCTGTCGCGCAACCACCGTTTACTTTATGGATGACTTTCACTCTACCTGGGTATTTCGCCGCCCAGGCGTCAGCTTTCTCACCGGAATCATCCGGCGTACCATCATCGACGACTAAAATCTCAATATTCTCAATTGACTGATTTGCCAGTGACTCTATGCACTGGTCGATATAGGCGCTGATATTATATGCAGGTACGACGACTGAAACTTCATACTCATACTTCTGGCGGCTACCCGTAAGAGGTTGGTGTTGATCCTGGATACGCCAGTAAAAAGTATCCGCCGCACGCGCGCATTGGCGATAAACAATCAATGGATCAATATCATATTGGTTGAATTCACCACAAATATGGTCAAGTTTCCACTGCGCAGTGACATATTCCAAAGCTGCCCGACTAAAGGCCGGAAGAGAAATACGTACACTAACGTGCCGCTCTCCAATCAATTCATTAATTTCGGGGTTCGAGAAATTATCAAACAGGTAGACACGATCTTTCAGTTCAGGGTTTTTGTTTAATAGTTCCTGAATACGCTTAAATTTGCTTGCATTAGATTCAACAACAATAATCGCGCGCGGCTTGCTGTTATAAAATGCGACCAGAATTTCAAGACCAGTATAAGTCCCCACAAAAGCCAGAACATCACTTTCGCAAGAAAAGAAATCTACGCCAAAAAAACTGCGCTCGATAATATGCTTATGTTGTGCTAGCTCATCATGGCTAATTGCTGAAGGTAGTTTATTTAGATATGCATTCAATTGTGTTCTATTGATCATTTTGTTAACCCACTACCCGTTTTCCGAACTTGTTTTTTGCAAAACGCAAAGCTTTTTTGAAGATCAATTTATTGACATCAATGTTTGCAGTTGAAATAGCCTTCAACAATTTAAATTTTGTTGACAGCGTTTGCTTACCAGTACTGTACTCAGTGAGGAAATCCGTAGCACCATTGAAAAACGCCAACATGAGAATGAACTCTCTGTTACGTTCCGCAAAGCCTAAGGATGTTTTTAAACGCGAACGCACAACCGGATTCGATGCCGAAAATAGATCCACACCTTGCTGGAAGTAACGCCGTCTGTCGCTCAGAGTTGTATATCGTCCACACCAGAAAATCATTTTGAATATTAGCGACATCACACAATATTGCTGATAAGCATTGAGGCCCGTAACTTCAGGCTTTTGCAATAACTCTTTCGCTGTCTTAATGATATCAAATCGCTTTTCGCTTTTTTGATCTGTAATCTTCCCTTCGCGATTAACTCGGTAAAAATAGCCGACAGTATCTATCATACCAATTTTTGTTGCGTTAACCAGACTTACAATATGCGGGGTAACATCTTCAAAATGAATACCCACTGGGAAGATAGTTATATACTTGTCAAAAAACTCTTTCTTAAGGATACGGTTGTTCGTATTTGGTTCAAGGCTGAGAATTTGCGGATATGCTGCAATATTAACAGTCTTCTTAAGTTCACCGCCTAAAATATAATCCCACGTCGCCGCATCATAGAATGGGTAGGAGTCTTTAGTTTGGTTGTCATACACGTATGAACGATATAATACAATATCAAGATCGTCAGACTCAGCAAACTTCAGCGAATCCAGAACAGCTTTTTCATTTAACCAATCATCGCTATCGCAGAAAGAAATATATTGGCCATTCGCATAGCGTAAGGCCGTGTTTCTGGCCTCTGATAGTCCTTTATTTTCCTGGGATATGAAAACTGCATTACCTTTATAGGTATCAAGCCACTGCTGAACAACTTCGACACTATTGTCAGTACTACCATCATTTACAATGATAATTTCTATTTGATCATTACCATTTTTATCAAATGAAGATAAAGTCTTCTCCACAAAACCAGAGGTATTATAGACTGGTACAATAATAGACAATTTTGGTATAACCTTCGATTGTCGAGTATCACAAACTATCATGTCGCTCATTACTGTCTCTTGTATGAATATATTTAACTTCAGGCTGGATTTTATAACCTAACCAAATCAAAATTTATATCTTTCGTATAAATACAACTCTGATTCTTACCCGTAAGAAGAAATAATTAACTGTAACAACATTATCATTAAGAATAAAGACCAAAGCAGTCAATATTTAAATAAAGTATTTCTTCCAAAAAGTCTCAGATGTAAAGTATGAAATCTTATTTCCATACTCTTCTGCAACAGCATTATAAGTAAAGTACCCTTTGCTAATGACCCATAGTGTTTTAATTATCAATCTAGCGCAGCGTAATTTATTTTGTTTCAGTACGATAAAACTACCGTCAGTAGTTTCATAGTAAACTTCAGCATTCAAAAAAACCTGTTTTGTCGGATGAATTTCTGTGTTCGGTATTCGTACACTATTTCCAGACGTGATAAACTTAGGAACCAAATGACCATTGAGAAGAAACAGCCTGAGTATCTTAGCCCATTTAGGCTCAGGTCCATTACGGTCCGTTTTTTTCACGGCCTTGCCATCCGCTACTTCTCCAGGGCGTTCATCTTTCGACAACTCACTAATCCGTCTACGAGCTTTTTCAGCATCAGGATCGTCAATCCAAAAATCACCACCTTTCATCACATCTAAATAAGCTTCGATGATAGCCTCGGCCGAAGAATATCGGTAGGAAAAGCATAGTAAAAGCACTTTTGCTAATATCCAAAAAGCTATCTGTCTTCCTTTCTTTGGCGACGGGTATACAAACGCCGGGACCAGCAACCCTCTGACGCTTAAATATTCAACTAATGCACTATATTTTTGATTAAAATTCATCTGCCACGATGCAATGCCATTGAGAGTCACGATCGGGTAGGCATGCATTACTCCGAATAAAATGTCATCGCCACGGACAAAGAACGGAAAAGCATAGTGTTTTGCCGCTGATACTTTAAAAGCGCAGAACCACCATGCGGCATAATTGGCCTGTCCGTCCTCTTGATTAAACACATCAAGCCCGCCTGGTGTTGAAACATCAACACCGTTTTTTAAGGGCCGCATTCGTATCTGCTTGTAAGGATAAATAGCGCCGGCCTCGTATACTGTCTGAGGATTATCCTCATATAGCATACTGCCTGCAATCATCTGTTCATCGTTTTTTGAAAAACACATGAACCAATATGCTCTTTTGATACTTTCAATTTCACAGGATGCGTCATCATCCATAAAGATACAATAAGTTTCTTTATTGTTCTTTTTCACCTCAAATAAACCGCGGGTGAAACCACCGGCCCCCCCCATGTTTTTATTTTTTATATAGGTAACATTAGGTCCTGGCTCTAAATTTAAATTGCACCCATTATCTATAACATATACATTAAATTTTGACTGACCGACACTATCGGCAAATAAGTTCTCCTCAAATCTCGACAATGTCGATAATAATGCTGCCTGTCGATTATAAGTAGTGATGACAATCGCTAACTTACCAAAATCCTCTACTGCCCCATATGTAGTAAAAGAAAAACTCCTGATTTCACTATCATCAATTGACGACCAGTAAAAATAAAGCCTACCGTCAAGACATTCACTTAATTCTAGATTATCTATTGTGACTGCCCCTTCAACTTCGCGCTGAAAGACTTTCTTTAATACATCATGGTTTTTGAAGAAAATAGTGGCAATACCTCTACCAACAACATCAATTTTAAAACCAAGCTGATTAACCGTTGTGTATTTAGACCATTTTTGGAGATCAAATGAATTATAAAAAGTATCAAAACAAACTTCTTGATTCTTAAATACCCTAACGTACCCTGCATCATTAACGCATGTAGATACATTATCAGATAAAAAATACAGAGCGCTAATTTCACGGTGGTGTATATCAGGGAATACTGATGACTGTAACGAAATACTATTATTCATAGACCTAACCGTATCATTATTTTTCAGCGCTGGAACAGTTCTTCATATACTTGTAATGTTTTATCAATAACAATTTCTGATGTATAATGATTGACAATATTTTCCCTGGCATTGATACCCATTTTCTGTCTGTCATCATCTTCATTTATCAATGCTTTAATTCTCGCGGCCAGTTCTTTGACATTTTTGCGTTCAACTATATAACCATTATAGCCGTCTTTAATTAGTGAGTTACACCCACCATTATCATAGACAACACAAGCTCTACCCACGGCACCAGCCTCAAGCAGAATTCGTGGTACACCTTCGGGATATACAGAAGGAAGAGCAACAATATTTGCCCCAGCAATCAATTCTCTAATATCATCTCGAGTACCTAACCAGACAATATCTCCCGCTGCGTGCCATTTTTCTATTTGCCCCAAGGTAATTCCATCGTCGTCATTCTCAACGATAATACCTGCTACGTGGATGGTACAATCTATCCCTTCTAACTTTAGGATTCTTTTCGCCTTAATGAGGTCAAGTAATCCTTTACTGTGTAGCATGCGGCTGGCAAAAAGTATTGTTCCATGTGTCAATTTCGGCTCTTGCTGGTAAGAAAAATAACTGGTATTAACACCAGCGCCGTCAATGACCTTTGCCTTCTCTTCTTTGATTCCTAGCAGAGAAAGTATTTTCCTTTTATCTTCTCGGTGTTCAAATATGATTTTACAATCGACATTTGAGAACAAGTATCGATACAATTTAAGCACCAACCAACGTAATATTTTAAAAATGAGTTGCTCACTTTCAAATACCCGCCCTAAACCTACAAAACTATAAACAAGTTTAGTTTTATGATATTTTGCCCACAGGCAACTTATAATACCGGGTTTAATCGTAATACAATGAAGGATATCAGGATTAATCGTTTTCAATATCTTCGAGGCATTTAAAAAGCCTTTGATAAAAGCAAATGGATTGATGCTTTTCTCATTAATTTGACTATTGATACAGTGAAATCCTAATGCAGAAAGTCTATCTGAAATTGCATCATCTAAAAAATTAGCAACAACATAGACATCATATCCATTATCTAAAGCAGCAATTCCTCTTTCTAGCCAATGAAGCTCAAAATACCAGGCAGAGTTTACAAAATAGCATAACTTCTTCTTCATAGCGGATTATGCACCTCTACCTTTTGGCTTCCAGAAACCATCCTTGATTCCATTATAGACATTAATCATACATTCTTTCCGCTTGTCATGTTTCAATGCTGTAAATATATATTTCAATAATCTTAATGAAACATCAAACAAGGTGAAAGGCGAATCATCCTGGAATATTTTACGGGACAAGATAAGGTTTCTGCTTAAATAATATAATTTCCATGGCGCAATTAATTTATTCGTAGTATCAATATCATGGACAATACATAATTCAGGAAGGTATATAATAGGTGTATGCAGTAGAACCAGATGATGACCAAAGTAAACATCGTCATAATAGATAAAAAGCTCATCATATATAAACGATATAGATTTCTTTAGTGTTTCCTGACTAATCAACATCCCTACAAATGAAACACTCACCACGGTCTCTTGTTTATGGCCGTCAGGAATAAAACGTGCAGGATTAGTTCTGTAAGCTATATTACCCAAAATGCCATTAGGAATTTTCTTCCAGGGTATATTCATTTTACAGTAATTGCCTGAAGTATCCACCACCGTGCAGACATAAACATTTTCAATTGATAGGTCAAGGGTCTGAAACGCAACGCCAAAATTATGATTCGGATATGCATCGTCATCGTAAAACAGAACCCAATCAGTGTTCAAATTTTGCGTTATCCATTGCGCTCCGTATTTAAAACCGCCAGCCCCACCATCATTCACCTCTCGATGTAAAACTTTAACTCGCTCATCGCAAACAGAATCAAGATAGGCTTGAGTATCATCGGTTGATGCATTGTTAACCACAACTATATACTGAAAAGGCAACGCCAGCGTTGCCTCAATTGTTGTTTTTAACTTTTCTAACCGATTATAAGTGACGATTAGAGCAGCTACATTCATCTGACTTTAACCGTAAATACAGGCATCACTGAATTCTGTTCTAATGACTTAAGATAAGTTCTTCCCGTTTCCAGAGCTTCAGCAATAGTTACGTCCATATCAAGATAGCGGTATGTCCCCAGACGACCAACAAAGGTAATATTTGCTTCTTTTTCAGCGCGATCGAGGTAATTTTGCAGCATGGCCATCTCACCTACCTGTCGAATTGGGTAGTATGGAATATCCTCAGGCTCACATGCTCGACTAAATTCGCGGTAGCAGATTGATTTCTCGTGACTCTCCCATGGAGCAAAGTATTTATGCTCAGTAATACGAGTGTAAGGCACTTTTTGCTCACCATAATTCATTACCGCACATCCCTGATAATCACCTTCGGTTCGGAAAGCATCGAAATCCAGGGTACGATAGCCCAGGCGCCCCATATCGTATTTATAAAAACCATCCAGCGCGCCACTATAAAATACATGATCATATTCGCCACGAGTGGTCTCATCATACTGGGTGTTTAAAGCCACAGTAATATTTTTGTGATCTAATATCTTATCAACGATTACCGTATAGCCGTCTTTTGGCATTCCCTGATATTTATGATTAAAGTAGTTATCATCATAATTGAATCGTACAGGCAGACGCTTAAGAATTGAAGCCGGGAGCTCCGACGGAGACATTCCCCACTGTTTGATGGTGTAACCTTTAAAAAAGGCTTCATATAGTTCTTTGCCGACAAAACGCAGTGCCTGCTCTTCAAATGTTGCAGGTTCTTCTATCGTTTTATCACTCTTCTCATCAATTAATTTACGCGCTTCGGTTGGGGAGCACGTAGTATGGAAGAACTGGTTAATTGTGTGTAAGTTGATTGGTAAGGAAAAGACTTGCCCATTGACCGTCGTCTTCACCCGGTTCACATAAGGCATCATTTCCGTGTATTGGTTGATGTACTCCCAAACTTCAGCATTGTCAGTATGGAAAATATGAGGGCCATAAGTATGAACCATAACATTGGTTTCACTATCCCGTTCACTATAGCAGTTACCAGCAACATGCGGCCGGCTGTCAATAATCGTCACCTGATGACCAGCTTCAGCCAATAAGCGACCAATAACCGCGCCTGAAAATCCTGCGCCGACAATAAGTACATTCTTCTGCATTAGTTTTTCCATCAAGCCATTGAGGCTACATATTCATCAACAATTGAGCTTGCCTCACCGATCGCTTTCAACCGATGATTTTCAACCCACACAACTTTATCGCAAATCTGCATGACATCTTTCATGCTGTGGCTAACAAACAGGATTGTTACCCCACGTTTTCTGAACTCATTGATTGTTTCAATGCATTTGCGTTGAAATGCGATATCACCAACCGCAAGGACTTCGTCGATAATCAATACATCTGGATCAACCTGACTAATTACTGAAAAGCCCAGTTTCGCCAGCATGCCACTGGAGTATACGCGAATAGGCTCATCAATAAACTCGCCTAGCTCTGAGAACTCGATAATTTTATCAAGCCGCTTGTTTACTTCTGCTCTGCGTAACCCCAGTAAGGTGGCATTAAGTTTGATATTTTCGCGCCCGGTCAGTTCCGGATGAAAACCGCCTCCCAACTCCAGCATCGAAGCCACGCGTCCGACGACTTTAACCTCGCCCTTACTTGGCTTTAGCACACCAGCAACGAGACCAAGGGTAGTACTTTTGCCTGCGCCATTGCGACCAATCAATGCAACTGATTCACCCTTATTAACGGTGAATGACACGTTTTCGATCGCCAGATATTTGCGACCTTTTAGCAAATTAAAGGCCCGACGCGGATGAAAAAACAGATCTTTAATGCCAGAGCCAATATGATGATATAGAGGATACTCTTTTGTTACATTGCAAAATTCAATAACAGCTGTCATCACAAAATCTCTGCAAATCGATATTTTAATTTATTAAAGACCCACACCCCTAGCAGCAATACAACCATGCCTGATGAGTATAGATAAGTGATATGCACATAATCCAAGTTGCCATTCATAAGCAGATCTCGCCAGGCCATAATCATGCTAGCCAGTGGATTATAATCAATGATCCAGGTAAATTGTTGCGGGATCATATCGGAATTATAGAGTATCGGGGTACAGTAGAACATCAACATAATACCTAAAGCGACAAATCGCTCCAGGTCACGGAAAAACAAATTTAGCGTTGAGAAAATTAGAGCAAATCCAAATGTAAAAATAATTTGACCGATCGCCAGTAGCGGAATGCCCCAGAACCAACTAAGCGATGGCGACATACCATAAATATAAAGAAATACTGCAATTACAGGAATTGTACACAAGAAATGTAATCCTTCCATCATTACATTGCTCAAAGGGATAACCGAGCGTGGAAATACTGTTTTCTTAATAATCTGCGCGTTGGAGATAAATGAATACAATGAATTGGTTGCTGAACTTGCAAACCATTGCCATGGGAACAATCCAGTGATTAGAAAAACGGTATAATTTGGAATTTGTACTCTCATTACCATTTTAAAAATAAAATAGTAAATCATCGCAAATAATAAAGGGTTTGCAATAGACCATAAATATCCAAAGATGCTACTTTTATAGCGAACTTTTAAATCTTTATTAGTTATCACAACAAGTAGATCAAATAAATATCCTAATTTAAACTTCATTATTTGCACTCATTTTTTTGAAATCGACCACGCAACCATACTCACCATTATTACCTCGGAGGAAACAGTGCATAGCTATAATATCAACATAATTATTATATAGTTACCAAAAGCGGCCGTTGCCTTTTAACCCCCTGTATGGATAAACCCTTCTCAGCAACCATACGCAGTTCCACATAATAGCGTACTATACACCATCATTTAGAGTATGTTACGGGGGGAACTATACGGCCACAAATGATTAGCTTTCTCATTTTGACCTGCTTCAGCCATCTATCTCACCAATCAGAGACACGCTACCGCCATTGGCTATCGCAACCAAAGCGCGCAGAACAAGTCTAGAATTTTATAAATCTTCATAAACTTCAATGCATTACAATCTAAATGCTACCGCAAGAGCCTATGAACTCGCTCTATCTCAAGCATCATTCTTGAGCTCAATCTGAGAGCGGTCACTCTCTCTGCTTTAGAGGCAACTTGCCATCAGGTTAGTCTCATTTCAGACAACGGACCTGGCAACGGAGATGCTTAACTTTAAGTGAGTTGCCCCATTCGGCAGCATCATTAATGTTAGTGGTATACTTGTCTATTATGGTAATAAAATCAGAAAGTTGCAATGTGAGCTTCTCAAGCGAATACCATATGAATGAAACAGCAGCATAGTATACTCCCGGCCTATAAGATTAAAAGCGAAAAAGCAGGATTGACTGGCAAAGAAGATACATACACCAGGTAAGTACAATGCCATTTAAACGTTTGTTACAACTTAGAAAACTTGCTCACCAATGAGAATAATTTTCACTCTCATAATTGGACATGGCGTGCGCTTTACCGGGCGGTTTAGCTTTAAATGTTATTCTCCCCGTCCTTTCCAAGCCAACCAGTAAACAAGATGATCGTTACCTCCCCCCTGTGTAAAATAGGCGCCTATAAGTAGTGGGACATCATGATCCTGGAGGATATAAATGAAATTTTTAGTCACTGGCGCTGCTGGCTTCATCGGCTTCCATGTATGTAAACGCCTGCTGGAAGCTGGTCATGAGGTTGTCGGGATCGACAACATGAATGACTACTACGATGTGAGCCTCAAACAAGCCCGCCTGGATCTTCTGAAAACGCCTTTGTTCAGTTTTCACAAAATTGATCTCGCCGATCGGGTTAACATGGAGCAGCTTTTTTCTAGTGAGAAATTTAATCGCGTAATCCACCTTGCCGCGCAAGCCGGCGTACGCTACTCACTGGAAAACCCGCACGCTTATGCTGACGCCAACCTGATGGGGTTCCTGAATATCCTTGAGGGGTGTCGCCATAATAAAATCGAGCATCTGGTCTACGCGTCATCCAGTTCCGTTTATGGTTTAAATCGTAAGATGCCGTTCTCAACCGATGATTCGGTAGATCACCCAGTATCGCTTTACGCGGCAACCAAAAAAGCTAATGAATTGATGGCGCATACTTATGCGCATCTCTATGGGATTCCAACAACCGGTCTGCGGTTTTTTACCGTCTATGGCCCATGGGGACGTCCGGATATGGCATTATTCAAGTTCACAAAAGCCATGCTCGAAGGTCAAAGCATCAACGTATACAACTACGGAAAAATGAAAAGAGACTTCACCTATATTGACGATATAGTTGAAGCTGTTGTTCGTGTTCAGGATGTCATTCCGCAGCCAAATCCGGACTGGACGGTAGAAACCGGGTCTCCGGCGACCAGTTCTGCCCCCTATCGGGTCTATAACATCGGCAATAGCTCGCCGGTTGAACTAATGGACTACATCACCGCGCTTGAAGAAGCTATGGGTATGGAAGCTAAGAAAAACATGATGCCGATGCAACCAGGCGATGTTCTGGAGACAAGCGCTGAAACTCAACCGCTGTATGATCTGGTTGGTTTCAGGCCACAAACTACGGTCAAGCAAGGCGTGAAAAACTTCGTGGAGTGGTATAAAGACTACTACGCAATTTGATAATTTCTTATCTTCTGTTTTTACCGCAATCCACAGATTGCGGTATATTAACAGCCCATAGTGTAATCAGAGTAGTAGTTTCCTCAACGTTATATACTTCTAATTCGACAGGGATATCTTTCGATGTAGAATACAGAGATAGTCTCGTAAATGCCACGGTAGCATACGGGTTTCAGAGATGCAAAAACAAACTATTTTACACTCTTTCTGTTCCGAACTTCACAGTTTCACTCAAGAACGATGGAAGTACCCCGCAACTTGCATAATATCTTTTTCGCTCAGCGTACCTGAATCTCCAAGCAACGTAATCCAGGCCTTAATATAAGTGTATTTAGCTTCTGCTAAATCTCGCTGTGCAGCATAGAGTTGCTGCTCCGCATTAAGCACATCAACGTTCACCCTCTGCCCGGCGAGCACACTTTGCCGTGTAGCCTCTACCTGCGTCGTCGCAGATTTTACAGCCAATTCATAGGCCCTGAGCTTAGCCTGGCTACTAATACACTGATTAAACTGTTTACGAAGGTCGTTCATAATCGAACCGACCTGGGCGTCCAGTTCATACTTAGCCTGCCCATAACGCGCCGCAGCCTGCCTCGTCGAGGCTGCAACTCCCCCGCCAGAATAAATTGGCATTGATACCTGAACCCCAACACTGTCGGTTCGATATTTCTGATTTACCGTATTGTCGCTGCTTGAATCATTTTCCGAGTGTGATGCATATAGCTGAACTTGTGGCATAAAACCAGCCCGGTTACGTTCAACATCATAACGCGCGGCATCCACGCCATGTCGTGATGAAGCTAGTTGTGGATTTCGTTCCATGGCTAGCTTTTGCCAATCATCGAATGCTGTAAAACGTAGCGGTGAGACCTGGAATTTACCCTGCCGTAACGTCTGCAATGCATCTAACTGATCGAGAGGAATTCCGATGATGACTTCAAGCTCCCGCTGAGCTGAGTCTAAGACATCTCGAGCCTCGATGACCTGAGCTTCAGCAAGACTATACCGTGCCTGAGTCTCAGCAACGTCCGTCACAGTGCCCTCACCAGCGGACATCAGGCGATCATTCAACGCAAGTTGTTCTTTATAGGCTGCCTTTTGCGCCTCAGCGAGTGCAATTTGATCTTTGGCGTATGCAACACTGACGTAAGCCGAAATGACCCGGACTGCAAGATCGAGGTATTTACTGCGATATTTTTCGTCAGCCATCAAACTTTGTGCGACTCCGGTTTTATATTTCGCATAAGCCTCATAATCAAATAGAGGTTGCGTTAGGGTCACGGAACCCGCATAACTGCGGTACTGCTGTCGTTTAGTCACATCGCTAACATTGCCAAAAATATCACTCGTCTGATATTTTTGAGTCTGCCAATTACGTGGCGCATTCTGATAATTGAGAGAGACTTTTGGTAATAGCCCTGCTCGTCCAATATTTTTTGCTTCATCCCCGGCTTCCTTTTCTTTAATCGCCGCCTGAAATGTCGGGTCTTTTTCCAGCGCTAGCGAATAGGCGTCCAGAATGCCCAATGCATACACCGGTGAGGATACCACCCACACTATCGAACTAAGGGTGAGATTAATCATCTTCCTTTTCATGAAAATCACGATTATTCCTCGGTCAATGAAGTACGCGCACGATCCAAAATTGGTTTAAACAGATAACTTAACAGCGAACGGGACCCCGTCCTTACGAACACCTCAACTGGCATCCCTGGTTTGATTTCCTCACCCTGGAGCATTTTGATTCCTTCCGGAGTGACCGTTACCTGCATCTGATAATAAGCTTCCCCATTTGCTTTATCGATTAAACGGTCGGCAGAAACAAGTGTCACCGTACCAGGTATTTTAGGCGTTCTGTTTTGGTTAAAAGCAGTAAACATAAGCTCAACGGGGAGCCCGGTATATACTTTATCGATTAGTTGTACTTTCAATTGAGCATCAACAACCAGCGCAGCTTCACTGGGTACCACATCCATAAGGTGATCCCCAGCCCCCACCACGCCGCCTTGGGTAAATATATTCAGTCCAACAACGGTACCATCAACTGGCGAAATAATTTCGGTATTCCCTAGCTCAAAATTAGCCATATCCAGTTTGTTTTTATAATCATTTACATCCATTTGCGTTTGCGCTAACTGCGTTCTCACTTCACGCTGATAGTCCGCATACCGCTGGTCGATACGCTGCTGCGACTCCAACAGTTGCTTTTGTAGCTGTCCGATCCTGCCTATCGTCTCATCGATGCTGCTACTGATCTCTGCAAACTGACGTTGAGCCTCCAGATAACGGTTCCTCGGCAAATACCCTTCCGCAGAAAGCTGTTTCATACTTGTCATCTGCTCACGGATGCTGTTTAGTTGAATCTGTTTGTTCGCCCGGGAATCCTGTAATCCCTTGAGCTGGAAACGGATACCGTCAATTGACTGCCTAAAACCATCGACTTCACTACGTAATGCCTGTCGGCGAGAAATAAAAAGCTGTTGCTGCAAGGCAATTATTTCCGCTGCACGAGGCTTATCTTTGATAGCATTGAAAACGTCAGAGAATTTAATTGCATCCAGATTATCTCTTTCAGCTAACAAACGCCCCTCTGTTGCCAGTGTTGTGTAATATTGGATCTTCAGGGAGTCCACCTGCGCCTGTGCCTGCACCTGGCTCATTTGAACCAGTACCTGCCCGGCCTTGACCTTATCCCCTTCTTTAACCGCGATATTGCTGATAATACCACTGGTTGGAGATTGAATAGTTTTACGGTTTCCTGAAACAGTTACCGACCCTTGAGAGGCAACGCCTTTATCCAGAGGAGCGAAAGCTGCCCATAGCAGGAAACCGCATAAACCAATCGCGATCACCAACCAACCAAAACGCGTATATTTCCGCTCATCAGTAGAATCTGATGGCACATCGCCACTAAAAGACTGATTCATTTGAGAAGACATATTCCCCCCTTTAACAACAGATAGTTGCAGCTTTTATCTGGCAAGCCGTTATTTAGTTTATTTGTGTTTTAGGGGTAACCCCGTTGCCGTCATGCGATTCACTATTAACTGCATGCATTGCCTGTTGCTGTGCTGCCTGAGTCCTCTGAGCATTATTCAAAGCCTGAAGTACCTGCTGGGTGGTACCAAATGCGTTAACCTTACCATTGACTAACAATAACAACTTACTGGTCATTGAAAGCAAGTTAGTTCGATGCGTAATCAGTACCACCGTTTTTTGCCGCTCCCGAAGAAAGGCAATAGCCTTATTTAGGGCTAATTCGCCAGCGTCATCCAGATTAGAATTCGGTTCATCAAGAACAATCAACGAGGGATCGCCATATAAGGCCCTTGCAAGACCAATTCGTTGCTTTTGACCTCCGGAAAGTCCGCTTCCTCCGTTGCCAATAACTGAGTCATAGCCATGTGGAAAACGCAAAATCAGTTCGTGTACCCCTGCCAGTTTCGCGGCAGCAATCACTTTCTCAGCATCGACATCATTAAATCTCGCAATATTCTCTGCTATGGTTCCGGCGAACAATTCAATGTCTTGTGGTAAATAGCCAATATGGGGGCCCAGTTCATCTTTATTCCACTGATAAATATCAGCGCCATCCAACCGAACAATTCCTTCAGTTACCGGCCAAATCCCAACTAATAATCGTGCCAGGGTCGATTTTCCAGATGCGCTGGGCCCAATAATGCCAAGCACATCCCCCGCCTGTAAATTAAATGACACTGCGTGTAGTACCGGCTCACCCTGCGCGCCAGGCGGTTTCGCAGATACATTTTCTACGCTCAGTACCCCTTCAGGCTTCGGTAGAGACATACCGGTGCCACGGGGTGGATTACTATCCAGTAACTTCACCAGCCGGCCATAAGATAGTTTTGCCGAGCTCCAGCTTTTCCAGACGTTAATCACTTGTTCTATCGGAGCAAGCGTTCTCCCCATCAAAATAGAACCGGCGATCATCATTCCCGGGGTAATATGACCATCAATAGCCAACCAGCCCCCCAGCCCGAGCACCAAAGATTGCAAGGATAGACGAACAAATTTCGTAATAGAATTGATACGAGAAGCTCGTTCGCTCGCGACTCGCTGACTGTTCAGAAACCGTTGATGTAAACTAAACCATCGTCCCTTGATATTTGGCAACATTCCTAACGCTTCTATAACTTCCGCATTGCGCAAGTTGGTGCTGGCAAGACTTCCTGATTGCAGCGCAAGCTTACTCGCTTCAGCCAATGGTTCTTTTGATACTATTTCATTCACCACGGCCAGCGCTATCAATATTAATGAGCCAATTAATGCAAACAACCCTAACCAGGGATTAAACAGAAAAATGACCAACAAATAGATCGGGAACCAGGGTGCATCAAAAAAAGCAAAAAGCGCGCTGCCGGTCAAAAACTGACGCATGTTAGTAAGATCGTTAAGCATTTGCCCGGCATCAGCAGATTTATTTTTGAGATTATCTTCGTATGCTGCGGTATAAATACGTGTATTTAAACGCATATCTAGCTGCGCGCCAATCCGTATGACCACCATGCTACGGACATACTCCAGCAATGCCATCATACCAAACATGGCCAGCATGATAAGGGTTAGCATCAGCAGAGTGATTTCATTACCAGAGGGTAGCACCCGGTCATAAACCTGGAGCATATAAATCGAAGGTACTAACATTAAGATATTAATGAATGCGGTAAAAACACCGACTGTCCAGAATATTTTACTGCGAGTGCGTATTACGTCCGCAATTTCATTGCGCGGTAAATAGTGCTCCACTGCTTTTTCCCTTATTTTTGTGTACCTTCAGCCACACCTCTACCGACAGTAGAGCAATCAGATCCCAACAACTCAGGCTGGAGATATTTATAATATATAGATAGGAAAGCACTAAAATATCAAGCTACCAAAAAAATATTTTTTCATAATCCATGCGAAAATTAATGTTAATAAAAATACGACAGAGATCACAATAAAAAGGGGGAAGAGCATCCTCCCCCTTTTTTTTATAAAACAGCCATCACATCACGCTACTCAAGCGTAGTGCAAAGTATCAACCAACTGCTGATGGGTTTGCCCGTTGAGATACACTACTGTATCGTTCGCATCCAGAGTATGGTTGTTGTTGTTATCAACAATCAGGTAGTTACTAGCCTCGTGGGAGTTATCAGTCCAGACAACCGACGCTACCCCCACCTTAGCAGTGAGATCACCATTACCACCGATACCAAGGATTTGCCCTAACAGACCGACAACGCCGCCAACCACACCACCAACCAATGTACCTAACAACGCGTCAACAACATCAGTCGTACGTACACCATAATCAGCTACCTGGGTATGCGTGGCATCATTGTTAATAGTCAGACCTGAAGCAGTGTCAAAAATGCTATCTTTACCGCTATTAAAATCTGAAATGGTCACACCAGAGTTGACGGTGCTTGCTTTCAATTGGTAAAGGTTCGCACCGTCACCACCTGAAACAATGGTGTTACCGAGAACCTTAAAGGTATCCGCAACGCTAGTTCCTTGAACCGATAAGTTATGCCCACCACCTAACCCTAACAGATTAATAATTGTTGTTGTCACACCTGCAGCAGGAAGAATAGTCAGAAGTTGATAAAGGATTCCTTTACCAGTTCCCCCCACATTAGCATCCAAATTCAATCCTGCGGAATTTGCCGAAGCATTGATAGTCTCCAGGTTGCCGTAACCTGTGCCTACCGTCAGATTAAGCAAATGATCGCCGGTGACATTGATAGTTTGTAGTTGGCTACCGGTTCCCGCTAAGCTGATGGCGTTAGCGAAACTACCGGTACCACCCGAGCCGACATTCAGGGTTGTCAACGCAGTGGCGCCACTGCTGTTTAGGGCCAGCGAGCCTGCGTTGATATCGCTATTACTGGTTGCGGTGAAGTTAACATTGAAATGATCGGTGATACCTGGACGGAACGTAATATCGACACTACTTGCCGCAGTCGCGTTACCTGTGACTTCAAGTTGCGCGGAATTGCCACCTGCCGCATTAATCACATGGACATTACTTGCCAGGCCCGATAACACAAATCCCTGCGAGCCGACTGTTGAAGTTCCGGCCTGGGTGATATTTGTCCCAAGAGTACCAGTCAAACTCGATTCGGTGGTTGCATTACCCGTTAATACGCCAAAGTCAAATGTATGGGCCTGAGCGGTAGAACTTGCACTAACAGTTGCCTGCCCTACATAGCCAGCAAGATCCAGCTTTTCGAAATTACTGAACTGCGAAGAGTTGGAAGTGATAACTGCAGTTCGGGTAACAATATTCCCACCCATAACGACATTTTTCGTAATAAAGTTAGCCGAAATGGTATCAATCCCAGCTCCACCATCAGCGGTGACAGACGTGCTCACTGTATTTGCCCCGCCAGTAGAGTTACCGGCCCACTTCAGCGTATCGTTACCCGTTCCGAGGTTAAACTTAGCCGTGGCGGTGGTCATATTAACAAGGTTACTCACAATAACATCATCAGCGCCGGAACTGGCATTGAGGATCACGCTACCGTTGTTAACAACGATGTCTACTCCAGGGTTCACCCCATTATCGGACAGGTTAACAGTGGCTGCGCTTGAACCATTAATTTCTAGATTTGCCAAATGATCGGCGAATTTGAGGTTAACGGTGCTCGCCACGTTAGCATTGAGTTGCGCGTTAGTCAGAACCGCAGTTTCAGCATTAGTGAGCTGATGGCTAGCATTGGTATTGACTGTACCAGTGGCGTTGCCGCCTGTAGCGCTGGCGCTGAGGACAGCGCTAGTTTTATAAAGTAACCCGGTACCAATCTGATATTCAAAGGCATGCTGATTGGTTACAGCTGTTACATCTGTAGCTGTGGAACCACGTAAATCGTTGATGATTGCCTTCGTAATAATAATTTTATCGGTACCCAATGCGTTGTATTTTGCAAGTGCGGTACTATCAGGATCTACACCATAGATTCCATTATATACATGCTTAATGTAATCATCACCAACCAGGTTTGCACCTTTACGTTGAAACTCTGCTGAGCTAATTAGTAATTTTAAGAGCGAATCGTATGTTTTTCCAGGCTGTGTAAGAAATGAAGTCCATGCTCTTAACCCGCTCATATCTGCGGAACGGTCAGCAAGAGCAATATATGCAGCTTCTACTAACTCTTTGTTATTTAGAGATACGCTCCAGGTATTCCAGGTTGAAGTTCCATAATCTTTAAACATAACAGCATTTAGAGCATTATCTAAATTGTTCTGTGCCAGTAATGTCGCCGAATCGAACCCATTGTAATTTAGAACATTATTAATAACAGCATTCAATGCAGAACTTAAACTACCACTAGATAAATAGGTTTGAGCTACTGCATCGCTGGCAGGGCTCCCCCATAATGATGCGTAGACGGCCTTGACAATGTCAGTGTCAGTCTTACCAGCGTAGCGAGCAACCCCATCAGTAGAAGCTAATAAATTAGAAATATACTGTGTAGGGGTCAATGACCCATCGCGAAACTGCCCCGCTACTGCATCAAAAAAAGCATCACCGCTATATGTATTCTTACCGAGCACCGCATACTGTATCGCTGCTACTTCTTTTTGCGTGAGTAGAACTTGAGTAACCATTTGAGTATCCTCAAAATTTAAACATAAGCAATCTAGGCCCAGAGCTGTAGTACAGAAATAGCAGATAGACTGCCACCCAAGTACACATAATAAGAAAAGTCTAAAAAACGAGTATCGTCAATACTTCAAATTAAAAAACCAAAATCCCGCCAAATTTAGTAGTTAAACAGTAACTTTTTTTATCGACAGCATAAAATTTCCCATTAGGCCATTAAGAAAATTTTTTCAAGCAACAATAAACCACATTAGAAATAAGGTTAAAGTGAAAAATATAGAGAGAGGTTATAATTGCAAAATGGAAAATGAAAAAAAATAATTTTCCTTAGTGCCGTCGGAATTAAATTATGAGTGAACTTAAAGGCCAGGAGGTAGGAAATCAGGAGGTCAGAAGGTCAGAGGGTCAGAGGGTCAGAGGGTCAGAGGGTCAGAGGGTCAGAGGGTCAGA